>DASYML010000249.1:0-3190 GCA_036009045.1 Pyrinomonadaceae bacterium
CATTCGAGGCCGGAGAGATGCGCGGGCGAGGTGTGAAAGATGCTGTTGGCGATGGCGGCCAGATTGTCACCGACGAAGACCTTCTTGAAGAGACCGAGCAGGATGTAGTAAAGCCCCTCGCGAAAATCGTCCGGGCGACGCACGCGCGGGTTGCTGATCTGCGGCAGGAGTTTGGCAGCGCGAACCAGCGGACCGGCGACGAGGTGCGGGAAGAAACTGACGAAGAGCGCGAAGTTGACGAAGCTTTTTTCCGGCTTGAAATTCCCGCGATACACGTCAATCGTGTAGCTCATCGTCTGGAACGTGTAGAACGAGATGCCGACGGGCAACAGGAATTCGAGCGCCGGGAAGAACACTGGAATCCCCACGAACGAGAGCAGGCCCGCCAACTCGTGCGAGAAGAAACCGTAGTACTTGAAGAGTCCGAGCAGGGCCAGTTGAATCGTGATGGAGGTGATGAGAATAATCTTCTGCGTGCGCTTTGACGGGCTGCGACCGATGCCGATGGCGGCGTAGTAATCAACCACCGTCGAGAAGAGCATGACGAAGAGAAAACGCCAGTCCCAGTAGGCGTAAAAAACATAGCTCGCGGCCAGCAACATGTAGTTCTGCCAGCGATGCGAGAGCACACGATAGAGCACAAAGACGATTAAGAAAAAGGCCCAGAAAATATAACTGTTAAAAAGCATGACGAGTAATCACGGTTAATTCACTGAAAGTTTCGCTCTCAACTTTTATGTTGGACCAACAATTATGAAGTAAGCGCGGGCGCTTCTCTACCTTTACCGGCGCACATAAATCCTGTAAAGCTCATGGTCGTAGACCTCTCTGTAATCCTCCGCGAGCAGCCTTTGGATGTGCTGCCACTCAACCGTCTGATGGGCCTCGTATTCCTTCAACGCTTCCTCATAAGGCTCACCGATAACGATGAGGTCCGGTCTCTTGCCGCTGTAGAGTCCGAGCCGCACGTCGTCCAACACATGATCGAAACCGAGTTCAAAACCGAGGATGGCGCTGCCCATGACGAGCGTATCCGGCTTCGCGTTCTGCTTCACAACATCAACCGCCGCCATGTAGCTATTGCGATAAGCGTTGACCTTCACGCGGTACAGCACCCCGCCCACCTGTAGCGCGACGAGACCGCACACGGCGAGCGCGACCAGCCATCTGGGCAAGAGCCGCCTGGACCAGCACCAGTTTATCCAGACGGCGAGGATGGCCGTGTAGAGAGGAATTATATGGACCAGATAAAAGGACATCTTCTGACCGTCGAAGAAGGTCAGGATGATGAAGTAGATGGCCGTCAGCATGAGCAAAGCCCTGTACCCTTTGTGCTGGCGAATGGCTCGCACGGAGAGCACGCCGATGATGGCTATCAGGTAGGCGACGAGGACCAGCGCCTTGAGTTGAACTGGTCCAAGATGCCCGGACGTGTGTTGGCCCAGACCATAAGCCGTGAGGTATCTCAGAGTAATCTCATTCTTCAGGGCGCTCAAAGGCGAAGTCAGCCCGCTCATTCTTCCGCCCATCGCCGCGTTAGCGGTCAGTTGACTGACGAAGAGAGACGGCGCGCGCAGAATATATGTGCTCCAGGCAGCGGCCCCTATGACGTAGGGGATGCCGGCAATCATGAGGTGCTGCCACTTCAATCGAGCGCGGTCGAAGTACAGAATCAAAAAAAGGAGGCCGACGAAAAAGAGTACGCCGCCGTTCGGATGCGTCAGGCCGCACGCCGTCACAAGGCTCTGGCCCAGGAATATCGCCAACTTCAAATCCCGCTCGCGCAGCAGCAGGTAAGCCGCGAGCGCCGCCGAGCCGAGCGCGGCGCTCATCATGTCCATGCGCCCGAATGAGGCGGCCATGATAAAGACGTAATCAAGGGCCAACAGGATGAAGGTCAGGAGCGCGACTTTGCGCTCGCCTGAGAGCGACTTGATGATGAAGTACCATGAGACAAGGGCCACAGCGCCCCAGGCGGTCGAGAGCATCCGCATGGCGAAGAGGCTGAAGCCGAAAACCTTGTACCATGCCGCTTGCGTCAAGAGATGTAGCGGCATCACCCAGTAAGTATATTGGTCCAGTCCCTTGAGATTAGTCCCCGCTGTTTCCAGCACGGTCGTCGCCATATGGCCCTTCGTAATCAGGTTGAGGGCCGCATTGGCGAACCATGCCTCATCGCTCCAGGGGCTTCTCGTGCGTGCGTTGCAGACGGCCAGAGCGAGATAGGCGAGGGCGACTAGGCAAACGAGTACTAAGTAGTATTTGTGAGAAAAGAGTTTCGCCGCGCGGTCGTCGGTTAAATTATTCGTCGTCGGTGTTCGGCTCATGTAGTGTCGCAGAAGCGTTCAGATTGTCTTGCCTCCGAACGGAGGCGTCGAGAGATTATTTCTGTTTGCAAACGGATGTCACTCCTGTCAGTACCGCCTGCTTAAGCTGGGCGGGTTTCTGGCCCAGCAACGACCCGCCCAGCTTAAGCAGGCGGTAGTGACACGAACGAACGCTGTGCCTTTGTGGTCCCATGCAATGGCAAGCTCATGTAGGGATGCGCCAATCTTTCATATTCCGGCGGCGAGGAACAGGCCAGCCGGGAGCGCACGGGCTGCTCTGATGTTGAAGAGCAATCTTGATGTCATTGGATTCGGCATCTCATCTGCCCTGCGCCGGAGTGCCTTGCTGCGCGCCCGCCACCGCCTCGTTGAGCGTCTTAAAGTCGCAGCCGACATCTGTGCCGTCAGTGGCCCGCGCCCTGTAACGCGATTTGTCCGCCAGCCTGTAATTGCCCGTCGCGCGGTTAGCGAAGCCCACGGCATCCAATGATGCCGGATAGAAGTTGTCTAACGGGTATGTCGTCGGAATGTCCAGAAACGACGGCACCGCCGCGATGATGTTCCGCCGAAACGTGCTCCCTGGAAAAAAGTTCGCGATGCCCTTACTGCCGAAGCCGCCGCCAAAGATGCCGTACGCATTGTGCGCCGCGATGTTGTTCGTGTACACGAAGTTGAGAATCTTGGTGCCCTTGCCCGTGTCGTCGTAGGCATTGACTATCGTCCCATCCTGAAACACCGTGTTGTGGTCCACAACCACATTCTTCACGCCACTGATGTTGATGAAAATCCCCGCCCCGCCCCACTTCACCGTGTCTATGTCCTCCAATAAATTGTTCTTGATCTTTATGTCATGCATCAAGGCA
>DASYML010000250.1:0-15432 GCA_036009045.1 Pyrinomonadaceae bacterium
ACAGACGGATTGTCAGTCAGCCTCTGTTTGTTATGATGATTCGGGAACACGCGGACTCACAGACCACGCATCGCGCTTTATCGAAGCGGTTGGGAGGAAGTATGACAGAGAGTTCAAGCGAGAAAGAATTAGCAGAGCGTGCCACATTCATCTTCAAGGGCACAGTCCAAAAACTCAAGGCGGCCACCATGCGGAGCGTGCAGGTCACGGACCACACGCTGGTCGTGAGGGTGGACCAGGTCATGCAGGGACCAAAGACGCTCGCCGCATATCTGGACCAGGACATCACCGTTCAATTGAGCGCAGCCGGAAAGCTTAAAAAGGGAGAGCAGGCCATCTTTTACACCAACCCCTGGCTCTTCGGAGAGAGCGTGGCCGTCCAGTCCATCGGTCAGACGAAGGTCCAGGACAAGCCTCGCTCAATGGCACGCGCGGCTGATCCTGTGCAGACCGGAGAGGACCAGAAATTCTCTCATCATTTGACACAGGCAGACGTGGTCGTTCAGGGGAGAGTCCTCAGCATCAGGATGCCCAGGGATGATTCCGCACCAAAGGGCATGGCGTCAACCGCAGCGACGAGGCCGGTCAGCGAACACTCCGGCCACTGGCGCGAAGCCGTCGTAGAGGTCTCAGATGTCTTGCACGGCGAGCACGCGCATCAACAGATTATCGTCAGATTTCCGAGCAGCCGAGACATACGCTGGGCCAGGTCTCCGAAGTTCGAGCCGGGCGACGAAGGAATCTTTATCTTGCATAAAGACGAACCCCAACAGCGACCAACGAAGAGCGCGCAGGCCCGTCCAGCCACAACTAAAAAAAAGCGAAAGACACAAGCCTACACGGCCCTCCACCCGGAAGATTTTCAACCGCTCCACAAAGCCGTAAAGATGAGGGCCACGATTCAGGCGTCCTCTCAAAAAAAATCTTCGGCCACGAAAAAGAGACGCTGAAGCGCCGGGTTATGCTTCCTCTTTATGCTTCTTCTGCTTTCAGCTTTTCCGTCAGTTCGTCCAGATAAATTCGCGGGTTGAAGGCGGGGTTCATGCGAGGCTTTAAGAGTTCGCAGATGGCGTCCGCGTAAGGGTCCGTGCGTGAGCCGCCATAGACGCTCGGCTGGTCCAGAATAGGCACGCTCAAAAGGCTCACCAGGCATCCCAGCAGCATCCACAACAAAGCTTCCCTGTGGCTCACGTTCGGATTGAAAGAGTATATCTGCCGACGATCCGCATAGATGTCCCGGCAAAGCTTCTCGAATTCCTGCGCTGTCATGGTCCTTAAATAGTTTCTACGTCTTCGCGCCTGACGCCTTCGATGTTCAGTATGAAATCCGCGCCGTAAGCCCTGGAGGGTGTCTGGAATCCGGCGGGCGCATCTCCCGCGAGCACGCGTGCGGCGATAGCCAGCGCGGTCAGCGCGGTCAAAGTATAGCCCTCCGGCCCTTGCAGGCGGGACGCCACGCGCTGCCCGGACGCGTCTTCCGCTTCTCCCCACACAAAGCTCTTGCCCTTCGCGCGTTCATCATCGCCTGGGCCAGCCGGTTGAGCCTTGATACGGCGTTTCAAAAAATTCTGCGCCGCAGGAGTCTTGAGCAAACGACCAAACAGGCGGCTCGCCTTCATCATCCTCCGCATCGCTGCGGGCATCGCCGCGTAGACTTCTATGTTCGGAATCCCAGTGCTGTGGTAAGCCGTAGCGACATCGCCCCACGGAATCGTCGTGGCCGAAACAGGACCACGCCCGAAATCAATCATCCGTGTTTTCCACGCGGCGGGCACGGGAGTCAATCGCCCGTCGCGCCGGACCAGCCCGCCTCGATTGATATTCTCCACCACCGTCGTCGCCGTGCCATGCGAGAGACGCCCCAAGCCTTGAATGCCGAGCGTGAGTTTCGTCGCTGAAGGCAAGCGCCTTTTGAGATGCGCGGCGAGACAGTCCGAGGGCACGACATCAAAACCAGTGCCGGGAAGCAGCATGACGTTCGCGGACCTGGCTTCCGCATCGCGCGCGGCCAGCGACTCGAAGACGGCTATCTCGCCCGTGATGTCCAGGTAATGAGACTGATGGCGCAGACAGGCATCCGCCATCTGTTTTGAAGTGTGGGAAAATGGACCAGCGCAGTGAAGCACGGCGGCGACATCTTTGAGGGCCGCATCCAGCGCGCTCGTGTCGTCCAGCGTGAAAGCCAGGTGCGGCAAATTCAACTCCGCCGCGAGCGTTTCGATCTTCGCACGGTCGCGCCCGGCTATGATGAATTTCAAGCCCCGCTCCACAGACAAACGCGCGATTAGCTGACCCGTGTAACCGTTCGCGCCGTACAAAAGAATATTCCGCTGCGACATGTTCCGGTCCTCTTCCGGCCAGCACTTGCTGTGGGCCATGCGAGGTAAATAACACGCGAGGTCAAGGCGAAGCGCGAGCGCTTTATGTCGCTTCGTCAGTCGCCATCAATATCCGCTTGATGTTGACGAGCGCGCCCAGGTGATAAGCGTTATGATCCGCGACCAGCAGCGCTTCGCGTAAAACCGTCTGCCCTTCGCCGTGCGCGAGAGGCTCGAAGAGATTGATTGACGTGTCGGCCACGAGGCTTTCCATCGCCGCGAGGTCTCTGCGAAAAGCCTCTACGCTCTTGTTCCAATCGGACGCCAACGCCTCTCGCGCGCTCTCAGGCCAGTAGCCTTTCGGCCAATCCGGCGAGACATGCAACGCGCTCCGGCTGAACTCCAGAATGTCCGACTGCGCGATACGCATGTGCTCAAGCAGTTGCCACGCGGTATATGGAAGATGTGCTATCTCGCGGTTGATTGACTCGGCGGGGAAATCCTTGATGACAGTTTCAAAATCCAGATGCGCGCCGCCCCCGCGCAGCAGGTAGAGCAGGTGTTCTCGCAAAGACTTATCCTGGTCCAATTCCATCGCATTCGCCTCCGAATCCCCGCTTATTACTCCGTCTCGCTCCGGTTGCTTCCCGCAGCATCTTTAATCCAGACGGTTTTGATATTGACGAACTCGCGTATGCCATAGGCGCTCAACTCGCGCCCGTAGCCGGAACGCTTGACGCCGCCGAAGGGAAGGCGCGGGTCCGACGCCACCATGCCGTTGATGAAGACGCAGCCGGCTTCCAGTTCGTCAATCAAGCGCGCGCGCTCATCTTCATTATTGGTCCAGGCGCTTGAGCCTAGACCGAAGGTCGTATCGTTAGCCACGCGTATCGCTTCTTCAACATCACCCACGCGGAAGAGCAGCGCGACCGGTCCGAATAATTCCTCTCGATAAGCGGGGGCATCAACCGGGATGTCCGCGAGCACGGTCGGCGCGTAGTAACTACCGGGACGTTCCAAGGGCTTGCCTCCGAGCAGGAGACGCGCGCCGCTGGCGACGGATTTCTGGACCTGCTCATCAAGCTCTTTGGCAATCTGCGGCGTCGCCAGAGGGCCAATATCCGTCGCGTCGTCCATCGGGTCGCCGATGCGTAGCGCGCGCATCTCTTCGACGAAGCGGCGCTCAAACTCTTCATAAACCGGCGCGGCGACGATGAAGCGTTTGGCGGCGATGCAGGATTGACCGTTGTTGATGGTGCGCGCTTTGACGCCCGTCTTGACGGCGTCCGACAGGTCCGCGCTCGGCATGATGATGAAGGGGTCACTGCCGCCGAGTTCGAGGACCATTTTTTTAATCTGCCTGCCAGCCACGCTCGCCACCTGGCTGCCAGCCGCTTCGCTGCCCGTCAAGGTGGCCGCCGCAACGCGCGGGTCTTCGAGCACACGCGCCACCATGTCCGAGCCGATGAGCAAGGTTTGAAACGCGCCTTCTGGAAAGCCCGCGCGCAGGAAAATCTCTTCGATGGCGAGGGCGCATTGCGGGACGTTGGAGGCATGCTTGAGCAGGCCCGTGTTGCCAGCCATGAGGGCCGGAGCCGCGAAGCGGAAGACCTGCCAGAAAGGAAAATTCCAGGGCATCACGGCGAGCACTGGTCCAATCGGCTGGTAATGTATATAGCTCCTGTCGGCGTTGGTCTCAATCATCTCGTCTGAAAGAAAACGCTCTGCCAGTTCCGCGTAATAGCGACAGACCAGGGCGCACTTTTCCGCCTCCTGTATGGCAGCCTTGAAGGGCTTGCCCATCTCCATCGTCATCAACTGGCCGAAGCGTTTTTTCTCCGTTTCGAGAATCCCAGCCGCGCTCGTCATCAAACGCGCTCGCTCGGCGAAGGGGGTGCGGCGAGACGCGCGAAAAGTCTCTGCGGAGAGGCGAAGTTTTTCTTCAAGCTCACGTTCATTGAGCGGCTCGAAAGATTTAATCGTCTCGCCCGTCGCGGGATTGATAGTTGCTATTGCCATCTGGATTTATCTCCCAACTTCCTGCTCTTCAATTTCCGTCTGTTGCGTTTCCACCGCAGGCTGTGGCGCTTCGTTGACGATGAGGCGGAACACGTCCGGGCGGCTGTAGTGGCCCACCGGATCAAAGTCGAAGCGCGCCTGCGTTATCAAATCAAGCTCAAGTTCTGCCAGCAGAATGCCTTCCTCATCGTATAAAGGACCAGCCAGATATTGACCCAGTGGGCCAATGATGGCGCTGCCTCCTCTTGAGAGAATATTTTCCGGTCCATCCGTGAAGGTCTCCCAATCGGCGGGCATCATCTCGCGCGTGACGAACTGGTTCGCGGAGAGCACGAAGCAGCGGCCCTCGCAGGCGATGTGACGGATGGTGGCCTGCCAAGAATCGCGCGCATCAGCCGTCGGCGCTAAATAAAGGTCCACTCCCTTGCTGTACATCGCCATGCGCGCCAGCGGCATGTAGTTCTCCCAGCAGATGAGACCGCCGAGCGTGCCGAACTCCGTCTTGATGGCGGTCAGAGTGCTGCCGTCTCCCTCGCCCCAGATAATGCGCTCGGCGGCGGTCGGCTTAAGCTTGCGATGTTTGCCGAGCAGGCGACCGTCCGGCCCGAAGTAGAGCAGAGTGCAATAGAGCGTCCCGCCACGAAACAGATTGTCTCGCTCGATGACGCCGATGCAAACGTACATCCCTGCACGCGCCGCAGCCTCGCCTATCGCCATCGTGACTGGACCGGGAATCTCCACGGACTCATCCCAGTAACGCGCATAGGCGCGGCGTCCCGCCTCTGTGCGGCTCCCGACCACTGTGCCGAAGCTCAGCCCGCGCGGGTACGCAGGTATCAAAGCCTCCGGGAATAGAGCCAGACGCGCGCCCTGCGCGGCGGCCTCTTCGATAAGACGGCAGACCTTGGCGGCGGTGGCGGCACGGTCCAGCATGACCGGCGCTGCCTGTATGACGGCGACTCTGACAAGTCCGCTCATCTTTTTTACTGACTCCTTTGGAGAATATTGTCGGGCCAACTGCCGGTAGATGCAACCGTGCGCGGCGGGTTTCAAATTGAGGACCGGAAAGAGCACGGTGCAGGAAACAAACGCCCGCCGTTTGCTTCGTCTGCACGCTTTCGTGCCAGTGCGCCCGATTTGGTTACACGATAGGAGGAGGTTGGGACGAAATGCCGCTTTGCCAGCTTTTCTGGACCATTTTAGGACCATTTATTGACGGTCAAAGGCGCGTCCGGGTGGCACTGATTTTGCTCTGTTAAGCGGCATGATGACAGACGCTGCAATCTACCCAATCTGGCACACGGCGGAAAGCGAGCCTGCGACAGAGGCTTTACCGGCGAGCGATTTCACGCTCGCGCAACGCTCTGCGGAAGGCAATATGGAAGCCTTCGAGGAGCTTTACAGGCGTCATAATCGTAGAGTCTACAGCCTCTGTTTGCGTATGACGGCCAACGTCTCCGAGGCTGAAGATTTGGCGCAGGAAGTCTTCATCCAACTCTTTCGCAAAATCGGCAGCTTTCGCGGCGACTCTGCCTTTACCACCTGGCTTCATCGCCTGACCGTCAATCAGGTCCTGATGCACTTTCGCAAGCGCAGCGTGCGCGATGAAAAGACTACGGAAGAGGGAGACATCCCTGAGCAGATTGTCGTCGGCACGGAGAACCAGAATCGTATGCCGGTGGTGGACCGCATCGCGCTCGATAGGGCGATTGCGCAACTGCCGCCGGGTTATAAGTCCGTCTTTCTGCTGCACGACGTAGAGGGTCATGAGCATGAAGAGGTCGCTCGCATCCTTGGCTGTTCCGTCGGCACGAGTAAGTCGCAACTGCACAAGGCCCGTATGAAATTACGCGGCCTGCTCAAAAAGCAGATCGTGCCCGAATAGTTCGGGATGACTTTTAATCAACTTGAGAATATCTCTCAGCAGAAAGCCTTGACCCGCCGGGAAGCGCGTCAAGGCTTTCTGCCGATTAATGGACCAGAGTTGACATCATCCGTCATGCCTCGTCAACATTATTGAGGTAAACGGGCACGCCCGCCGCGCTTCCATGTGTCCTTGAGGTTGAAGCGTTTCTCCACGCGCGAGACGCACTTCCAGCAGACATCGTGAGTTGTGCCGTCCGGCTCCGTCTGCTTGATGATGTGCGCGCTCTCCCTGCCGCATTTTTCGCAGTAAGCGGCGGAACTCTCTTCTGTTGCCGTCATCGTTTTCCTGGCCTCCATTGCTGGTCCATCCTATCACTTCGGAGACTTTATCGCGCTCTGAAACATAACTGGTCCGATTTCGGTCTTCGGTCAGGTTCCGCCAAGGCAATCGTTCAGGCTTATCAAAATTACCGGAGCGCATCATTCAAGATGATTGATGCGCGTATCGGCGTTCCGCTCAACTTCTCAATTTTCCTGAGAATTTCGCAGGTTTTTAGCGCACCCGCACCTGGCATGTGTTTCGCATAAAGGTTCTCGCGCGCGCGTGTAGCGTGTGCCATTGCGGGACATCTATCACCATCAAGATGGGCGCGGCGGTCTTCTGCTCCGGGCCGATTTCTCACAGACGCCGAACATGGTCAGGATGATTTTGATGTATACAGCGCAGCCGCTCTCCGGTTACACTAGGTTTGAGCAGTCGCACAGGCTGGCTCAAATTGAAAGGCGCAAGTCGGGTTGGCCCGTTATGTACGGACTGACCTGAAGGCGACCACGCCACCCGGCGATGCTTTACTCACCACCAGGCAGCCCCATTTCCACAGACCACTAATAATGACGAGCGGTAACATCTTCGCCCAAGGCATCATCCTCGCTGAATGCATCCGTCAAAGGTGACGAAGTAGTAGGCGGCAACAATCGCGGCACTGACCTCTATCGCGGCGCGCGTCCGACTCCTGACCATCAATCGCACATGGCGCTTACCGGCAGACAAAGATTATTCATCCCTTACGTGTGGCTGATCGTCACTCTTGGCTTTGCCGTTTCCGTGTTCTCAGCCACCCGGCTGCAAACCGCGTCAATGGACCGGCGCTTCGCCTTGCTGGTCTTCATCACTCTCGCCATCGGCTCGCGGATTACGATTCAGATCCCGCGTATCAAGGGACACATCTCCGTCTCGGACACGCTCATCTTTCTGGCGATTCTGCTCTTTCAGGGAGAGGCAGCGATTCTGCTGGCGGGCGCTGAAGCCTTCTTCTCTTCCGTCTGGCTGGAATCCAGGGCGAGGGCCGTCCAGCTTCGCCAGAAAGCGCTGATGGTCATCTTCAACTGCGCTGTCATGATCGTCTCGACCTTTCTCACCGTCTGGGCCTTGCGGCTCTGCTTCGGGCGAACTTTCGAGACGGTCAACATGGGCAACGCGTCTCTTTACATCGTCGCGCTGTGCCTTATAGGACTGGTCCAGTACGTCTTTAATTCCGGCCTCATCGCCGTCGCGCTGGCCCTCAAAAACGACCTGCCGATCTGGCCCGCCTGGAGGAGCAATTTTCTCTGGACCTCTTTGACCTATTTCGCGGGCGCGTCCGCCGCAGGCATCATCGCCAGGCTCATCGGCGTGCTCGGCTTCTACGCCTTCGTCGCGGCCATCCCGATTATCGCCATCGTCTATATCACTTACCGGACCTACCTGAAAAACATAGAGGGTTCCATCAGGCAGGCAGAGCAGGCGGAGCGCCACGTCGAAGAACTCAATCATTACATCAACGAGCAGGAGCGCATCAGCCGCGCCTTGCAGGAGAGCGAAGCGCACTTTCGCGGCTCATTCGACTATGCCGCCATCGGGATGGCGCTCGTCTCCACGAACGGTCGCTGGCTGCGCGTCAACAATTCCTTATGCGAACTGGTCGGATATTCCGAAGCGGAACTTTTAGCAAAAGCTTTCCCGGACCTCACGCACCCGGACGATCTGGACCACAACCTCGCATACGTGGAACAACTGCTGGCGGGCTTAATTCTCAGTTGCCAGATGGAGAAGCGATACATACACAAGAGCGGGCACGTCGTCTGGGTACTCTTGAGCGCTTCGCTGGTCCGCGACGCGCAGGGCGAGCCGCTGCATTTTCTGACGCAGATTCAAGACATCACAGAACGCAAGCGCGCCGAAGAGACTCTCAAAAGCCTGTCGCTCGTTGACGAGTTGACAGGACTCTACAACCGTCGCGGCTTTCTCGCTTTCGCGGAGCACTATTACAACCAGGCACGCCGCGCGCACAAACGCCTGATGGTCTTTTACGCGGACCTCGACGGCATGAAACAGATTAACGACACCTACGGGCATAAAGAGGGCGACTCGGCGCTCGCCCGGACCGCCCACATTCTGCGCGCGACCTTCCGCGATTCGGATGTCATAGCGCGCATCGGCGGCGACGAGTTCACCATTCTGGCGACGGGCGCTTCAGGCGATGACGCGGAGAACATCTGCGCGCGTCTGCAAGAGAACATACGCCAGTTCAATCTTCAGGACGGCCATCGCTTCAACCTCTCGCTCAGCATCGGAGTCGCGTATTTCTCATCAAACTGCGCCTTCTCGATTGAAGAATTGATGACCCAGGCGGACGATGCGATGTACCGGAACAAGCGTCGTAAAAAACTGCTCAACGCCGCAGAGCCGGACGGGGGCGAGTTGGCATTGACCGCGCCGCCGCGCGCCTTCACAAATGACAACGTGGAGATTAAGTCCGGCGACCGTGGCAACTCTTCACAGCATCAATTAGACGCACCCTCCCCGTCTGGTCCAATTAATCTTGAGACCGCGCGTGAGGTTCACGAAACATTTGCGCCCGGACCCGCCACGGGCACGCCCGCAGTTACCGGCACAGATATTTTCATGAGCGCGCCCGCGACCAACTCGCAAAGCCAGGCCCATCTTCCCGCTCAAGCCTTCGAGGACATCACGACCCTTGCGACGCAAATCTGCTCTGCTCCCATCGCGCTCGTCAATCTCGCCCGCGCGGAGAAACAGTGGTTCAAATCAGAAGTCGGTTGGACCAGCGAAGAGGAATCTCGTGAGGTCGCCTTCTGCGCCCAGGTTGGCCCACTCGATGAATCGCTGGTCATTTCCGACACGCTCAAGGACGCGCGTTTTGCGACGAATCCGCTCGTCACTTCAGAGGCCAGCATACGCTTCTACGCGGGACAGTCGCTGGTCAACGCAGCCGGAGAGCGCTTTGGAACGCTCTGCGTGATTGATTGTGTGCCCAGAGAATTGACTGGCGAACAGGAGCAGGCCCTCAAGGTTTTGTCGAGACAGGCGGCGACGCTGCTGTTGATGAACGAGAGCGCCAGCGCATTCGCGCCATCCGGGCGCAAGCCCAGCCGCGCTGATGAGCGCGCGCTGCATGATTGGAATCTTTTCGTTGAAAAACTTGAGCAAGCCGATGAACAGGCAAGGCTCCGGGACAATCATCAATTCGCGGTCCTGTTTCTGGACCTGGACCACTTTAAGAATATCAATAATAGTCTCGGACGAAAGATCGGCGATGCGGTCCTGGACGCTTTCGGCCAGCGATTACAGAATTGCCTGCGCCGTGCAGACACGGTGGCTCGGCTCGGCGGCGATGAGTTCGCCATCCTCCTCGACCGTGTCGAAGATGCCAGCGACATTACGCAGGTTATCGAGCGCATCAGGAAAGATTTGAACCTGCCTTTTATTCTGTCGGGTCATGAAGTCTTCATCACCACCAGCATCGGCATAGCCCTTTCCCGGACCGGATACGAACAGCCTGCGGACCTCTTGCGCGACGCGGAGACGGCGATGTACGGGGCCAAGGCGCGCGGCAAATCGCATCATGAAGTCTTCGACAAAACGATGCGCGCACGGATAGTCCAACGTCTTCAACTTGAAACCGATATGCGTCGTGCCGTCGAGCGAGAGGAACTGCGAGTTCACTACCAGCCGGTCATCTCTTTACGCACGGGACGGATTTCGGGCTTTGAAGCGCTGGTCCGCTGGCAACACGACGCGCGCGGGCTGCTGCTCCCGGCGGAATTTATTTCCGTGGCGGAAGAGACGGGCATGATTATCTCGCTGGGCCAATGGGTGCTTCGTGAATCTTGCAGGCAGATGCAGGAGTGGCAACAGCGCGGCTTATTCTCTGACGGGCCGCTCAACCTGAGCGTCAATCTTTCGAGCAAGCAGTTTACCCAACATGACCTCGTCGAGCAGATTAAGCACATCCTGCGCGAGACGAACTTTGACCCGCGTCGTTTGCAATTGGAGATAACGGAGAGCGTGGCGATGGGCAACGCGGAAGCGACCACCAACATGCTCGCGCAACTGAAGACGCTCGGCGTGCATATCCTGATTGACGATTTCGGGACGGGCTATTCCAGCCTGAGCTATCTGCACCGCTTCCCCGTCAACACTTTGAAGATAGACCGTTCCTTCATCAGCAGGCTCGGACTGGTCGGCGCTCATGACGAGATCGCGCAGACGATAGTCCGGCTCGCCTCTAACCTTGGGATGGAAGTGGTCGCGGAGGGCGTCGAGACCGAATCACAGTTGGCCCACCTACGCACGCTCAAATGCGGATACGCGCAGGGCTATCTATTTTCCAGGCCCATTGACGGAGAGGCTGCGGAATCCCTGCTCCGCAAAAAAGTGTGCTGGCAGCTAGAGGGCGCGCAGCCCGACAATCTAATCCTCGCACCCGCCAACTTGGAGAACTAGAGCGATTCTCAATCGAAGGCGACTACGTGTCAGTACCGCCTGCGGAAGCGGGCGGGTCCTCAACCTTAAAAGTACCCACCCGCTACCGCAGGCGGTACTGACTGCACAGCCTTAACGATTCACCGAACTCATCATCGCTTCGGGATAGCGCGTGCCCGCCGCGACTCCCCTCGGAGAGACTTCGTCAATCCGCCGCAAATCATCCGGCGTCAACTCCACCTCCAACGCGGCGAGATTCTCTTCCAGATATTTCCTGCGCTTCGTGCCCGGAATCGGCACGATGTCCTCGCCCTGTGCCAGCACCCACGCCAGCGCGAGTTGCGATGCCGTGCAATTCTTTTCTTTCGCAATCGCTTCTATGTGATTGATGAGTTCGAGGTTCTTCTGAAAATTCTCGCCTTGAAAACGCGGGCTGTGGCGACGGTAATCGTCTTCGGCTAAATCTTCAAAACGCTTAATCTGGCCCGCCAGAAAGCCTCTCCCCAACGGGCTGTAGGGGACAAATCCGATGCCCAGTTCCCTGCAAGCATCCAGAATTCCATCTTCCGGGTCGCGGCTCCACAAGCTGTACTCGCTCTGCAAAGCGCTAATCGGATGCACGCTCTGCGCGCGTCGCAGGGTCTCGACTCCGGCTTCGGAAAGGCCCAGATAGCGGACCTTGCCTTCCTGGACCAATTGGCCCATCGCTCCGACGGTCTCCTCTATCGGCACGCTCGTATCAACGCGGTGCTGGTAGTAAAGATCAATCTCGCCCACGCCCAAACGCCTGAGGCTGCCTTCACATGCCTCGCGAACATATTCTGGCCTCCCGCTGATACCGCGCACCGTCGGGTCATCGGCGCTGCGCACGATGCCGAACTTGGTGGCGATGACCACCTGCTCGCGCCGCCCGCGTATCGCACGCCCGACGAGTTCTTCATTCTTGAAAGGCCCGTACATGTCCGCCGTGTCCAGAAAGTTCAATCCCAAATCGAGCGCGCGATGAATAGTCGCAAGAGATTCCTCATCATTACGGTCGCCATAGAACTCAGACATCCCCATGCAGCCCAGACCCATCGCGGAGACGGTCAGTCCCTCTCGTCCCAATGTTCTCGTTTTCATAGCTCGTCCCTTTCCTCTATTTTTCCAGCTATAGCGCATGGCAGTTGAATGCGACCATCTTCTTTGCGTCTTCTTTTCCTTCGCGCCTTTGCGAGAGATGGCTTCGTTCTCACTGAAGCAAGCATAAACACTATCACAGATAAGCTCTCGCCAAGGCGCAAAGGCGCGAAGAAGAGAGTCGCATCCATTGCAAGTTGCTATAATGTTCTTTTACGCCAGATCGAAAAGCAATACTTCCGCCGATTCCTGGCCCACTATTGCGAGAGCCTGCTCATCGCTCACGGCGGCCCCGTCGCCCTGCGACAACAGTTGCCCGTTGAGGCTGACCGCGCCCCGCGCCACCTGCACCCACGCATGACGTTTCGCGTTCAACCCGTGGACGACCTCCTGGCCCTTTTCGAGCAGCGCCGCGTACAGAGAAGTATCCTGATGTATCTTGACGGAATCATCACGCCCGTCTGGAGAAGCGATCAGGCGCAAGCGCCCCTGCTTCTCTTCCGCCGCATACATCTTCTGTTCATAACTGGGCCGGATTCCATATGTGTCCGGCATAATCCAGATTTGCAGAAGATGCACGGATTCCTCCCTCGAACTATTGGACTCGCTATGGGTGATGCCGGACCCCGCGCTCATCCTCTGCACTTCGCCCGGACGAATGACGGAGCCTGTGCCCATGCTGTCCTTGTGTTCCAGACTGCCCTCAAGCACGTAGGTGATAATCTCCATGTCTCTATGCGGATGAGTCGGAAAACCTCTGCCCGGATGCACGCGGTCTTCATTAATCACGCGCAGGCTGCGGAATCCCATGAAACGCGGGTCATAATAATCCCCGAATGAAAAAGTGTGGTTGGTATCGAGCCAGCCAAAGTTGAAATGTCCACGATCTTTCGCATCACGCACTGTTATCATCTCTTTCAATCTCCTTCCCTCTCGGGGTCTTCGTCTTATCCGAAGGGCCGGCACGGAACCCGCCCCTTCAATATTACCTGTTGACAGAATATTCGTTATAACAGGCATTAGACCAAAAAAATTTATGAGACCCGCTTGCGCGCGGTCTCCAACAACGCGGTCAGGTTTCGCAAGTGCTGTTCTTTCAGATGTCCCAACTGCCGCTCGTGTAGTTCCGTCATCGGCCCGTCCAGTTCCTTGAGCAGTCTCAAGCCCTCCGCAGTGATGTATGTCATCACCACGCGCCGGTCCTTCTTTTCACGCGACCTCTTGACCAGCTTCTGTCCCTCAAGCCGGTCCAGTAATCTGGTGATGTCCGGGTCACGGTTGACCATCCGCTCCGCGATCTCACGGCAGGCCAGTCCTTCCTTGCCCGCGCCCCGCAGGATACGCAGCACGTTATATTGCGTCGGCGTCAACCCCGCTGGCTTCAACGCCTCCATGACCCCCCACATCAAGGCTTCCGCCGTGCGCTGGATGTGCAAAAACACCTCCTCATGCACGCTCTCGAAAGACCTTTTCTGTTTCGCCTCACTATCAACTCTGCTGCTCATGGGCATAATTATAATCGTTATCACGACTATTGTCAAGAGGCATTTCTATCTCTCTCTTGAAGCGTCAATAGAGGGTGTTTGAACAGCCAGAGAGAACTATTCAACCTTATCCATGCCAGTGGATACATGTGATAGCCGGGGCACGCGTGACGGGTTGCCGGGAACAAAAACTTTCTGGCTGGCAAATGTGATTATCGCGGTCATCTTCGGCCTGGGCCATTTAGGCTCCGCGTCATTCATGTTGCCCATCACCCCTCTCGTCGTCCTCGCTGCCGTCTTGCTCAACGGGATAGCCTCCTTAACCTTCGGCTATCTCTACTGGACGCGCGGGCTGGAAGCGGCGATGCTGGCATACTTCTCCGCAGACATAGTCTTTCACGTCATAGGGTCCGCCCTGCTCAGAGCATGATGGGCCAATGGGCCAATCTATAGCTGCTTGCGATTGCGTGTGACCTTCTTTGCGTTTCTTTGCGTCTTTGCGCCACCAGCGTGAGACTGTTTCTCGATGGTGGCGCAAAGACGCAAAGCTCACATTCAACTGCAAACCTCTATAAACTCCCTCTTCACTTCAAGACGAATTCAATCTCTTCATGTAAGCGGTCGGGCAGCGAGTTTCTCTTAATCTCTATCCGGCCCACGCGCGAGGCCGCGCCGAGCAGGCTGCTGAGATTGCCGGAGAAGAACTCCTGCGATGTTCCCGCCGCCACACCATCGCCGCTCTCGCCACGCCGTTTCCAGTATTCCTTCACGGCCTGCGCGTCCAGCTTCTCGAAGACATCATTGAAAGCCTGCTTGCGCTGGTCCAGGTTAATCACCGTGAGGTCATCCACGCCCGTCGCCACATCCGTCGCAAAGTTTGCTGGCAAATTCTTTTGGCCCTCACCGGCGAGAATGGACCGGAGCAGTTCAAAGCTGTTGGAGACGACCAACTCGCGCCCCTTGAGCGCATAGCACAACTGCCATCCGAGCAGGGGCAATTCCAGTTGACGCCAACGCTGGCCCTGCCCGTCCGCGCTGGTCCATTTTAAACTCGCGCTCGCACCGGCGGTCATCAAACGCGCCCGGACCGCATCGCTCACGGCGCTCTCGAACGCTCCCTGATTTAAACTGCCGGGCGCGCGCAGGGTGACAATCGCGGCCCGCCTGAATTCTACAAAGAGCGGACCTCTCATCGTTTGCGGGCTGGTCAGGTTGGCGGCCCAGAGCGGGCGCGCGGGCGCGAGCGTTTGCTCTAAGCTGGCGGCAAAACGTCCCTCCGCCTCGTCTCTCAAAGGATTATCGCGCGGCTCCTCCCTCTCCATGATTCCAGCATCGCCCGGATCGTCAATGCTCGAATCATAATCATCATCGAGGGATGCATAGCGGCTCTCGTAACGAAGCCCTTCATCATCTTGCGCGACATCTTCATCTTCGTCCTCCGGCGCGACCCCGAAATCCGAATCGCTATAGGATTGCCACTTCCAATTTTCGCTGCGCCCCGTCTTATGCTTTGCTAATCGGTCCAGGAATGTGTCACGAATGAGGGCAGCGGAAGCGGCTTGCCCGCCTTCATCGAGGGCGCGCAATTTGAAGTAAGGCAGGCCGCCCGGAATCATCGCCGCCAGGCGCTTCGCTTCTGGACCAGGAATCGAGGACCTCCCAGGCGTTTTGCCCGGCGCGTACAGTAAATCTCTACGCTCAAGCCACCTGCCGTCCTGTAATTCAAGGTCGAATATGCAGGCGCGAAGATTCTTGAGTTGCTCAGGATTTCGCATGAGCCAGTAATGTTTGAAATACCAGTCGCCGTTAAGCTTTGACTGGTCCACCCAGACGCTCACGAAATGAGGCCGGGTCTTTTCGC
>DASYML010000251.1:0-4199 GCA_036009045.1 Pyrinomonadaceae bacterium
GCGGTGGTGAACGCCTCTTTCATATTCTCTCAAGGCAAATTAAACCACTACTCGCTGTTTCGTTTCGTCGCCTGATTTGTCACAGTGAGTAAGCTTCATGTTATGCTTGACGGTATGGCGAGTGCGAAAGTGGCGGAATTGGCAGACGCGCTAGGTTTAGGCCCTAGTCCCGCAAGGGGTGGGGGTTCGAGTCCCCCCTTTCGCACCAAAAAAGTTTTTGATGAGGGTACATTGTTAGCGTGATTTTTTCCGAAGGAAGGACGCCCGTGCGGCTCGCATGACGCGCCGTGGCGGGCTTCGCCGTTTATGAAGACTGAACTGACAGACCACTCCCCGACGCGCAAAGAGATTAAGATAGAGATTGAGCAGGAGGCCGTCCGCTCTCTCTACGACCAAATCTCCGCGCGTTATAGCAAGCAAGCCAGCGTGCCCGGTTTCAGGCCCGGACACGCGCCCGTCTCCGTCGTGCGCAAGCGCTTTAAAGACGAGATTCGCAGCGAAGTCCTGCGCGAGCTTGTGCCGCAGGCCATCCAGAACGCGGTTGACGAGCACGCGCTCGAAGTCATCGGCGAGCCTGACGTGCATCTCGATAACGAAGATTCGCTCAACCAACTCGGCGAGGGACCGCTCTCCCTGCACGTCCACGTTGAAGTCCTGCCGCAGGTCGAACTGGGCCAATATAAGGGACTCGCAGCCGCGCGCCGCACGCGCCCCGTGACCGATGAGGATGTGGAGAACGTGATACAGGCTTTGCGCGAAAGCTCAGCCTCGCTTCAGCCCGTCGAAGACCGTCCCTCGCAGGATGGCGACACCGTGACGGTCAACTTTCGCGGCAAGTTCCTGCAAGAACCGGAGGCCGAAGAGATTAATGTTGATGAGGTCGAAGTTGAACTCGGCGGCGAGGGCGTGTACGAGGATTTCACGAAGAACCTGATCGGCGTCAAGCCCGACGATGAGAGAACTTTCACCATCACCTACCCGGCGGATTTCACGTCGAAGGGGTTGGCCGGAAAAGAGGTCGAGTATACGGCGAAGGTGACGGGCGTGAGCCGCAAGGAGTTGCCGGAACTGGATGACGAGTGGGCCAGGAGTTTGAACGAAGAGAGCGATTCTGTCGCCACCCTGCGCGAGAAAATACGCGAGGACCTGGAAAAGCGCTCGGCCCTTGAATCAGACAATCGCCTGCGCAACGAATTACTGGGCCAACTCGTCGCCGCGCATCCGTTTGAAGTGCCGGAGACCCTGGTCGAGCATCAATCGAATCATCATCTTGAATCCGTCGTCCGCGACATGCTCGGACGCGGATTCGACCCGCGCAATAAGGAGATGGACTGGGAGGCTGTGCGCGGCCAGTTGAAGGTCCAGGCCGAACGCGATGTGCGCAGTTCGATGTTGCTCGAAACAATCGCGGACCGGGAGAATATAGAGGTCACGGATGAAGAAATCAACGCGGAGATTGAGAGCTATGCGCAAGCCAGCAGGCAAACCACGCAGCAAGTGCGTGATGCCTTGACAAAGCAGGGAGGCGAACGTAGCATCGCCGATAGGTTGCGCAATCGTAAAGCGCTCGACCTGCTGGTTGAAAATGCGAGCGTGACTGACGCCGAGTGGCAAGAAGAATCGCCGGAAGAAACAGAGGCCGCAACTCTGGACCAGCAACCGGACCAGCAGACGGCCCACAGCGAAGACGAACCGCAAGCCGCACAGGCGAGCGAAAATGAAAAATGAAAAAGAGAGATGTGAGATACTTTGGATGTCGGATGTTAGTTAAAGAGTAGAACTAACCTTCAGCATCCGACCCTTGACATCTAAATTTTTCGATACGAGGCAAGAGATTTACTATGGCTTTAGTTCCGATGGTCGTCGAGCAAACGTCGCGTGGCGAGCGCGCCTTCGACATCTTCTCGCGTCTTCTCAAAGACAACATCATTTTTATCGGCACTCCGATTGACGACCAGATCGCCAACCTGATCGTCGCGCAGCTTCTCTTCCTCGAAGCCGAGGACCCTGAGAAGGACATCAATTTGTACATCAACAGTCCGGGCGGCTCGATTACCGCCGGGATGGCGATTTACGATACGATGCAGTTCATACGCCCGCACGTCACGACGATCTGTGTGGGCCAATGCGCTTCGATGGCCGCGCTGCTGCTGGCGGCGGGCACGAAGGGCAAACGCTTCGCCCTCCCCAACTCGCGTATCCTCATTCACCAGCCTTCGGGCGGCGCGCAGGGGCAGGCCACGGACATACGGATTCAGGCCGAAGAGATTATCCGCATGCGCGAGTTGACCTCGCAGATTCTCGCCAAGCACACGGGGCAGCCCTACGACACGGTCGAGCGCGACGTGGAGCGCGACCGCATCATGTCACCCATGCAGGCCAAAGAGTACGGCCTCATAGATGAAGTCATCGTCCACCGCGAATAGGTCTAATTAAAGGTTGGCCGACCTGTGCGGCGAGGCATTTGGAAGGATTCTCATAAGGCGATGATCGCAAAGATGAAAGCCCTCGGATTTCGCTGCTCGTTCTGCGGCAGAGAGCGGGGCGAAGTCGGCCAGATTGTCGCCGGTGCGCCGCCCGCGACACCCGGCGTGCCCCGGCAGATGGTTGGTAAAAGCGCATTCATTTGTAACGAGTGCGTCCTGCGTTGTAAAAATATCATGGCGGGCACGGACGGCTCTTCCAAGTTCGTGCTCATCCCCGATTAAACAAAAAATTCAAACGAGACTCAACGGAGCTTCCCCACAAGACGCCTATGGTACGACGAACTGATGACACGTTGCGCTGTTCATTCTGCGGCAAATCGCAGAACGAAGTGAAAAAGCTCATCGCTGGCCCCACGGTCTACATCTGCAACGAATGCATAGACATTTGCAACGAGATCATCACGGACGACCAGCAAGCCGAATCCGTCGCCACGCGCCCGCCCCTCCCCAAACCGAACGAGATTAAAAGTTTTCTTGATGAATACGTCATCGGTCAGGAAGAGACCAAGAAGCGGCTCGCGGTCGCCGTCTACCAGCATTACAAGCGCATCGAGTTGGCGCGTCGTCGCTCCGACGTGGAGATTCAAAAATCCAACATCCTTTTAATTGGTCCAACCGGGACGGGCAAAACATTGCTGGCCCAGACGCTCGCGCGGCTCTTGAGCGTGCCCTTCACCATCGTTGACGCGACGACGCTGACCGAAGCGGGCTATGTCGGAGAGGATGTCGAGAACATCATCCTCAAACTCTTGCAGGCCGCCAACGGAGATGTCGAGCGCGCGCAGCAGGGCATCATCTACATAGACGAAGTTGACAAGATTTGCCGCAAGGACGAGAACCCCTCCATCACGCGCGACGTGTCGGGCGAGGGAGTCCAACAGGCTCTCCTGAAAATCCTGGAAGGGACCGTCGCCAACGTCCCGCCGCAGGGCGGGCGCAAACACCCGCACCAGGAATTCTTCCCCGTTGACACGACCAACATCCTCTTCATCTGCGGCGGCGCGTTCGTCGGGCTGGAGAAGGTCGTCGAGAAACGGCTGCGTAATAAGAGCATGGGTTTTCAGGCCGAAGTCAAATCGGGCGCGAAGCGTCATGCCGAATCGTTGACCAACGTGCAGCCGGAAGACCTCGTGAGATACGGATTGATACCGGAGTTCGTCGGAAGATTGCCCGTGGTCGGCGTGCTGCACGAACTGGACGAGGGCGCGCTGGTCAAGATTTTGACCGAGCCGAAGAACGCGCTCGTCAAGCAGTACCAGAAGCGTTTCGATTTCGACAACGTCAAATTGAAATTCACGGACGATGCGCTCAAGTTCGTCGCCCGCCAGGCCGTCGAGCGCAAGGTCGGCGCGCGCGGACTGATGATGATTCTCGAAGAACTTCTCCTCGACGCGATGTACACGCTGCCCTCGCAGAAGCGCATCAAAGAGTTCGTCATCACGAGCGAGATGGTCGAGCGCCGCCGCGCCGTCCCCGGCGAGAGCCTGACGGGCGTGGACGACGCCGCCGCCTGAGCGAAGGCAAAAGTAAAAAGGTAAAAGGCAAAAGTGAGGAGAAGCCAGCTATTAATTAAAAGCGGTTTCCGCCGACCTTTTGCCTTTTACCTTTTACCTTCCATCTTTGATGGGCGATTTGGCATCTAAATCTGTGCATGCGCGGGTTGGTTTTGGGGCCGTGCGTGCGCGGATTTTTGCTTTAAAGGCGGAGCGAAAG
>DASYML010000252.1:0-13354 GCA_036009045.1 Pyrinomonadaceae bacterium
GTCCGTTTGGAGAGCGTCAATCCGGGCTTTGACCCCAAAGGCGTGCTGACCTTCCAGTACACGCTGCCGTCTTCCAGGTATCCAGATGACCCGGAGGTTATCGCCTTCAACAATCAACTGCTGGACCATCTTAAATCTTTGCCGGGCGTGGAATCTGTCAGCGGCACGACGGCGCTGGCGCTCGGTAAAGCGAGCAACTATACCTCCTTCGAGATTGATGGCCAGCCGCCGCTCCCGCCCGGCGAACTGCGCCTCGCGGAACACATCGGAATCTTTCCCGATTACTTCAAGACGATGCGCGTGACGATGCTCAAGGGACGTGACTTCACGGCCCAGGACAAGAAGGAGAGTCCGCAGGTCGTCATCATCAACGAAGCGATGGCGCGACAGTTCTGGCCCCACGAAGAGGCTCTCGGCAAGCGCATCAAGATAGACTATGATCAGGGCGTCGCGCGCGAGATAGTCGGCGTCGTCAGCGATGTCAAGAACTTTGGTCTGGACGCACCGCCCAAGCCGGAGATGTATGTCTCGGAAATTCAGTTTCCGTTTCAGGGCACTTTCATAGTCGTGCGCGGCAACGGCGACCCGAAGAGTCTCAGCACTCCCATCACTCAGGCCGTCGCTGCGGTTGATAAAGACGAGCCGATTTATAACATCAAGCCAATGGAAGATGTGCTCAACAATTCGCTGGCGCGACAACGATTCAATATGCTGTTGATGAGTTGCTTCGCGATGGTGGCGGCGATTCTGGCGGCGGTCGGGTTGTACGGCGTGATGGCTTACTCTGTCAGCCAGCGCACGCATGAACTCGGCATTCGGATGGCTCTCGGCGCACAACGCCGCGACATTCTGACGCTCATCGTCGGGCACGGTTTGAAGTTGGCCGCCATCGGCGTCGCCATCGGTCTCTTCGGGGCCTTTGCCCTGACGCGTGTCATCGAAAGCCTGCTTTATGGAATCAGCACGACCGACCCGACGACCTTCGGGGCCATCGCGCTCTTGCTGGTCCTCGTCTCACTGCTGGCGAGCTTTATCCCCGCGCGGCGCGCGACGAAGGTTGATCCGATGATTGCTCTGAGGTACGAATAAGCGGTCGCGCGGCTCACCCGCCGCACGATTAACTGGCCGCCCGGTCAGTTTCGTTCGTCACCTGTCACTGAGCACGCGACGGCCTTTCGATGACTGTGAAGCGTGAGGCCGCTCTGTCCTTTCTAACAACAGAGCGGCCTCCGCCGACAGAGCATCGGGCGCTCCGCAATCCTCCTCTCTTTTTTACCAACCTGACACATCGTTGCAGCCAGTACCGCCTGCTTAAGCCGGGCGGGTTTCCGGCTCAGCATCAACCCGCCCGGCTTAAGCAGGCGGTACTGACCTGAGTTTGCCATCAACAGCGAGCAATTTATGACTAACTACAATCAGGAATTCTTCAGCGCAGTGAGAGAGCTTGATCGCGCAGAGAACGCTGGCGGCGTGGCCGCGTTCTACGGCGCAGCCACCGCCGTGCGTGCCAGCGAGCAGGCCGCGTTACCTTCGCATCTGGTCAGTTTAGAAGAGGGCCAGTGGGCCATGTGGCGTTGCATAGGGCTGCGCGGCGCCGGCTTTCCGGCGCGGATGGTGCTGCGCCTCGCCGCTCCCGCATGCGCGGCGGCGGCTGACCGTCTGCTGGCGGCGGAAGATGCTGCGCGCAATGCATGTCAGGAGTCGCTGAAAATTTTGAATGAAGCATTGGACGCTTTGCGAAGCGAGGGGCGGTGGGAAGACAAGGCGCGGCGTAATGCTTTGTTGAAAGTCACACGGCTGCTCATGCTGGGCAAAGTGCCCGCGTCGTCTGAGTCGCTGCATCCATCGGAACAGGCGTCCGTGGAAAAGGCCCGCGCCGCGCGTGCCCGTATCAACGAGGCGAGGAACGAATTTCAGGAAGCGTATGAGGCGGGCACGATGCAAATCTCAGGGGCTTTGCGCGAGGTGGCGGGCGAAGGGCCTTTCCGTGAGGCCGTCATCTGGCAGAACCGGCACGCGTTTCATGGCAGCGTTGATGGCATGCTTCGCATGACCGCTGATTCTAAAGCTGAGGGCACGAAGCGCCGTAAGCACGAATCTATGATTGTCAGTTACCTTCAACGCTACTGCGTCAAGAACGATACCATAGGCTTCTTCGGCCCGGTCGGTTGGGCGACGTTCAATGCTGAGCGTAGGGGCCTTCAATTGAACACAGGCTCAGGACTCCTCGCCACGCGTCACGTCTATTTTGAGGAGTGGTGCATCGGCGCGCTGGTTGACATGCTCAACCAGAACGCGGGATTGCGTCGCTGGTTCGCGCCGCGTTGCCTGCCCTACATCTATCTTGACGGCGACATGCTCTGCATGCCCATGCGCCGCCCTTTGCGCCTCGCAGCCAAGCACGCGGCTGTGCTTCGACAATGCGCGGGCACACAGACGGCACGCGAGATTGCACAGGCGTTGCTGCATGGCGATAGCAGCAGCCGGGGCTGTAACTTCAGCAGCGAGCAGGAGGTCTTTGCGATTCTCGAAGGGCTATGCACGCAGAGGTTGATCCTGTGGCAATTGGAGTTGCCATTGGATGCTTATCCTGAGCGGCGTTTGAGAGAGTTGCTGGAACGCATCGAAGACGGGCAGTTGCGCGAGGCCGCGCTGGCCCCGCTCGATGAATTGGAGCGCGCGAGGGATGCTGTCTCAGCCGCCGCCGGAGACGCCGGGAAACTCGACGCGGCGTTGGGCGCGCTGGAAGAAACGTTCACGACCATCACCGGGGAAGCTTCGACGCGTTCCGCCGGAAGAACTTATGCGGGACGCACGCTGGTTTATGAAGACTGTCGCCGGAGCACGGAAGTCGAGATTGGCAGCGACATCATAGGAGAACTGGCCCCGGCCCTGAGCATCCTCTTGAAGAGCGCGCGCTGGTTCACCTATGAAGGCGCGAAGGTGTTGCGAGAGGAACTGTTCACCCTCTACCGCGAGTTGGTGAAGAAGAACGGGGGCCAGCGCAGCGTTGACGGCTTAACCTTCTGGATGCAGGCACAGGCTCAAATGTTTGCCAACGTGAACGAGCAGCAAGGCTTTGAAGCTCCCGTGCTGGACAGGGTGCAAGAGATTTTCCAGCAACGCTGGGAGAAAATTCTGGGCATCGAAGAGGGACAGCGGCGGGTCGTCTGGACCAGCAGCGAAGTGCGTGAACGAGCCGGGACGACCTTTGATGCGCCGCACGCCGGATGGACCTTTGGCAGGTATCACAGCCCGGACGTGATGATTGCCGCCGAGAGTCCGGCAGCCATCGAGCGCGGCGAATACCAACTCGTGATGGGCGAGCTTCATCTCGGAAACAATACGCTCGGAGGCTCGCTCTTCGTGGAGCAACACAAACGCCCGCAGGAACTCATTGACGCCATCGAGAGCGATTTGAAGCAGGTGCGCGCCGTGCCGATGACGCCCAGAGAGTGGCTTACCGCGCGCGTCAACCACATTCTCATCTCGCCCAGAGATTACCGCCTTGAGTTCACCGTCAACGCTTTCCACACGGACAGGGAGAAGGCTCTTCCGGTTGGTGAAATGGTGGTCGAAGAGAACGGCGACGACCTCTTCGCGCGCACACGCGACGGGCGTTTGAGTTTCAGCATGGTGGAAATCTTCGGCGGCATGTTCTCAGGCTTTGTCGTCAACCAGTTCCAACTCTTGAAAAGTAAGACGCACACGCCGCGCGTCACCATTGACCGGCTCATCGTCGCGCGCGAGACGTGGCGTTTCGCGCCCGCCGCCGTCTCCTTCGCGGACCTCAAAGACGACGCGGAGCGTTTCATAGAAGCTCGTCGCTGGGCCAGGTCGCAAGGCTTGCCGCGCTTCGTCTTCGTCAAAATCCCTGTTGAGACCAAGCCCTTCTATGCGGATTTCGATAGCCCCGTCTACGTCAACCTGCTGGCGAAGATGGTCCGGCGACAGGCGCTCGAAGGTGTTGAGGGAGCGACGCTCACCATGTCTGAGATGATTCCGGGTTTGGAACAGGTCTGGCTGCCGGATGCGTTGGGCCAGTCTTACACGAGCGAACTGCGGATGGTCGCGCTGGATTTGCTGGAGGTTCCAGTCCCGGCGCAAAACTAGTCAGGGCATCCGCACGCTGATGATGAGAAACCGCTTGGACATACTTTTAACGGAAGGGCGATTATGAACGATAGCGATATTCAGATTTTGAAGGGTGACGAGATTATCTCTCTGCTTGAAGGGCGCGAACTCGAAGTGGTCGAGGTCGTGCGGAGAGCTTACGAGGCGCACGCCGAAGGCAATAGCTCGCTGCCTCATTCCATGTTCCTGCGTTTTCCCAACGACGAGAAGAATCGCATCATCGCGCTTCCGGCATTCCTCGGCAACGGTTTCAGCGTCGCGGGTATCAAGTGGGTCTCTTCCTTCACGGACAATCTGAAGCGCGGCCTGGACCGCGCCTCCGCCGTCATGATTCTCAACTCAACCGTCACCGGCAGGCCCGAAGCCATTCTCGAAGGCTCCGTCATCAGCGCCAAACGAACCGCCGCCAGCGCCGCCCTCGCCGCGCACACCCTGCTCGATGGCAGAGATGTCAAGAGCGTCGGCATGATCGGTTGCGGCCTCATCAATTTTGAGACGGCGAGATTTCTACACGCCCTCTGCCCGCAGGTCCAGACGCTGAGAGTTTATGACCTTGACGCGGGACGCGCGGCCCAATTCGGGGAGAAGTGCGCGGGCATGTTTGAGCATGTCGAAGTGGCCGCCGAGATTGAAACCATCTGCCGCGAATCTTCCGTCATCGCGCTGGCGACGACGGCGACGCAGCCGCACATCAAAGACCTCTCCGCCTGCCTGCCGGGCGCAATCATCCTGCACACTTCCCTGCGCGACCTCGCGCCCGAAGTCATCCTCGCCGCCGACAACGTCGTGGACGACCTCGATCACGTCTGCCGCGCGCAGACTTCGATTCATCTCGCGGAAGGGTTGGTGGGCCATAGAGGCTTTGTCCGTTGCAGCCTCGGAGAGATTCTGCTCGGACGCGCGCAGGTCAGGACGGACTCTGACCGCATCACGATTTTCAGTCCCTTCGGGCTGGGGGTTCTGGACATCGCGCTCGGCAAGTTCACCTGCGAACTCGGAGAGCAAGGCGGCACGGGAACGATCATCGGTTCGTTCCTGCCTTCATCATGGGTGGCACGGGCTTAAGCCCGGAGAGAGGCGAAATGGCGGATACGAATATTGCTGAGACGAGCTTGAAAAGGCCGGGCGCGATGAAGCGAAAAGCGATTGGCATTTCTCAGGCGAGCCTCATTAAAACTGAACGTCTCAAGGCGAACGGGTTGCTGCCCTTGTTGGTCCAGCCAGCGGTGCGCGGCGTCAATCTCTGCCAGTGGGCCAGTAATAATCGCGGCTTCATCGGGAAAAATCTCCTGGAATCCGGCGGGATACTCTTTCGCAATTTCAACATCAAGGACGCGGCAGAGTTTGAAGAGTTCGCCGCCGCCGCTTCCGGCTGTGAGTTGTTGGAGTATAAAGAGCGTTCGTCGCCGCGCAGCCAGGTCGGCGGCAAGGTCTACACTTCGACGGACTATCCGGCGGATCAGAGCATCTTTGTCCACAACGAAAATTCCTACCAGCGTGTATGGCCTCTCAACATCTTTTTCTACTGCGCGCAGTCCGCGCCGCAGGGAGGCGAGACGCCGATTGCCGACACGCGCCGCATCCTCGCGCGCATCCCGCTTGAGATACAGCGACGCTTCAATGAAAAGAGATGGATGTACGTACGCAACTTCAGCGAGAGGTTCGGGCTGCCCTGGCAGACGGTTTTTCAAACGACGGACAGGGCCGTTGTCGAGACCTACTGCCGACTTAATCAGATAGAGGTTGAGTGGAGAGACGACGACCAGTTGACGACGCGCGCCGTGCGCCCGGCGATGACCAGACACCCGCGCACGGGCGAAGACATCTGGTTCAATCACGCGACCTTCTTTCACGTCACGACGCTCGACCCGACCGTGCGCGACGTATTCCTCACGGCCTTCAAGCAGGAAGAGCTTCCGACGAACACATACTACGGCGACGGCTCGCCCATCGAACCGGATGTGCTTGACGAACTGCGCGCTATTTATCAAGCCGAGACCGTCTCCTTCCCCTGGCAAGACGGAGACATCCTCATGTTGGACAACATGCTCGCGGCACATGGCCGCGCGCCCTACTCAGGACCGCGCAGGATACTCGTCGCCATGACAGAGCCTGCCAGCCGCGAAGAGATTTTCAAAGAGAGGTCAGTCCCACCTGCTTAAGCCGGGCGGGTCTGTTCAACGGCTGAGGACCCGCCCGGCTTAAGCAGGCGGGACTGACTACTTCTCTTCTACTGCAACCTGGTCTTACTTCAAACGAATCGCACACGCGATTCACTTTCCGTCACATTCATCATTACAGGAACAGGTGCCCAGGGATGTACAGCATCATAGACAGTTATTCTCGCAGTCTCTTTGAGGAAGCGTCTCGCCCTCTGACGCTGATAGAGCTTCTACGCGGGAGAGCTTTCAACCAGCCGTCTCAGAAGGCTTACACTTTTCTCAAGGATGGAGAGACGGAAGAAGTCTGCCTGACCTATGGTGAACTGGACAGGCAGGCGCGGGCCATCGCGGCGACGCTTCAGAGACAGGGCGCAAAGGGCGCGCGAGTGTTGCTGCTTTATCCTCCGGGGCTGGAATATGTGGCGGCCTTTTTCGGCTGTCTCTACGCGGAGATGGTGGCCGTGCCCGCTTACCCGCCGGACCCTTCAAAGTTCAGTCGCAGCCTGCCGCGCCTGCACAGCATCGTCAACGACGCGCAGGCCACCGTCGCCCTCACGACCGATCCGATTCTCTCAAGAGCCGCGCTGCTCTTCGATGAATCGCCGCTCCTGAAATCTCTGAACTGGGCGAGCGGAGACAATCCAGATGAAGGCATCGAAAACGAGTGGCGAGAGACGAACGTTTCGACGGATGAACTGGCCTTCCTGCAATACACTTCGGGTTCGACCGGCACGCCCAAAGGCGTCATGCTTTCGCACGCCAACCTGTTGCACAACGCGGGTCTGGTCTATCACGGCGTCGAGCACACGACGGCGGATAGTTATGTCTCATGGCTCCCGACCTTTCACGACATGGGATTCATGGCGGGAATCCTGCAACCGCTCTACGCTGGCATTCCAGTCTATTCGATGTCGCCCGTCACATTCTTGCAACGCCCGCTGTTATGGCTCAAAGCCATCTCGCGCTACAGGGCGACGACGAGCGGCGCTCCGAACTTCGCTTACGATTTATGCGCGCGCAAGATTGCGCTCGAACAACGCGCCGAACTGGACCTCAGCACTTGGAGCGTCGCCTTCAACGGCGCGGAGCCGATTCGCCCCGAAACGATGGACAGGTTCGTTGAAGCCTTCGGCCCCTGCGGTTTTCGTCGTGAAGCCTTCTATCCCTGTTATGGTCTGGCGGAAGCGACCCTCATCGTGTCTGGCAGCGTCAAGGCCGCGCCGCCCGTCGTCAAAAATTTCCAATCGCGCGAACTGGAAAATCATCTCGCGCTCGAAGCAGACATCTCTGATGAGAAGGACCGTCTACTCGTCGGCTGCGGGCAGACCTTGCGCGAACAAAAAATCGTCATCGCTCAACCGGACTCTTTGACGGAATGCCTGCCGGGCGGGGTCGGGGAAATCTGGGTTTCAGGCGGCAGCGTCGCGCAGGGCTACTGGAATCTGCCTCTGGAAACAGAAGAGATATTCCGCGCGCATCTGGCGGAGACGGGCGAAGGGCCGTTCCTCCGCACGGGCGATCTGGGTTTTCTCAGCGACGGCGAATTGTTCGTCACCGGGCGACTCAAAGACCTCATCATCATTCGCGGCCTCAATCATTATCCGCAGGACATAGAACTGACGGTCGAGCGCAGCCACGCGGCCCTCAGACCCGGTTGCGGCGCGGCTTTCTCCGTGGACGTTGAGGGCGAGGAACGTCTCGTCGTCGTGCAAGAAGTCGAGTACCGTCATCAACCTGACATCCCCGGCGTCATCGAAAACATTCGCGCGGCAGTCGCGCAAGATCACGAAATACAAACGCACGCCGTCATCCTGATCAAGCCCGGAAGAATCCCCAAGACGACGAGCGGCAAAATCCAGCGCCGCGCCTGTCGCACAGCCTTCCTCGCAGCGAGCATGGAAGTGGTGGGAGAGTGGCGCAGCGCCAACAGCAGCGAGACGTTCCCGACCGGAGTTGAAGAGACGAACGCGCCTCTCACAGACGCGGATGACATCGCCACCTGGCTCGCGTCCGAGATTGCCGCGCGTGTGGCGATTAATCCGTCAAGCGTAGATGTCAACCAACCTCCGAACCGTTACGGGATAGATTCGCTGGCGGCGATAGAGTTAACGCATCGCATAGAGCTTCGCCTCGGCATCATGCTCCCCATCACGAGCCTCTTCCAGAATTCAAGCATCGCGGAACTGGCGAAAGAGATTTGCGCACGCCGCGCGAACATCTCATCAAGTCCGACGTTGAGACCCGTCCCGTCACCGGACGAATTGACGGAGCATCCCCTCTCGCACGGCCAGCAAGCCCTCTGGTTTCTGCACCAGCTTGCGCCGGAAAGCCCCGCCTATAACATCTCAGCCGCCGTGCGTGTGCCCTCGGCGATTGACGTGCTGGCCCTGCGGCGCGCGTTTCAGGAGACGGTCAATCGTCACCCCTCTCTGCGCACGACCTTCACCTCGCTGGATGGAGAGCCTGTCCAGCACGTTCATCATGATTTCCCGCTCGCGTTTCAAGAGATTGACGCCGCTGAATGGGACGCAGATTTTTTGCAGGAGCAGATCGTCGAAGAGGCCAATCGCCCGTTCGATCTGGAGAGCGGGCCGCTCCTCCGCGTCGGTCTCTACAGGCGCACGGCGGAAGAATATGTCTTGCTGCTCGCGGTTCATCACATCGTGGCTGACTTCTGGTCGCTGGCGATCATGATGAAAGAACTCGGCGCGCTCTACACTGCGGCGCGCAACGGGGAAGCCGCGACTGAGAGCACGCGGGCGTTGCAATACACGGACTACGTGCGCTGGGAGGCGCACATGCTGGCAAGCGCGGAAGGCGAGCGGCTGCGGCAATACTGGCTGGACCAATTATCCGGCGCGTTGCCGACGCTCGACTTGCCCACAGACCGCCAGCGACCGCAGGTCCAGACATACAGGGGCGACTCTTTCTCCTTCAAGCTCGAAGCAGGGTTGAGAGACAGGCTCCTCGAATTGGGCCAGTCGCGCGGGGCGACTCTCTATATGAGCCTGCTCGCCGCGTTTGAAATTTTGTTGCACCGTTATGCGAATCAGGATGTGCTCTGCGTCGGTTCACCGATGGCGGGACGCACTCGCGCGGAGTTGGCGGGCATCATCGGTTACTTCGTCAACCCGGTCGTGCTGCGCGCGGACCTCTGCGGGAATCCGACGTTCGATGAATTTCTGGACCAGGTGCGAGGGACAGTGCTTGGCGCGTTGGACCATCAGGAATATCCCTTCCCGCTCCTCGTCGAACAACTTCAGCCGGAGAGAGACGCGAGCCGTTCTCCGCTGGTCCAGGTAATGTTCGCTTTGCAGAAAGCGCACCTGCCGGAAGAGCAGAGCCTCGCCGCCTTTTCGCTCGGCGAAACAGGGGCGCGGATGATGCTCGGCGAACTGCCGCTGGAATCGCTCGCGCTTTCGGAGCGCGTGGCCCAGTTCGATTTGACCTTGATGATGTCCGAAGATGAGAGCGGTCTCAACGCCTCTCTGCAATACAACAAAGACCTCTTCGACGGGCAAACTATCGAGCGCATGGCGGGGCATTTCCAGACGCTCGTCAACTCAATCGCCGCCGATTCGCAGAGCCGTCTTTCGGACTTGTCTTTGATGCCCGAAGACGAGCTACGGCAAGTGCTCGTTGAATGGAACAAGACGCAGTGGGAGCATGATGATGATGCGCCGGTTCATCGCCTGTTTGAATCTCAGGCGGCGCGCATCCCGGATGAACTGGCCGTCGCCAGCGCGTCGCAACGTCTCACTTATCAGGAATTGAACGCGCGCGCCAATCGTGTCGCGCACTACCTTCGCCGTCTTGGCGTCGGGGCGGAGACGCCCGTCGCAATTTGCATGAAGCGTTCGGTCGAGATGATCGTCGGGCAGCTTGGCATTCTAAAAGCGGGCGCGGCTTACCTGCCGCTAGACCCTTCATCGCCGCAGGACCGCCTGACTTTCATGCTCCGCGATTCGGGCGCGCGAGTGCTGCTGACACAACAGGGCTTGATCGAAAACTTTTCACAATATGATGGGCCTGTGCTATGCCTGGACGCGGATTTGTTGACGCCCCTGGCCGACGAGAGCGACGCGAATTTATTGGACCAGAATACGTCGCCCGGCAATCTCGCTTATATCATCTACACCTCCGGTTCGACGGGTGAGCCGAAGGGTGTGGAGATTCAACACGACGGGCTGATTAATTTGGTCAAGTGGCATCAGCGAGCCTACGGCATTACCTCCGGCGACCGCGCGACGCAACTGGCAGGGCCTGCGTTCGATGCTTCTGTCTGGGAATTGTGGCCCTACCTGACGGCGGGCACGAGCATTCATATTCCAGACGACGAGACGCGCGCTTCTGCGACGACTCTCCTGCAATGGCTGGCGGACGAAGGCATCACCATCTGCTTTCTGCCGACGCCCCTCGCCGAGATCATCATCGAAGAGACGCTTCCCTCAAATCTCGTCCTGCGCGCCATCCTGACCGGCGGCGATGCGCTTCATCAAGGCTCTACTAAAATTCTTCCATTCATCCTCGTCAATCACTACGGCCCGACGGAAAACACCGTCGTCACGACCCGCGCGGCAGTAGCCCAGGCGAGCGCGGGCGAAGGGCCGCCGCCCATCGGACGACCCATTGACAACACGCAGGTCTACTTGCTTGACGAACACCTGCGGCCCGTTCCCACTGGAGTGCCGGGCGAATTGCACATCGGCGGGCCAGGGCTGGCGAGATGCTATCGCCAGCGCCCGGACATGACGGCGGACAAGTTTATCCCGCACCCGTTCAGCGACGAACCGGGCGCGAGGCTCTACCGGACGGGCGACCTCGCGCGCCATTTGCCGGACGGTCAGATAGAGTTTCTGGGCCGCATGGATCATCAAGTTATCATGCGCGGATTTCGCATCGAGTTGGGCGAGATTGAAGTTGTGCTGCGCGGTCATGCCGCAGTGCGCGAAGCCGTCGTCAACGCCAGAGAAGACGTGCCCGGCAATCAACGCCTGGTGGCTTACGTCGTTCCTGCCGCTCATCAAGCCCCGGCTGTTATCGAACTGCAAAGCTTCTTGAAAGAGAAGCTGCCGGAACACATGGTTCCGCACGCGTTCGTGATGCTGGACCAATTACCGCTCACGCCCAACGGCAAGATTGATCGCCGCGCGCTGCCCGCTCCGAATGAGAATGCCGAACTCGAATCAATCAACGACCTGCCTCGCACTCATGTCGAAGAACTGCTGGCAGGAATCTACGCGCAGGTGCTCGGCCTCAAGCGCGTCCGTCTTCAAGACAACTTCTTCGCCCTCGGCGGTCATTCATTGCTGGCGACGCAGGTCATCTCGCGCGTCCGTCAGGCTTTTCAAGTTGAGATACCACTGCATGCGCTTTTTGAATCTCCGACGCTCGCGGGATTGGCAGGGCTTATCGAGCAGGCCATGACGGACGTGCAGCAATTGCCCGTCCCGCCGCTCATGCCCGTGCTCAGAGATAGCCAACTGCCGCTCTCCTTCGCGCAGCAACGATTATGGTTTCTGGACCAGTTGGAACCGGGCAATGCTCTCTACAACGTCCCGGCGGCGGTGCGCCTTCGCGGAAGCCTTGACGAGAGCGCGTTGGAGCAGAGCCTTTATGAAATCGTGCGACGACATGAGAGCCTGCGCACGACCTTCAAAGCGAGCGACGGAGAGCCTGTGCAGATCATCAACGCGCCGCAGCCTTTGAACATCGCCGTGCATGACCTGCGGCATCTGGCCTCGAACGACAGGCAGGCGCAGTGCGCGGCCTTGCTGAGCGAAGACGCGCAAACTCCCTTCGACTTATCTACTGGTCCCTTGCTTCGCGTGCGGCTCATACGGCTGGCGTTTGAAGAATCCGTGCTCTCATTGATGCTGCATCACATCATCAGCGACGGCTGGTCTATGGGCGTCTTCGTGCAAGAGTTGTCGGCTCTCTACGAAGCCTTCGCGCAGGGCGCACCTTCGCCGCTGGCGGAACTTCCCATCCAGTACGCGGACTACGCCGCGTGGCAGCGGCAATGGGTGCAAGGCGAGATGCTGGATGTGCAACTCGGCTACTGGAAGCAGCAACTGGCAGGCGCGCCGCCCATGCTCGAACTGCCCACGGACAGGCCGCGTCCCTCCATACAGACTTTTCGCGGAGCATCTCAAACGCTCGCCATCTCAAAGAGCCTCAGCGACGAATTAAAATCCCTGAGCCAGCGCGAAGGCGCAACTCTCTTCATGACTTTACTGGCCGCCTTCCAGGTTTTACTGTCACGCTACAGTGGGCAGCAAGACATCCTGGTGGGCACGCCCGTGGCCGGACGCCAGCGCCTGGAAATCGAAGGACTCATAGGCTTCTTCGTCAACACTCTGGTCTTACGCACTCAACTCTCCCCCGACGCGACCTTCATCGAACTCATCAACCAGGTGCGCGAAGTCCTGCTCGCGGCCCACGCTCATCAAGACCTGCCCTTCGAGAAACTGGTCGAAGCCCTGCAAGTTGAACGCGACCTGAGCCGCTCGCCGCTGTTCCAGGTCATGTTCGTCTTACAGAACCTGACGCAGTACCCGCAGAAACTCGCCGACACCGAAATGAGCAGGGTCGAGACCGAGACCAGCACAGCCAAATTCGATCTCACCCTGCACATGGAAGAACACCGGCAGGGTCTCGTCGCACGGCTCGAATACAACACAGAGGTCTATGATGCTGTCACCATCCAGCAACTCCTTCGCCACTTCCATACCCTCCTCGCCTCCATCTCTCTTGACCCAGCCGCTCCACTCTCTCGCCTCCACCTCCTCTCACCAGATGAACTCCGTCAACAACTCGAAGAATGGAATCACACCCGGCAGGTCTCTCCTCCTCACCTCTGCCTTCATCACTTCTTCGAGCAACAAGCCCACCTCTCTCCTCTCTCCCTCGCTCTCATCTCTCCTGACTCTCCTGACTCTTCGCTCTCTTATCTCCAACTGAATGAGCGAGCCAATCAACTCGCCCACCTCCTCCGCTCGCTCGGCATCGGCCCTGAATCCATCGTCGGCATCTCTTTAGAGCGTTCTCCCTTACTG
>DASYML010000253.1:0-13424 GCA_036009045.1 Pyrinomonadaceae bacterium
CGGCTTTTTTTGAATGGCCCATGAGTTATAGCTGCCCTTCTGCTGTTGTTCCTTCCAGATGCGATGGAGGATGACGCGCAGATTCCAGTCGCGCAGGCTATAGCCCAGAAACAGGAAGTTGCTGGACTTCAACTTCTCCGCCAGCGTAATCGGCACGAGGCTGGAAATATCCGAACGCGTCAAATAATCTATGTAGTGGTCTTCGGTAATTACATAGCTGTCTCCGTCGGAAGAGGTGCGGTCCACCGCGCCGTGAATTTTTAAGATGACCGAGCGCTGCAAATTTCTATACTCGTCAAGCGGCAAGCGATACTCGTTGGGCTTATCAACAATCACAGGCGCGCCTCCTTCAGCAGACCAGTGCAGAAACTTTCCGCGCTGGCTGTCGCCGCCGCCCGTCATGTATGTAACGACATCGAACTGCTCGCCCTCCGCCGTGAAGGCGTGCTCCATGACATCGTCGTAGTTGGTCGTAACAATCAGTTGATGAGAAGGACGACCCGTCTTTCTTTGAAGAATCTTGGGGAGCCTGGCGAAAAATTTATGGAGGGAGGTCGCTGGATATTGCTCTATAAAGATTTCTCGCAGGCGTTTGTTGAGCGGGCCGTCGCCGCGCACCAGCGCGACATACTGCGAGACGCGCAGGAGATCGCCCACAGACTCTGCCCACGGATAGCTGAACCTGTTGGCGAGATATGAAGCCAGTTCCGCGCCGCTCGGCAGATATTGGCCCGGTCCCCAGCCAACGTTCTCCGGTCGCCCGCACATGTTGACGCCCGCGCCGAAGAAAGGAACCAACTCGCCCTCCGTGAGAGAATCAATCACGCCATCGTAATGTTCATCGCTCGGAAGGTTAGTGCTAAAAATATCTTCGGACTTCTTCTCCGCAGGCGGCGGCTCTAACAATTCGAGCACGGCGATATTCTCGTTGCCAGCAGCGCCTGTGCCAGCCTCGCCGCTGGCCGTCGCCCAGTGAGCCAACTTTGCTCTGACGGGTTTCTTCGGCGCGACATATGGAAATTCCAGCAGGAGTTGACTATCTGCGGGCGGCGCTGCGCCGGGTGTGAGATTGAGCGCGCGCGCGACAGTCTCGCATGAAGTCACCACGCGATTGTCTCCGAGCAGAAAGCCTCCGCCAGCCATGCTCGCCCGGTCCGGCATCAGAACGCTGACCACGGATGACGTTAATTGCTCATTCATCTTCTTCCTCCGAATCCAGGACGCGATTCTCAAGTGCTTCCTCTTTTGCCGAATGCCTTGAGGTCTTAAAACGCGCCACCATCAGGTGCAGCAGGGTATCATATTGCATTTATTAGTGATACAAACACGGTGAAGATTTCCCACGATATAAAAGGCTCTCTCCGTACGAGAAAGAAATCTTTGAGAGTCATCTCTTTTTGACACACGCGGCGGCTTTCCGCCGGGCGCTCTTCGTACGATACGGGGCCAATGCATCGCCGGGCACAAGTATTTTCGCTAAAATCGCAAAAAAAGGCGATTTTGTCGAGACTTTATGCGGCGGTGTGTGATATATGTTGCCCGCAAGCTTTTTCATTTCCCCGATTTATTGGAGGTAGCACACCACGCCATGGCGACCAAAGCGGCATCAGGCAAGAAACGCATGACTCAGTCGGAAATTGTCAATCACTTCGCCGAGAAAACCGGCCTTAAACGCGCCCAAGTCAAAGAGATTTTTGAAGAACTGTCCAATCTTGCGCAGCAGGAAGTGAAATCCAGCGGAGAATTTTCACTTCCGGGCTTCGGCAAGCTCGTTCTCTCAGAACGCAAGGCGCGCGAAGGTCGTAACCCGGCCACAGGCGAGACTATACAGATTCCCGCCAAAACCACGCTCAAATTCCGTGTCGGCAAGGCTATGAAGGACACGGTCGTTCCCAAGACAAACGGCGGTAAAAAGCGGTAAGCCGGTCTCTCAACCGGACGCATTAAAATTAGATTAAGTGCCGCCTGAGTCCCCCGTCTGAGCAAATCTCACGGGTCTCCAGGCGGCGCTATCTTATTTTTCGCCCCTCCGGCCTCCATCTCAACACGGCACCCACTCACACGCCATAGATTGCACGGACACTTCTCAGACATTTACAAAGGCTAACCAGCACGCTCCGCTTTCCCGGCCAAGGATTTGCCAAAGCAACACCCGTTCAGTCCCAGTCAGACCCCAGCACCCGCTTTAAACTCAGAAATGATTACACTTATTCAATATCCGTGGAGAGCCGGAGGGGCGACTCCAAGGGCCGTAAATCTCGCTAAAAAATTATCTGGCTTTTTCGGAAAACTTCCCCTATAATCCCCTGTTTTGCTGGAACAATATGTAACGCTCTATGGGCAGTGGGCAGGCTTTACGTGTGCGTTTCATGGCAAAATCTACTGGAAAATGCAACAATTTTGCATCCCAGTCGTTTACAAAAGCATCTAAAGTTATCTCATACCAACATGGATCGGAAGGTCTGTTGAGGGGAAGCAAGACGACCGAACTTTCGAGCACGAAGGAGCTAAGTAAAAGTGATTTTTGACAGACATCTACCGCTGGAAGAGCGGATTCTGAAAATTGACCATATCCAGGCACGCCGTTTCTCGAAATTGAACGGGACCGCCCTGGAAATCGCCACTGAGGGTATTCTGCGTCACCTGCGCGCCTGCGACCGGATGGATGTTAATCCTGATTCATCAGCCGTGCGCGAAATCATTGACGACGCTTTGAATGGCCGCAGGGTCTTCGCCGAAACGGCACAGGACGAGCCTGTGGCAGCCTAAAAATTAGACCTAAGCAATTCGCATTTTTTGAGACCGTCCCCCTTGCTGGTGGCGGTCTCTTTATTTTCAGGCAGCGTCGCGCGCGTTTTGGATCGCCTCGCCACAATCCGACGCGCGATTAAGTACGGTCACGGGCAAGCTGGTATTGAAAAATTGCGAGCAGGCTCATCGCATCTGTCATCTCTCCGGCGAGCGCCATGCGCAAGGCTTCTCCAAAGGGAACGCGGCGGACGTTGAGTTGTTCCGTGCCTTCGGGATTGCGCTCACCCTGCGTCAGGCCGGAAGCCACGAAGAGCACGGCGAGTTCATCCGAGACGGAGTTTGAGAGATGCGCTTCGCCAAGTTTCTCCCACTTTTCGGCGCGCAATCCGGTCTCTTCCTCCAACTCGCGCTGCGCCGCCCTGAGCGGCGCTTCGCCTTCCGGGCACCCGCCTTCTGGAATCTCCCATGAATAACTTTCGAGCGTATAGCGATATTGACCCACCAGATAAACTTCATCAGCTTCCAGGGCCAAGACTCCGACGGCTATATTTTTGAAATGGACGACGCCGTAGATTCCAGCTTCGCCATCCGGGCGCACGACGCTGTCTTCACGCACGCTGATCCACTTATTGTCATAGACTTCTTTGGAAGCTTGTGTCCGCCAGGGATTTTTCGATTCATCAAACGTCACTTTTTTTTCGCTCGATTCTTTGCAGGTTGACTGAGACCGCGCGCCGCATGATAACATCAGCCATGCGTCACAGGAGGCGCTCCCGTAGCTCAGTGGATAGAGCATCTGCCTTCTAAGCAGAGGGCCGCTGGTTCGAGTCCAGCCGGGGGCATTGATTTTGTTCTGTTTTTCGCTTTACGCGTGCGCGCACCTTGAACAAAGGGCCGGAGTCGTGTAAATATTTGAATAGTTCATGGCGGCTATAGTTCAGTCGGTTAGAACGCTAGATTGTGGATCTAGAGGTCGTGGGTTCGAGCCCCACTAGCCGCCCCAGATTAAGCAGGGTTGTGTCGGGAGAAACACGAACACAACCCTGCTTCCTTTTTGAATTGGACCAGGAATCAGAGGTGCGAAGATGCCCGACGAACAAAGAACTGCCAATAATTCACAAACCTATGTAGTTGGCGCGGACGAGTTCTCGTTTGAGACCATTGAACAGTTGAACGGTCAAGCGACGGTCGTCCGCTTTCGCCTGGAAGACCCGCGTTATCATGCGGGTGATGTCTTGCTCGTCCTCTCAGGCAGTGAGATACATTTTCACGGGATGATCGGCAGTCTCGCGGACGGTTGGGCGACGGCCTCTGACCCTAGAGGCTCTTTGCTTCCTGCGACGGTCCAGTAAGCGCACGCCTGATTGACTTGAGGAACAAGAAAAGGCCGGGGAATATCTTCTTAAATAATGTTAAGATGAGCAGCCTGAGATTGACCGTCTGACGCGGTGTCAGGACGCACGCTTAAGTCTCTCTTGTGTTTTAGCTCTGATGACCTTTCGGAGGTTCTCATGAGACGCTTTTCCGGTTTGCTGTTTTTTTTGATTCTCGTCGCGCTGCCCATCCAGGCGCAATCCCTGCGCTCATCAAGGGACTACGTCAAACGCGGCGTGACTCGTTTCGGAAAGGGCGACATAGAGGGGGCGGTCGCGGATTACGGCAAGGCCATAGAGATTGACCCGCAGATGGCCGAAGCCTTCATCAATCGCGGCAAGGCGCGCAGGGCCAAGGGCGATTTAGATGGAGCGATTGACGATTACGAAAGGGCCATCGCGATAGACCCGCATGTGGCCTTTAACAATCGTGACATCACACAGGCTTACACCAACAGAGGTTATATCAGGTCCAGCCAACTCGATCTCGGCGGGGCCATCGCGGATTTCAACAAGGCCATTCAAATCAACCCGACGGATGCCGACGCCTTCCTCAAACGCGGTCGCGCCCTGCTCATCGCCGGAAGTCTGGACAATGCTATCAGCGATTTTGATAAGAGCATCTCGCTCGACCCTCGCAACCCTCTCGCCTATGCCGAGCGTGGACTGGCCCGTAAATACCAGGGCAAGTATGACCAGTCACAAAAGGACTTTGACAAGAGCCTCCAACTCAATGGTGATTTAAAGCTCTTCATAGACCTGCATGTGATGGACCTCGAACTCCAAATCAAAGAGATGAAGCGACGACGCGCCGCCAGCGAACAGATGATCGCGCGAAACTAATCCGAGTCTCTGCTACGAATCGAAATCTCTTCTAGCGCGTATAACCTGCCGGGTGATCTATCTCCACGTTCGGAGTGCCGGAGACGATGTCTATCCGATGATAACCCTTCTTCGGGTGCGTCGAGAGATAGGTGAGCGCGAGTTGGCCCACGAGGTCAACGTTGAGGTCGCGCAGGAAGGGATCGAAGCTGACCGGCGCGGTGATTCCCTGAAAGAAAGCGCGCCCGCCCGTCTCGTCCGAGAGACGCTGAAGCGCGCCCTGTGCGCCTGAGATGAGCAAGGTATTATTGCCGGAGGCAAGGGTCTGGCTCGGCGAATAGAAAGAGTATACGGCGACGCCGAAACGTTGTGCGACCCTGATGGCGTGCTCCATGTCCAGACTGCCTGTGAGAGAGCCTATGTCCGAGCCGTGCGAAACATCCAGCCCGTCTGAGACGACCAGCATCGCGCGCCGTCCCGCCGGAAGCGCCTCGAAACGCTTGAGGCCCTCTATAATTTCCACGTAAGGATTGTATGGAGACGCGCTGGAAAAACCTATCGGCGCACGCAGAGCGCCAGCCGCGCGATCAAGGTCTGTCGTGAACTTTTGCCGCACGTCGAGCGAGCCTGTTCTAATGTAGCCGATGAAGACGCGCGAGCCGCGAGGCAGGCGGCGTATGAAATCGGAGAGACCTTTTATCTCGTTGCCGACGGGAGCCACCAGGTCATCCTGAATCAGCACGGCGACGGAGAGCGGAGTATTTTCGATGGTGCGGATGGAAAGGATTCTCTGCTCGTCGCCATCCTCATGCACTGTGAAATCCAGAGGCGTCAATTCCTCCTGAGTCTTGTTCCCTTTTTTGCGGATGGTGATGGGGATGGTGACGGCCCTCACGCCGCGAGGGGTCTTGCTGCCGTTGGCGCGATCACCCTCTTTCTTCTGAGAATCCTTGTCCTGGCCGTAGACATGCGGACCGGCAACGCTCAGGCAAAATGCTATGACGGCCAGCATGGTCAGAATCTGTATGTGTGCTCTGCGCATCGCTTCTCCTGTGACTTTCACCAACCAGTGTATGCTCGGACATTATAGCGCAAATCCAAAAAGACGGTCGTCTCCTTTGATGCAGGAACTGGTCCAACGGGCTGTCAATGAAGACACTCCATCCGATTGCGAGGTTGGCGAAGAAAACACTGGCAGGGTATTATTTTCTCAGCGAGTGTTTCAGAAGAAGAGCGACAAATTCTGCATTGATGGCTAACGGCTCAAACGCAGGCTCGTTTCCTATTGCTGTTTGCAAATGAGAGCAACTCATGTCAGTCCCGCCTGCTTAAGCTGGGCGGGTTCTTCGCTCAGCCACGACCCGCCCAGCTTAAGCAGGCGGGACTGACATGAACTGTCGAGCGCGCGATGTGGAAAAGATAGATGCGCGGACCTGATACAGAGGGGAAAATAACCAGGAAAGATCGCATGATGGACCGGCTGCTGAAGCTGGCCCCGTGGCTGAGCTTCCTCCTTTTATCGCTTCCCGTTTCGCTCCTCTTTTTCGTGCTCTACCTGATGTCGAGCGAGGCCGCGAACGCGGCGGTCTACATGCTGCTCACGCTCAGTTCGCTCGCCATCGGTTCCGTGCTGGGATTAATCGTCGCCGTATTAATGGTCCTGTATCACAGGCGTTGGCGAAAGAGACTGCGCGACCGCATGGCTTTGGACGGCGTGACCGCCGACGAGATTCCCTGGTTCGTGCAGGAGTTGACGCCCGCAGAGCGTAAGGCGCTCAAGGCTATCGAACAACAGGACCCTTTGCTCGCGGACGCTTATAAAGAGACGCTGGCCGCGCGTCTGACGGCGACGCGTGTCGTGGCGAGTTCGACGAAGAATCTCCTGCTGGTCGAAAGGCGTTTGAATCGCGCTTCGTATCTACAGGGTGCGGACACCAGGGGATTGCAGGAGGAGTTACGCGGTGATAGAGCGCGTCTCGCGGAGATTAAAGACGAGGGCGCGAGGCGTCGGGCCGAAGCCGAAGCGAGATTGCAGATGATAGAAGCTGCGGCGAGCCGTGGCGAGAGTTGGGCCGAGACGAATTTCGCGCTCCAACGCCTCGTCGCAGCACAGGACCACATCCCGCTCGCGCTTGAATCGGCGCGGCTCGAACAGCAGGCGCGCGAAGATGTCGAACGCGATCTGAATGAGAAGGACCGGCCAGTTTCAAGATAGCCCGGTGATGTTTTCTGATGACTGAAGAAACAGCAGAGACGACGAGCATCAATCTGGTCCGTATGGACGATGGCCGCTGGCGCGTCTTCATCAACGAAGAAGACATGGGCGCGGCCTATCAATTCCCCTGGGACGCGCTTCAATGCGCGCTCAACGGCGCGTTGACCGAGAAGCCCTTGCGCGAGATTCAGTCCATCGAAATCAAAGTCACCAACCACACAGACCAGCATCGCCTCGCACGCATCCGCGCCGCACAGGCCGAACGCCGCGCCCTCCTCGCAGCCCTGCGCGGCATTGACGGCGAAGGAATCTGAGAGCAAGGCGGAAGTAGGAAGGCGCAAGGATGAAAGAAAAGCTATAACGGTTTGCGATTGCGTGTGACTCTTCTTTGCGCCTTGGCGTGAACATCTATCTCACGCAAAGGCGCAAAGGCGCAAAGATGTCACTCAACTGCAAATCACTATATTAATCTTGAGTGGCTTTTCTTTCATCCTTCTGCCTTCCGCCTTCCGCCTTGCGTTTGTAGACGCCTGTGGAGAGTCTTTCGGCATAGCCTTGTGCGACGAGGGCCTGGTTGCCGAGTCCGGCGTCCGGTCTTGAGAGTCCAGAAACCTTCGCCAGTTCCCCACGCAAAGTCATCCCTGCGCCATTGAGGAAGGCGCGGGCAACTTCGCGCAGAGCCTCTTCGCGTTTCACTTTGACGGAGAGTTCTTGCTGGAAACGTCCTTCCGCGAGCGTCCAGATGTATGTGAACCAGGGTTGGTAGAGGACTTCTCCCGGCACAACCTTTAAAGTTTTTTGCAATTCATCTAGCGCCCGCGTGAATCTTTTACGGTCCGGGATGCCCGCAGCCTTGCGCAGATCAGCGGTCGCCATCTCCCACTCGCGGCGCAGGACTTTGAGGACCGCCCGCGCATCATCTGGCAACCTCAAGCGTTCCTCGCGTCGCGGCACTCCCCACAGCGCGTTGAAGTGCGGGACCAGTGAACGAGAGACGAAGGTCGCGCGTCCCTTCGCCAGTTTCGCGTAATAGACGCGCCCGCGTCGCATCACTTCATCTTTAATGGTCCAGGTGAGACTGCTTTCCTGGTCCTTTTGCACATTACGCGGCATGTAGGCATCGCGCCGACCGCACACCGCGATGTAGAGCGACGGGCCGGGCGTGCGCGCGTCCGTCATGGCCGAGCAAAAGCCAACGTCGTTGATTAGTCTCTCCGCCTCGTTCGCATCCTCTACGCGCAGTTCCGGTTCGCGCCGCCACATGCGGTCGCGATGCGCCTCTATCTCTTCCGGCAAGACATCAACCACCGCGCCGCGCCGACGTTTGACGATGATAGAATCCGAGTTTCCAGACATCCTGCGGGAATTTTATGTGTGCGGCGGCTTAATGGTTTGCCAGCGCGCGGCTGCGATATTCGAGCGCGCGTTTGACGCTCTCTTCGACTGTTTCCAAATTGAAAGGCTTCAACACGTAATCGAACGCGCCGAGTTTCATCAATCCGCGCTTGTGTTCCTGGTCCGTGATGCCGGAGATGATGATGACGGGCGTATCTGGATAGCGTTGCCGGACCAGCCCCAGGAGTTCCAGTCCGCTCAGACCCGGCATCGAAATATCCGTCAGGACTACATCGTAAAACTCTTCGTCTATCAACGCGAGAGCTTTTTCCGCCGAGTCTGTCGTGTGACAGCGATGCACCTCTGCGAACAGATCATAGAGCACGTCGCGGACGTACTTATCATCGTCAACCACCAATAGTGAGGCCACTAAATTTTTCCTCCCACGTTTACATGTTGTGAAGTGCGGCTCTTGTAAAGGGCCAGCGGTCATCCCGAAATCCTGCGCGAAGAGGTACGCTTTCAGAAACAACCTGCCCTTTGATGAGTAGTCTTAAAGAACCGGGCCGCATCATAACATAGGACGCGCGCGACTGGTCCAATAAGAATGTAGATGAAAACAAGGAAGGCTAAAATGGAAAGAGGAAAGGCGAAGTTGAAAGCTCTCTAGCTCTCGACTTGACCTTTCCTCTTTCATTTATCCGCGTCTACTTAGTGTGTTCGCGTAGTCAGATTATCTGGGTGCGCTTGAGACAATCGTGACCTCGGAGCCGGTCATCAATTCCAGGTCGTTGCGCCCCTGTGCATAGACGGAGCCTGCGCCGCCGCCCGCGCCCAGAATCCCACCGATGACAGCGCCTTTGCCGCCGCCCGCGATAGCGCCTATGATCGCGCCGACAGCCGTGCCGATGGCCGCGCGCTGTTCGGTCTTGGTCGTCTGGCTGTCATCGCGCACAGAGCCTTCGTTGTCCACGCGTACGTTGTCGCCATTGTTAGAGCGTACATTCTGCACGACTCCGGCGAACCTGTAGGTCCCGCCGTCGCGCAGGCGTATCGAGTCGAAGTTGAGCGTCATTTGTGAACGCCCTGTGGCACGTCCGCTCCGCGCGACGTTCGAGATTGTGCCCTCTATAATCGCGCCCTGGTACTGCGAAGGGTCGCGCACGGTCATGGTAAAGCGGTCGCCATCGCGCGCCGTCGCGGTCGTCAGATTTGTATCAAGCCTGGCGATGATGCTGGTCCCGTTCGGCACAGCATAATCGCCGCTCGTCGTTCCGTTCCCGTTGCCGGTCCCTGTTCCATATCCGCCGTTGCCGGAGTTGTTCGGATAATCCTGCGGGCCGTTGTAGATATTGAACTGCGCCGCCGCGCTCGTCTTCTCGTAGATACTCTGCACGACGACGGGCCGCGAGAGGTTCTGGTTGATGATGCGGCGAGTCACGTTCAGGCGCTGGCCGTTATCAATCGGGGTAAAGGTCACGCTGTAATCATTACCATTGTTGCCGGTCGAATTAACGATTAGTTGATCGCCGGTCAAGGTGGCTCGCGCACGGACCGTGCGACCGTTGGCGGTTGTTTCGACGCTCTCTTGCCCGTTGGCGTCAAACGTAATCTGCGGAGCGCGTGTCGAAGCGATGGTCACGGTCCGACCGCGTCTATCAATCGCTATCTGGTCCGGCGATTCGAGGCGGGCCGTTAGATTGTCCAGCACTCGCTGACGATTATTGATGGGCAGATTCTGCGTCGCGCGTTGGGCGGCATCACGCGGGTCGTCGCTGCGCGTCGCGTCCAGACGATATGTGCCGCTCAGACGATTCGACCCGTACCCGTAGCCAGTGTTCCCCTGATTTCCCTGATTTCCCCCGTTGACCGGCGGGTAATTTCGCACATTATCCTGGCGATAAGAGACGCCGTAAACGCGTGCCAGTTCGCTCAGGTCCGAACGGACACTGGACCAATCATTATTGATGCGGGCGTCCAACTGGCGACGCTGCAAGAAATTGTTGATGCGCGTCGAACGATTGAGCACGTCCTGCACGTCTGTCGTGGTGGCCTGGCGATTATCAAAGCGTTCGTGCAGGCGATGCACCGCATCCTGAAAATCGCTGACGAACGTGTTGATATTGTCTTCGGCGCGAGTGCCGTCAATCCGGCTCCGGTCGAGCGTCGTGTCCACAGTGCTGCGGAACTGGTTCGTGTGGTCCTCTAAATTATGTATAAGTGACCGCACCTCATTATCGCGTATGCGAGTAGTACTACGTCTGGGCGTTTGGGCGAATAGGCCCAGGCTGGTGAGCGCTAATACGAGCGCCAGCGAAATTGTTCTCCTGATGACATTCATCTTCGTCTTCCCTCCATTTGTGATAGCTTCAATCTCTACAAATTTCTGTCCGGCGCGCCGGAATTCTCTCATGGAATTCTTCAAGAGCGCACCGCGTTCGTACCTGCAAAAGGGGGAATAAATTCTTGTGGGGAGAAAGATAAGGGAGAGGCAAGAACTCGTCTTCTGCGTCACCGATCAGGTCGGCCTCAAGCTGCCACTGGTCATAGCTAAATTATTCATTCGGGGCACTTTGGTCCAATCGGCAGACGCTCTCAAAAGGGGCATCCGTCTCTCTGATTCAACTGACGCCGACCGGGTTGCCGTTTACATATATAAACATACTTATGTCACAAAATCTTGGCGAGCGTCGCGGACGAACTATTGTTCGGATAAGCTTGCCCGTAGTAGAGATAAGGAAGTTGAGATGAAGGCTCTGCTTGAGCGAATGACAACTTGATAACTCACTACAGAGACACAGAGAGCACAGAGGACCCACAGATAGTTGAAATATTTTCTCTGAGCGTCCTCTGTGTCCGCTGTGCCTCTGTGGTGAATGACGCGTTCACAATCTCTCAAGGCAAATTTAATCGCTCACTATCTTATAGACGAAGAGAGGCTGATGAGGGTTGACCCACTATGTTATGCTGCGGGCCACACGGAGGTCCGAAATAAGATGGCAGAGGAAAATCCGAAGGCAATTGTTCATTACGCCGGAAACGATCTCTTCATAGGCATCAGTCCGAGCGGGCACGCGCAGACTCTTGAGACCAACCATGAACGCGCGAGCGCGGCGACGCCTGTGGAATTGCTGCTCATTGCGCTCGGCAGTTGCACGGCTGTAGATGTCATCTCGATCATGCAGAAGAAGCGCCAGCAGGTGACGGATTATCGCGTGGAGGTGAGCGGCGAGCGGCGAGCCGAGCACCCGCGCAGCTACACCCGCATGTCGGTCCAGCACATCGTGCGCGGGCGCAACATCAACGAGAAGGCGCTGGCACAGGCGATAGAACTTTCCGAGACTAAATATTGCAGCGTCGCCGCCACGCTCAGGCCGACCGTGGAAATCATCTCCGGCTATCAAATCATAGAGGAAGATTCCGAGTGAGTCTGCCCGCGCCAACGAATCGCAGCGCGGATTTAGCGCCGGGACAACGAGGAGTTTTCGCGCGGCGTCTGAGTGTTATGAGCCAACGTCTCTCATCATTAACCCTGCTCGTCATGTGCGCCACCGGAACGGCTTTCGCCAGCGCGCACGCTCGCCCGTCGCAGCACCTGAAAGCGGCGGCATTCATCAAGCCGTCATCTCAACTTCAGAGAGATAATTCCCTGGAAGCGGTCAGGCGCGCTGACCTGGCGACGCGCGGCGCGGATGGCAAGCTGGACCAATTAAGCGCGGCGGAGCATGTGCGGCGGGCCAACGTCTACATGACCAATCGTGCCTTTGAAGAGGCGCGCGCGCACTTTCAGGCTCTCATCGCAAGCTACCCGGATGATGTGAATGTGCCAGCGGCCATCTACGGCATCGGTCGTTCATATTTCCAGTCACGCTTTTATGCGGAGTCGCTTCCCTTCTTCGAGCGCGTGGCGCGCGATTACCCGCAGACGAAGGACGGGCGCGAGGGACTCAACTCCTCAGCCGCAGCCCTCCTGCGTATGGGCCGCGCGTTGGATTCGGCGGCGCGTTACCGCGAATACACGGAGCGCTATCCGTCGGGCGAACGTGTAGAGTCTGCTTACCTGAATATCGTGGACAGCATGCGCGAGGCCGGAAGGCCACAGGAAGCTATCAACTGGATCGCTCGCACGCGCCAGAAATTCGCGGGGACAACGACGGACACGAACGCGCAGTTCGCGCGCCTGCGTCTGGATGTAGCGGAAGGCGACTGGCAGCACGCCGCGCAGGTCGCGGACGAACTGCGCCGCACTTCACTCGCCCGGAAAGATGTCATGACTAGCTACGCAGAGGTCTCTTATCTCAAGGCGTACAGTCTTGAGCGTGCGGGACGCACGGAAGAGGCGATTAATTCTTACCTGGCGATTCCAGACACGGCGGACTCTTATTACGGCGGGCTGGCGACGACACGTCTTCTCTCGCTCGTTGATACAGCAAGGCGTTCACTCGTCGCGGCGCGCACATCCCGCGTGCAAGCGGAGATCGCCAACGCCGATGCGCTTTATCCAGCGCCATATCGTGAGTCACTGCTGCGCGCAGCCGCGACGCGCAGGCTGGACCCGCGACTCCTGCTGGCGATGATGAAACAGGAGAGCCAGTTTCGCCCGCGCGCGAAATCTCTCGCAGCCGCTCGCGGGCTGTTGCAATTGACGATTGACACGGCGACGAAGTATGCGACGCGCGCCGGTCTGAGAGGCTTGCAGGAGGACGACCTCTATCGCCCCGAAACCTCCATCACGGTCGGCAGCGAATATCTCTCGGACCTCACAAAACTCTTTCCCAACTTGCCGGAGGCCGACATCGCTTCCTACAACGGCGGCGAAGACAACGTCGCGCGCTGGGTCAAGCGCGCACGCCAGAATGATGCGGGCGTCTTCACTTCAGAAATCGGCTTCGCGGAAACCAAAAACTACGTCTTCAAAGTGATGGCTA
>DASYML010000254.1:0-11105 GCA_036009045.1 Pyrinomonadaceae bacterium
GGTGTGCGACCCTTTCAGGGTCGAAATATTTTGACGTGAGAGGACCGGGGGCGACGCTGAGGCTGGCCCCCGGCTCTCACAGGTTGCCCTTCCAGGGCACAGACCGCTTGTCTGACAGCCTCATACGTCGAACTCACGTTAATAAATCATTCGAACGGACTGCTCTATAGCATAGCTCTCATGTAGAATGGTGCGGCGATAGTCGAAGGCTTCTCACTCGCCGCAGTTCAATCCCGGCGCGAGATATTTACGTTTTGAAAGGAACCCTGATGTCACTTCTGAAGATGTTTATTGCTTCGTCTAAAAAAAGCGCGCGTGCTCTGATTTCATTACTGGTCCTGTCGTTGACCCTGGCGGTGTTGCTCCCGTTCCAGCCAGCGCATGCGCAGTTCGCCTCACCGACGGTTGATGGCGTTATCGGCTCAAACGAATATGGCGTTCACACGGATGGTCAGAACCAGCAGAGCACGGGGACAGGGCAAACCTGGTACATGACATGGGACGATACCAACCTGTATGTCGGGATTACCAACGCCAACCTGAGCGAAGCGGCGGTCATCTACATTGATAAAGACCCCGTCTCGCCGGTCAATGGTGGGACCAACGCGAACGGTAATCTGACGGGGAATAATTACGATAACACGAACTTCGCGCACCTGCCCTTCCGGGCCGATTATGTCACCTACTTTAAAGATGGTTATAGAGAGTTTCGCAGGGCGGACGGCGCGGGCGGATGGTCCGGCTCGACGGCTTTCTCCGGCGCTTATGCCTCCAACGGCACGGGCAACGTGCGTGAGATAGCTATTCCCTGGTCGGATGTCACGGCGGGCGGCGGGAGGCCCGCGACGTTTCTCTTTTTCGGCTACCTGACTTCGAGCGGCGGTTATGTTTACGGGCAAGTCCCGCAGAGCAACCCCGGCACAGTCATCGGCACGGCTGCGGACTATTCGCATTATTACACTGTCAGCAGCACCGCCAACGGCACAAGCACCAAACCTTTTTCCATAGAGAGCACCAGCCCCGCGACCAGTACTATTAATCTGGCAGGTTTCCGCCACGATACCTTCGATAGTTATTATCGCAGCCCGTTCGGCGCTGTGCCCGCCGGGACACCCGTCACGCTGCGCTTTCGCACCACGCACTTCGATGTGGATGGGGTCAGCGTGCGCGTCTACAGCTACGACCCGGCGACGGACGCGACCACTGGTCCAACCGATTACCCTTTGAGCTTTCTTGAGAATCGCACGGAGAACAGTGTGCTCTATGACATCTGGACGGGCACGCTGGCGACGCCGTCCACGCCCGCGATTTTTTACTACAAGTTCCGCATCACGAAGGGCACGGACGTGGCCTTCTACAGCGACGCTTACGCGGACGACCACGACAATTTGAATCAGGGCGGCGAAGGCGAAGCGAGTCTCGGCGAGCCGTTCCCGGCTTTTCAGTTGACCATCTATGACCAGAATTTCCAGACGCCGGACTGGTTGAAGAACGCGAACGTTTATCAAATCTTCCCGGACCGTTTCCGCAACGGCGACATCAACAACGATTACTGTCGCAACGGTTGCACCGCGAGCGACCCCGTCTTCTACGGCAACCAGGTGCCCATCGCGCACACGACCTGGAACGAGGCCATCTGCGACCCGCGCCAGCCTTCGCCATGTCCCAATGAATACGGGACGCAATTCTTCGGCGGGGATTTGAAAGGGATTCAGGACAAGCTGGACTACCTGCAAAGCCTCGGCATTGATACCATCTACATGACCCCCATCTTCAAGGCGCGCTCGAATCATCGCTATGATACGGACAACTATCTGGAAGTTGACCCGGCCCTGGGTGGCGATGCGGCCCTCGCCTCGCTCAAGACGGAGATAGACGCGCGCGGGATGCATCTCATCTTCGATGGCGTGTTCAATCACTCATCTTCCGACAGTCTCTATTTCGACCGTTATCATCGCTACGGCCCGCCCGATGGAGGCTGCGAGTCAACGGCTTCGCCTTATCGAGTCTGGTATAACTTCTTCAACAATAACGCGCCCTGCACCAGCAGCGACTATGAGGCATGGGCCGGGTTTGACAGCCTGCCAGCCTTCAAGGACGACTCCGCAGAGGTGCGAGATTTCATCTACCGCGACCCCACGGATAATGTCGTCAAGCACTGGTATGCGCGCGGCGCGGGCGGCTGGCGCTTTGATGTCGCCACGGACATTTCGCATAACTGGTGGCACGACTTCCGCCCGTTCGCTAAAGGCTATAAAGCGGATGGTCCATTAATCGGCGAAATCTTCCCGGACGCGAGCCAGTGGTTAGCCGGAGATCAACTCGACTCCGCGATGAACTATCGCTTCCGCAGGAACGTGCTCGGCTTCGCGCGCGGCGCTGTGGACTTCAGCGATAACGACAACTACGGCAACGATAGAATCATCGCGCTCGCGCCGAGCCAGTTCGATCATGCCTTGAAGGCCGTGCGCGAAGATTATCCGCCGCAGTCCACCGCCACGATGCTCAACCTGCTTGACTCGCATGACACCAGCCGCGCGCTCTTCGTTCTGACAGAACCGGGCGACACCGGTCTGGTGCAAGCTAAAGTGCGGCTCAAATTATCCGCGCTCTTCCAGTTCACGTATCCGGGCGCGCCGATGGTCTACTACGGCGACGAGGGCGCGCTCAACTCGCCCTCGATTGGCAGCGGCCCAAATGGCGCGGAGGATGATCCGTACAATCGCGCGCCCTACCCCTGGGCAGACGAGAGCGGCAATCCCAACGTTTATGGTCCAATTGATAATAGCGTGCTGAGCCACTACACGCGGCTGGCTAATCTGCGCAAACAACATCCGGCCTTGCGTACAGGAACATTTGAGACCATCTTGACGGGTGATACCACTCCGTCGGATACGGATAACAATACCTACGCCTTCGCCCGTGTTCTCAACAACGACAAAGCCATCGTCGTGCTCAACAACGGCGCGGGCAGCAATACCGCCAGCATTCCGGTCGCGGCCTATTTCACAGAGGGCACGCCGCTCGTTGATATCTTGAGCAACACGACTTACAACGTGAGCGATGGCACTGTTACTCTTTCACTGGCGGCGAGCAGCGGCGCGTTGCTCTTTGCAGCCCCGCCGACCGCCGCAGACGCCAGCATCAGCGGGCAGGTCACAACCGTGGACGGCAGTCCTCTGGCCGGAGTGGTCGTCTCATTGGACGGCGCGAAGAGACGCCGGACCATGACAGACAACCTCGGTCGCTATTCGTTTGATGGAGTGGAGACGGAGGGCTTTTATACGGTCACTCCGTCGCGGGCCAACTACACATTCGGTCCCGCCCAACTCTCCTTCAACCTGATGGCTGACAAGACGGATGCTCTCTTCACCGCGACCCCAATCGCGGAGACCTTGAATCCTCTGGATACACCGGAGTTCTTCGTGCGCCAGCAGTATCTAGATTTCCTCGGTCGTGAACCCGATGCTGGCGGGCTGAATTATTGGACCACCGAGTTAGAGAAGTGTGATGGAGATGCCGCCTGTTTACGCTCAAGACACGTAGGCGTCAGCGCGGCTTTCTTTATCGAGCAGGAACATCAACAGACTGGCTTCTTCGTCTACCGTCTATACAAGGGTGCGCTGGGCCGACAGGTCAACTATCAAGAGTTCTCCAACGACAGGCAGCAAGTCATAGGCGGGAGCAATCTGGAAGCAGACAAAGCCGCCTTCGCAGATGCCTTCGTGCAACGTCTGGAGTTCGCGCAGAAGTATAGAGGCGCGACGACGGCCAAAGCTTTTGTTGATGCCCTCATGGAGACGATGCGGCAAGCGTCGGGCGTTGACGTGTCAGGCCGGAGAGAGAGCCTGATTGCCAGATACAGCACCGGCGGCAACATCCATCAGAGCCGCTCGCTCGTCCTGCAATCCCTGATTGAGGACAGCACGTTTAAGCAGGCGGAGTACAACAAAGCGTTCGTGCTCATGCAGTACTTCGGTTATTTGAGGCGCGACCCGGAGCAGGCCGGTTATGATTTTTGGCTCAACGTCCTCGACAACAAAGAGCCTGGCAACTACAGGGGGATGGTCTGCTCCTTCATCACCTCAACTGAATACCAGCGGAGATTCAGTTCCGTCGTCTCGCATAACAACACAGAGTGCAGGTAAAGTGGGATGCGACCCTCTTTCTTAGCGCCTTTGCGCCTTTGCGTGAGCCTGCTTCGTACTCATGGAAAGAAGTATGAAAGCTAAAAACGGATAAGCTCTCGCCAAGGCGCAAAGGCGCTAAGAAGACGCCAAGAAGGGGGTCGCCTTCAACGGCAAAGCGCTATCAGCGTCTGTTGATTGCTGACACTCTATCCAATCAAAACTTGAATAATCAGCCCGATTAGGGTATGACAGTGATGGCGCGCACAGGCGATATTACTGTACCTCAACTATTTCAGCCGCAGGGCCTCAAGTCCAGAGCCTTTTCGGAATTCGACTTACCATCTCAAGCAAGATATTAGGAACCCGGTCATGTCTAAATTTCTCCTGGCTAAACTCGCTTGCCTGACCGCATGTGTCATGCTTCTGGCGTTCACGGCCCCGGTCACTCCGGCCCAGTCTCCTAACCGCGACGCGAAAAAGGAGGCGGGGATTCAGGAAGAGTTGGCCGCCATCTCACCCGCTTCGGTCGAAGCTTTCAAACAGGCCACCGAAGCGGCGGATAGCGGCGATATGAAGAGCGCCGTGCCGCTCTACAGGCAGGTCTTGGAGCAAGCGCCGAAGTGGGATGTGATTAATCGTCGGCTCGGCTATAGCCTGGTCGAAATAGGAGAGGTGGATGAGGGGCTGGCGCTGTTACGCAAGGCGGTCGCACTGAAACGCTCGCCGGACAATCTTTTCTGCCTGGGGTTGAAGATGGCCTACCCGGCGGAGAACGCGTCCGTCAGCAGGACAGTTAAAGAGCAAGCTTTGGTGCTGGCGAAAGAGGCGCGCGCCAAGAATACTAACCCACGCGATCCCACCTATCCTGCGCTGAGCGCCCAACTCTCATTAGAGCTTAAAGACGAGCCGGAGTTTCGCGCGGCGACCGGCGAGTTGGTGAAGAACCATCAGGACTTGATGTTGACTCATTACTGCAATGCCATCCGCGCGACGATGGACGAAGAGTGGTCAACCGCCGAACAGGAGATTCGGACGGCGGGCCGGATGGGACTGGACGCCAGGACGGTTGATGAATTTCTGGCCTCCGGTGTCCACACCAGGGTCGTCGCCTGGCGCTATACTTACATCGCGCTGGGAGTGGTCCTGGCCTGGGCCCTGGGCCTCGCTCTTCTCTTCCTGGTCGGCGGCCTTCTCTCGAAGCGCACTTTAAAATATCTTGAGACGGCTGACCCGCAGACGCTGGTCAGCGCCGAGCATGAAAAGTTGCGCAGCGTCTATCGCAAGGTCATCAACATCGCGGGGATTTATTATTATCTTTCCATCCCGGTGGTCATCTTTCTCATCCTCGCGGTTTCCGGTGCAGCCGTCTACGGCTTTCTGGTCATCGGCACCTTTCCCATCAAGCTCGTACTTTTTCTGGCAGTGGGCGCGCTCATCACCATCTTCCAGATGATTAAGTCATTGTTCGTTCGCTATCAGGGTGAAGACCCCGGTCGTATCTTGCGGCAAGACGAAGCGCCGGGCCTGTGGGCGCTCTCGCAGGAGGTGGCGCGCAGCATCGGGACGCGGCCCGTGAGCGAAATCCGCATCACGCCGGGAACCGAAGTCGCCGTCTATGAGCGTGGCAGTTTCCGCGAGCGTATGAATGATCGCGCGGAGCGCGTCTTGATAGTCGGTCTCGGCGTCTTGAACGGCTTCAGCCAGAATGCTTTTCGCGCGGTGTTGGCCCATGAATACGGTCATTTTACTCATAGGGATACTGCCGGGGGAGACATGGCTTTGCGCGTCAAATCCGACATGATGAAGTTTGCCACAGCCATGATCTTGAGCAAGCAAAATACGTATTGGAATCTGGGCTTTCACTTCCTGCGCCTCTATCACAGGATATTTACGCGCATCAGCCACGGAGCCGGACGCTTTCAGGAAGTGCTCGCTGATCGTCTGGCCTCTTATCACTTCGGCGCGCGCTCATTCGAGGAAGGACTCCGTCATGTCGTGCTCAGACAAATAGAGTTTGAGCATCTCGCCGAAAAAGAAATCTCAGAGGCGTTCAACTCCAGGCGCGCGCTCATGAATCTCTACGAGCTTTCAAAATCCGAGGAACTGGACCAGCAAAAAACGCTCGAAGAGGAGTTTCAAAAAGCGATTCATCGTGAGACATCAGATATGGACACGCATCCCAGCCCGGCGGAAAGATTCAGGCTCGCAAGCCTCGTCACCTCAAAGGAGGAGACCTTCGCCGCAGGCGCTGTGTGGGACCTCTTCCTGAACAGAGAAGTTCTCACGCGCGAGATGAGTTCTGAAGTTGAAGCACGCTTGAAAAGTGCTTCCTACTGAAAGCTGAAGGAGGAGACACGCGACGCGGCAGCCTCCCGGCCCCTACAATAAAGGAACCCTGCGATGAAACAAAGACACCTCACGCTCAGCCATGCGATCATCACGCTGCTCTTCTGCGTGCCCGTCTGCGCGCAGTCTACCAGTATCCAGACGAAGCACTTCGCTCAGGATAATCTATCCTTCGATTACCCTGCGGGATGGTCCGTCACTGACCATAGCACTGCCGGGGCACAACAACTGCTTATCACAAGAGAAGGCAGTTCGGTGCAGATTACGATTGTCGTCCAACGAGACACCATCCTCCGCGCTCAACTGGCAGCCGCGCGACAGAGTATCAGCGACCCTTTAGCGCAAGACCTCGCGCAGAAACTCTCGACGAAGGGCGAGCGCACGGATGTCAGAATTGATGTTGGCGAGACGCAGGCGGAAGGCGTCAGGCTGCGTGGCTCTCTCAAAAAGAGGCCCGGCACGGCGGAGGTTTACTGGCTCCGGCGCGGCTTCCGATTTGTCAATCTCATCTATCTCAGGGCGGACACAGACGAGGCGCAGGGAACTGAGATATGGAAAGATGTCCGCAGCAGTTTGAAAGTTGATTACCCCTTCGTCCTCGGATTTTTAGGTGAGCCGAAAGCAGAGTCAGCCCCGAACGCACAGGCGGGACAGCCCGGCGCGGTGCTCGCTGGAAAAGCTATTGAGATACCCAAGCCGGAATATCCGCGCTTAGCCAAAGCGGCTCATGCAAGCGGCACAGTAATGGTGCAGGTCGTGATAGATGAGCAGGGCAAGGTCGTTGCCGCACATGCTGTCTCAGGCCACCCGCTCTTGTATGGCGTCAGCGTTGACGCGGCACGACGAGCGAGATTCACGCCAACTCTTTTCGATGGCGAGGCGGTCAAAATCACAGGTGTTATCGAATATCACTTCGTAGCTCAATAGCTGCTTCACATTGCTATGACGGAAGCGCACCTCAGAAGAATTGATGTTTTTTTCTACGGCCTCTTCATGGACGAAGCTCTCTTGCGAGAAAAAGGCATCAATCCCGCGCATCGCCGGATGGCATCTGTTGAAAACTTTTCCCTGGTCATAGGGGCACGCGCGACCCTGGTCCCATGCGCGGGCCGGACAGCGCATGGCGTCATCTTCGCGCTGACTCATGGCGAAGTGGAGGCTCTCTATGCGGAAGCATCGGTGAGTGTTTACCGTCCAGAAGCGGTCTCTGCACGACTGGCCGACGGGAGCGCCATTCCAGCCCTGTGTTTCAATCTTCCCGCGCCGCCTTCGAGAGACGAGCGCAATCCGCAGTACGTCTCAAAGCTCAGAGAACTCGCTGAGCGAATCGGCTTGCCGCAGAGTTATGTGTCATCTATCCAGTAGCAGACGCAGACCTCACAACTCATTATTGAGAGGAAGGACTATCTGATGCGAGTAAAAAAGAGCTTCTGTTTTTTGATTTTAGGATGCTGCCTGTACTTCATGTGTCTCCCTGCCAGCGGACAGGCCGTTGACCAGGCGATGATCTATCTCAAGAAGGGGAATATACTTTTTGCAAAGGGTGATCTCGATGGAGCGATGGCAAATTTCAACAAAGCTATCGAGTTAAAGCCCACACTGGCTGCTGCATATTTATATCGTGGATATACCAGAAGAGCGCAGGGGGCTTTGGATCAAGCCATAGAAGATTATGATCGGGCTACAGAACTGGACCCCCGGACCACACTAAAGAATCGCCAGGTGGCACAGGCTTACATCAATCACGGTCAAATCAATAAAAACAAGTTGGAAGCTGAGGTGGCGATCAATGCTTACAACAAAGCTATCAAGCTCTATCCTGATGAGCTACACGCCTATTTAGAACGGGGAGAGGCACGCATACTCCTCGAAGATTTCCAGGGCGCGCTTGCCGATTTCAACTATCTTCTTGGTATCAAAGACCATGACGAAGGTCGCACGGCTCTGGCATATGCGTGTCGAAGCTTTGTCAAGTTACTGCTCGGTCAGGAAGATGAAGCCAAAAAGGATTTAGCAGAGAGCCTCAAGCTTGGAAATAAAAATAAGATGGACATCAATTCGTTCATGAGATATTTAGAAGTTCAATTGCTGATGATGCGGCGGGTTCACCCGCAGAAGAAAAAGGAAAAAGTCACTTAAGGTAACCCCGCCATCGAACAAGACCTTCAACCCGACCGGCAAGAACGCGGCGCTTGCATTCCATGTTGATGGCGGGCGTGTTATCTACGACGTGATGCTGCGTCAATGATGACGTTGAGGACGGGGATTGTGATGAATACGGTTATGCAAATCACGCTCGAAGACGGGTTGATGTTCCCGTCCGGCCTCACGGCCCCGGCTTCTTACTCCTGCATCATCTTTTGTCGCGTTTCGCCCGGCTGGCTGGAAGGCGATCAAGTGACGTTGGCGAAGTTGGAGCCGGTCTTTGAAAACCTTTATGGGGAGCACTGGCGCGCGGGTAATGATGACGGCTCGCGGTACGTTGTCCGAAGTGTCGAGGCGCGAATTCTTACTCCGGCGGAGGAGCACACTGCTCCGTGGCTGGGTCTCAGCAACGACGGCGAATATCATTACTGGTTTTACCATGTGACTGCTACGGGAGAGCTACAAAAGGTGGACTCGTCTGGATTCTAGAGCGGCATCACAAGCGGGGGCAGCCGCACATAGTGTCGCGTCAGTGCTATCGAACAATTCACTGAACCCGACGCCTCGATAGCATCTCTTTCATCGTTATCTGTACAAATTGTGTAGAATGTCGCTCGCCCGGCGCGTGTCAAGGCGGGCCTTGGATGCCGTTGACCATGTATCAAAATCCGCATCGTTAAAGGAGACCATCTTGGAATCAGACAAATACACGCCTGATGGCGATCAAACTAGCCAACCGGCACCGGAGCAGGCGGTCACATCTTCGGAAACAATGTCTGCCCCGGTGCAAATGCTGTTGGCTTACAGCCAGGAACGCGCGAGCATCAACGATGTCATGCGTGCGCTGACAAGCCATCGCGGCTGGCTCGTGCCGATTGGCCTCATCGCGCAAGGCGGCGAAGAAGCCCGCGTCGTTGAGAACCTGACGCTGCTCAGCACGGAAACACGTTTGCTGCCGGACGAGTTGTGGGTTTTCACAGACCTCGCAGCCGCCATGCTTGCACAGTCGGCGGGCGCGATGCTCGGCGCATACGCGGGCGGCATTGCCGGAACCGAATTGTTCAGCATCATAGACCCGAACTTAAAAACCGTCCGCGTCAATCCCGGTTCGCCGCGCGAACAGACATGGATATTTATGGATGGCTCTGGTTCTGAGGTGGGAACGCTGTGGGCGGAGGCCGTCGCGCTCGAAGATAGTTTTGAGCAATGGCAGAAGACGGACCAACCGGACAAAACGGCGATCATGAATTATAGAGCCTTTCTGCTGTTCAACCATTCATCAGGCCCCGTGATTACGCTGCCCAATCGCGGCGGCATGTCGAACCCCGCCGCCGCATTCACCGCGCCGGATTGCGCCGAGATGTTTTTGTCTAAGCTTGGCGAAGGACAACGGGCAGAGATGCAGCAAGCCACATGTCAGGGGGCAACATTGTGGGAAACGTCGGCGCGTCTGGGTATTGACGGCTTGATTATTAATATTTTCGGTCCCGGTGCGACTTATGCTTTTCCGTTTGATGATGTCAGTTCGGAATAAGAAAAAACGTCCACGGCACATCACAGGTACACATCGTCTGCGGCTCGTGCGGCGCTGGCTAATTCGGATGTCGTGCCGCTGAGACTTGAAAACTTTCAAGAGTGGATTGTTGAATCTGCATTCTAATCTGAACGAGCAACATCGCAGGCAATAGTTGTGAGGCAAATATTTTCGTCTGACCATCACCGGAGTCGCGTGCCTCGTTTGATATGACCGCGAATGTTGTGTTAAGTTTTGCTGCCAAGGCTGCTTCAGACTTCGCGTTACCTGTCTCTTCCAAACTTTCAGGGAAGCTCTTTAATTTAGCCTCCAGACTTGCTCTACTCCCACAACATCAGGAGCCTCTCCATGACTTCCCTCGCGCAATTTCTACGCTCCGTTAATTCTCGCGGTGTGCGCGCTGCGATGAAAAAGCTGCGACGCTTGATGCTGCCCGTGCTCGTCTCGCTGGTTACCGTCGGGCTGTTGTGCTTCATCATCAACTCGCGGCGGCCAAGCGCCCAAGCGTCTTGGCACGGGACCGCGAGCATGGCGGGTTCTGTGAAATCTCCCGCGAGCGACGCCCCGGCGGCGGATGTGCCGGGGGCTGATTCCAAACCCGCTCCCGACCTGGAACGAAGCGCCAGGGCGCAAGCCTTTAAAGCTTACGACGATTTATCAGGAGACGGCTGGCGTGCGCCGCTTAGTTTACGGTCGTTACGTCTTCACCAGAGGGCATGAGGTCGGCTTCGAGGTCGGCGGCTACGACCATCTCAAGCCGCTCGTGATAGACCCCGCGCTCTCCTATTCCACCTTCTATGGCGGGCACGGCGCTGGCCTTCGTTCAGCGCGAGGCTTTCCTCCAACTCTATCCGCGCTCTCAAAGTGCCGCACAGTTTGTCACGGCGCTACTCACTTCGATTGAGCAACACTCAGGAGTCAACCTCACGACGCAGCGCAGCGCGCTGCAA
>DASYML010000255.1:0-13405 GCA_036009045.1 Pyrinomonadaceae bacterium
CCGATTAAACGCCAAGCGAACTTAAATTGCGCAGACCTTAATTTCCTTTGGAGGGAGAGCCGCGTGTGTCAAGCGCTTTCCGCCTTGCTGTACGAAAAACCGTGGGACCGCGTTCCGAATAATATCAGAAGCCGTGACCAGTGACGAGTGATAAGTGACGAGTTAAAGCAAGCTATTCTTGCTCATCACTTGTCACTCGTCACTGGTCACTGCTTTAATTGCGTGATGGCTAAACCGGGAAAAGTACAGGAAACATTGGAATACGCGACGGCGCGTGTGTTGCTCTCAGTGCTCGGAGCGTTGCCGCGCCCGGCGGCTCTGGCGACCGGCAAAGCCTTCGGGCGCATGGCTTACACCTTCGGCGGCGGCCTCAGGCGCACGGGCGAGCGCAATCTCAAACTGGCCTTCCCATTAATGGACCAGCCGGAGCGCGAGCGTATCCTGCGCGGCTGCTTTAGAAGTCTGGGGCGGATGCTCGGAGAGTTCAGCCAGTTTCCGCGCGCCACCCCGGAGAGCCTGCGCGACCTTGTGGAGTATGACCCCGTGGGCCTTTCTCACCTGCGCGCGGCGGAAGGCACAGGGCGCGGCGTCATCTTCCTGACGGGCCACCTCGGAGCCTGGGAACTACTCAGCTTCGCCTGGTCGGCCCTCGAATATCCGATCAACTTTCTCGTGCGTCCCATAGACAATCCGCGCATCGAAGAACTGATAGAGAACATTCGCACGCGCTTCGGCAACAAGCCGATTGACAAAAAGGTAGCGGCCCGCGCGGCCCTGCGCGCGCTCAAAGAGGGAGGCACGCTCGGCATTCTCGCGGACCTCAACACGCAGGAACGCGAGGGTGTCTTCGTCCCCTTCTTCAATCATCCGGCCTGCACGACTTCGGGCGTCGCCTGGCTCGCCCTGCGCACCAACGCGCTGGTCATCCCGACCGCTGCTGTCTGGAATGAAGAGCGCCAGCGCTTCTTCTTTCACGGCTCGCCCCCTGTCGAACTCATCCGCACGGGCGATGACAAACGCGATGTCGAAATCAACACCGCGCGCTTCACCGCCGCCCTCGAAGAGATGATACGCGCCTACCCGGATCAGTGGCTCTGGATTCACAAACGCTGGCGCACACGCCCGCCCGGCCAAGCAGACCTCTACGGGTAAGGCAGTTTTGAGTTTTCAGTAAAGACAACTTGCTTTTCCTGAAAACTGAAAACTCATAACTTTGCTTTTCCTGAAAACTCAAAACTGAAAACTGTTTTCTGTTAGACTTGCGATGACGAAAACTTTTATGCAGGCTTCAGCGGAACAATCTCAGGGGCGTGAGAAGAGCGCGGGCGGCGTGCGCGGTGGTGGCGGCGTTGTTGAAGAAGAGCGCGCGTTGAAGGCTTACACCTTCGCGGACCTTTCTGCTTATCCGTTGAAGCAGCGGCTCTTGATTCGCGCGGCGGACCTCGTCTTTTACCTGCTCATTCAAATCATAGGGCGCACCGTCCGCTTCGAGGTGGAGGGCTGGGAGCATTGGCGGGCGGCGACCTTTGAAGGCCGCCTTCCGATCTACACTTTCTGGCACAACCGTGTCTTTCTGGCGACCTACTTCTGGCGGCGTCGCGGCATCGTCGTGATGACCTCTCAGAGTTTCGACGGCGAGTACATCGCGCGTTTCATACAGCGCTTCGGCTATGGCGCGGCGCGCGGTTCTTCAACACGCGGCGGCGTCGGCGCGGTCGTCGAGATGGTCCGGCTGATGCGCAAAGGCTGTCCGACGGCTTTTACTATTGATGGACCAAAAGGTCCGCGCTATGTCGCCAAGATGGGGGCCGTGCTGCTGGCGAAAAAGACTGGTCATCCCATCCTCCCCTTCAACATCACGCCCGCACGCTTCTGGCAATCAAGGAAAAGCTGGGACCTCTTTCAAGTCCCCAGACCCTTCACGCGCGCACGCGTCCGCATCGCTCAGCCCATCTTCGTCCCGCCCGATGCTGACGAAGACATGCTCGAAGCCAAGCGCCGGGAATTACAGAGCGCGCTTGACGAACTCAACAGGCGCGGCGACGACTGACGCGCCTCTCTTTCGTAGCGTGTGCGGGGCGTCATATAGTAGGATTCAAAAGCAGTCACGGACAAGGCAATGATGAGTGATGAGTGATGAGTGATGAGAGAAAAGCTCCTGCTCATGACTCATCACTCATCACTCATCACTCATCACTTTTTTTGCGGAGGCGAAATGATTAACCAGGAGCGCATTAAGAATCTTCTTCTCGAATTGGTCCAGATTGACAGCCACTCGCGCAGGGAGCGAGACGTGGCCGAGCGCATCAAAAAGTATTGCGAAGAGATGGGCGCGGAAGTGTTGATAGACGACGCAGGGGAGAAGGTCGGCGGCAATAGCGGCAACGTCATCGCGCGTTTCAAGGGCACGATTCCGGGCGCTGAGCCGATCATGATGAGCGCGCACATGGACACCGTCGTTCCGGGCGAGAATGTCAAGCCCATCATTGAGGGCGACATCATTCGCACGGACGGGACGACGGTGCTCGGCGGCGATGATAAGTCCGGCTGCGCCGTCATTATAGAGACCATCCGATGTCTACAGGAACAGCACATCCCGCACACGGACATAGAAGCCATCTTCTCCATCTGCGAAGAAGTGGGCCTGCTCGGCGCGAAGAACGTGGACACGTCCAAAATCGAATCGAAGTACGGCCTCGTTTTCGATTCGGACGACCCCGGCTTTCTCTTTACGAGGGGGCCATCGGCCAATCACCTGGAATTCAGAGTCTACGGCCTTGAGTCGCACGCCGGAGTCGCGCCCGAAGAGGGCATCAGTGCTATTAAGATTGCCGCCGAAGCCATCGCCGCGATGAAACTCGGTCGCATAGACGAAGAGACCACCGCCAACATCGGCGTCATACGGGGCGGCGAGGCGACCAACATCATCACCAACCTCGTCACTCTTAAAGGCGAAGCGCGCTCGCTCGATGAAAGCAAACTCGACGCCCAATGCGCGCACATGGTCAAGTGCTTCGAGGACGCGGCATCTAAATACGAAGTGACGGTCGCGGGCAAGACGACAAAGGGGCGCGTCGAATCAACCGTCGGGCGCGAATATTCCGCGATGGATGTCCCGGACAGTTCGCGCGTGGTCCAATTAGTGGTCCGGGCCGCCGCGCGTCTCGGCAAGGATGTCAAGACGCTCGCCTCCGGCGGCGGCTGCGACGCCAACATCTTCAACCGCAAAGGCATCGAATGCGCCAACCTCGGCACGGGCATGCGCGCCATCCACACCGTCAACGAATGGCTCGATGTCAAAGACCTCTATGCCTCCGCCGAGATGACCCTCGAAATCCTCAAACTCAACGGCGAGATGGCGGCGGCGAATAAAGGATAACTACCATGACCAAAGAAGAAGCTCGTCAATTCAAGGCGCGCTGGCAGCTTATCAATCATGCAGTGGCAGAGGATGTACGTTGCACTCCCGCTTCGGACAAGCTTCAACAGCTTGCAGTGATGTACGAAGCGGGGCAGGCGCTCGGATGGACTGACGCCCTTAAAGAAGGGGAAGATGGAGTGCGTGAACGCTGGCGTCGTCTCAAGGAAAAGTATCATGCCTGAATCCGCTTTACCGGCGGCGTTTTTGTCAACTCTGCAATCCCTGGTGGATTGGCTTGAAGCCCAGCAAGTCCCATATGTAGCAATCGGTGGAGTGGCCGTTTCACTTCTCGCTCAGCCGCGTGCTACGCAAGACATTGACGCCCTGATCTGGCTCGAAGAGAGTCGCTGGGAGACATTCTTACAAGCGGGAGATACTTACGGCTTCGCTTCCCGTATCAGTGGTCCGCTGGAGTTTGCTGGACGAGCACGCGTCCTCCTGCTTCGAGATCAAACAAGCGGAATCAGCATTGATATTTCATGTGGGGCATTAGAGTTTGAGCGAGAAATGATTGAGCGTTCAACGGCGCTGACAATTGGCGCGCTGAACCTGAAAGTACCAACGCCTGAAGACCTTATTATCACCAAAGCAGTCGCTCAAAGGCAGAAAGATATTGCAGATATTGAAGCGATCATAATGATTTATCCGAATCTGGACCTGGCTCGAATCAGGAACTGGACAAGAGAGTTTGCAACTGCATTAGAAATGCCGGAGCTACTCGAAAATCTGGAGAAATTGTTACAGCGTATAGAGCACAAAAAATAATAGTTGAGGTAATCGAGATGAAAGCACTTTACACGTTAGTGACCATCTTGCTTTTGATGGTTTCCGCGCAGGGCCAACAGTTGAGGCCGCCGAGGGAGACGGCGCTGGAGAGGTTTCTGCGTTATGCGAAGATTGATACGCAGTCGGCGGAGGACCAGGAGAGTGTGCCGAGTACGAAGAAGCAGTTCAATCTGGCGAATTTGCTGGTCCAGGAATTGAAAACTCTGGGGGCGCAGGATGTGCGCGTCAGCGAGTCTGCGATTGTCTACGCGAGACTGCCGGGGAATCTCGCCGACAACGCGGCGGTCCCGGTGATAGGTTTTATTTCGCACATGGATACGTCGCCAGCCGTGTCGGGTGAGAATGTCAATCCGGTCATTCACAAAAACTACAGGGGCGGCGACATCGTGTTGCCGAAAGACACTTCGCAGGTCATCACGGTCGAGAAGAATCCGATTCTCAAGGAGATGATCGGCGACGACATCATCACGGCGGACGGGACGACGCTGCTCGGGTCGGATGATAAGTCCGGCATCGCGGCTATCCTGACGATGATTGATACGCTGATGCAGAACCCGCAGATCAAGCATGGAACGATTGCGGTCGCCTTTACGCCGGATGAGGAAGTGGGCGGCGGCATAGAGAAGTTTGATGTCAAGGGCTTCGGCGCGCAGTTCGCTTATACGGTGGATGGCGAATCGCTCGGCGAGATTAGCAACGAGACGTGGAGCGCGCGCACGGCGACCGTCACCTTTAAGGGTAAGAGTACGCATCCGGGCACGGCGAAGGGGATGATGGTCAACGCGTCGTATGCGCTCGCGGATTATCTCTCGCGCTTTCCACATGAGATGTTGCCCGAAACGACGGAGGGGCGCGTCGGCTTTGTACACCCGTACACGGGCAAGGTTGATGTGGAAGAATCCACGCTCAAGATACTCCTGCGCGATTTCGATTTGAGCGGGCTGGATGCGAAGGAAGCTCTGCTGCGTAAAATGGTCCAGGAAACGCAGGGCCGGTTTCCGCAGGTGAAAATCTCCATCGAGGTCAAAGAGAATTACAAGAATATGAAGGAGGTGCTCAAGAACTATCCGCTCTTGACGGAGAATGCGATTGCGGCGGCGCGGCAGGCCGGTCTCAAGCCGAGCATCAAGGCGATACGCGGCGGGACCGACGGCGCGAACCTGACCTTCAGAGGCTTGCCCTGCCCGGACATCTTCACGGGCGGACAAAACTTTCACGGCAAACTGGAATTCAACTCGCGGCGCGGCCTGGAAAAGACCACCGAGACGCTCGTCAATCTGGTCCAGATATACGCGGGAAAAGCCAAGTAGTGAAATCTTTATCTTCCCTCTGGCAAGAGTTTCATGAGATATCTGGTGAAGCCCACACATAAGCGCTCGGACAGGCTTTTCGTTGAGCATGATGATGTCTACACAGATGAAAGTTGAAGACGCGCATTCTTACCGTAGCGGCTACGTGGCGCTCATCGGGCGGCCCAACGCGGGCAAGTCCACGCTGCTCAACCGTCTCGTCGGGGAGAAGATCGCGGCGGTCTCGAATAAACCGCAGACGACGCGGCATAAAATTCAGGGCGTCATTTCGAGGCCCGAAGGACAGATCGTGCTGGTGGATACGCCGGGCGTGCATAAGCCGGGCTATCTACTCAACCGGCGGATGATGGCGGCGGTGCATGATGCTTTGGAGGGCGTGGACCTCGTCTGCCTGATTCGTGACGCGAGCGTTTCGACGGGCAACGGTGACCGCTTCGTGCTCGACCTCGTCAAAGAGAGCAAGAAGCCCGCGCTGCTCCTGCTCAATAAGTCGGACAAGCTGCCGGACAAGTCCAGGCTGCTGCCGTTGATGGAGTGGTACGGGGGCGAGCATCAGTGGGCATCTGTCGTCCCCCTCTCGGCCCTCAAAGGCGACATGATGGAAGTCTTGCTGAAGGAGATGATCGAGCACTTGCCTTTGGGCGAGCCTATCTTCGATGAAGACGAATTGACGGACCAGCCCATGCGCTTGCTCGTCTCGGAAATCGTGCGCGAAAAAATTCTTCAGGCGACCGGACAGGAGTTGCCATACGTGACGGCGGTCGTGACGGAAAAATTCGAGGAAGTGAGAGATGATTTCACGCGCATACACTGCGCCATCTTCGTCGAGCGCTCAACGCAGAAGAAGATTATCATCGGCAAGGGCGCGTTACAGTTGAAAGAGATTGGCACGCGCGCGCGACACGACATAGAACATCTGCTGGGCCATCGTTGCCACCTCGAACTCTTCGTCAAGGTCGAAGAGGGCTGGCGCGATAAGATGAACCTGCTCGATGATATGGGGATTCAAGAGCGTTGAGCGATGATTCTTAATCGAGTGTCAAAGAGGACCAATCCACCACCGCAGACACAGAGGACACAGAGTCAGCACAGAGTTATTGTGCATTTTTCTCTGTGCGTCCTCTGAGTCCTCTGTGTCTGCGGTGGTGAACGCCTCCTGCCATACACTCAATCCGGGATGTACCCTGAACAAACGACGAATCTCTTTTCTCAGATGAGCGTGAACGAAAAAATCTGGTACGCGGTTGATGTCAGTCTCTCGGTTATGGCGCGGGAGGCTGTCGAGTATGCATTGATGGAGGCGGGGGCGCTCGGCACGGAGAGTTTAGATGGTGATGCTGAAGAGATGCGCGTGAGCGCTTATTTCAGAGAGCCGCCGCAGCTTGAAGATTTGCGCTTGAGGCTCTTTGATGCGTTGCGGCTTTACGGTCTGCCGGGTTCGTCCGTGCGCGAGATGGCACGCCGCGAAGTGGCGGATAGGGACTGGCTCGGCGAGTGGAAAAAAAGCTGGCAGCCCGTCACAGTGGGCGAGCATTTTATCATCGCGCCGCCCTGGACGGAGATACCAAACACGTCCGACCGCTTCATCATACGCATCGAGCCGGGGATGGCCTTCGGCACGGGCACGCACGAGACGACGCGCCTTTGTCTCGCTGCCATCGAAAAATATTTTGATGGTGAAAGTCTGCTTGATGTCGGCACGGGCACGGGCATTCTCTCAATCGCCGCCGCCAAATTCGCTCCGCGCGCACGCATCGAAGCTTGCGACACGGATGCCGACGCCATCCGCATCGCGCGCGAAAACGCCGACTTGAACGGCGTCGCCGCGCGTATAAATTTTCGCACCGGCACGATTGAAGAAGAGACCGCGTCTGCCAGCCTCGTCTGCGCCAACCTGACAGCGGACATCATCCTCACGCTTCTGCCCGCGCTCACGGGCGCGACTTGCCAACGGCTGGTCCTCTCAGGCATTCTCCAAACGCAAACGGAACTGGTCTTAGCACAACTCCGCAAACTCGGCATCACACAGGTATGCGAAATCGCCAACGACGGCGAATGGTCCGCGATTATTATTTAAAGCAGAGGCTGGAGGCTTGAGATTGGAGGCTAGTCAAAGCAGCAAGGTTTTTAACTAGTCTCCAGCCTCCAGCCTCTCATCTTATGTCACGCAGAAGATTCTATGCGCCGCCGGGGGCGTTCGCTCCGGGCGGGAGGTCCGTCACGCTGGCCGGGGAGGAGGCGCGGCATCTGCGCGATGTCTTGCGACTCAAGCGGGGCGATGAGGTCTTCGTCTTTGACGGCGAAGGGCGTGAGTATCGCTGCGTGATAGAGGAGGCGAGACGCGATAGCGCGCAGTTAGAAGTCAGCGCGGAAGTCTCTCCGGCTAGTCCAGAATCGCCGCTCCGCCTGACGCTCGCGACGGCGCTGCTCAAGGGTGAGAAGTTCGATCTGGTTGTACAGAAGGCGACGGAGTTGGGCGTCGCGCGCATCGTGCCCGTCATGACCAAACTGGCGGACGTGCGTCTCAGAGACGAAGCGGACGGCATCAAGCGAACCGCGCGCTGGCAGCGCATCGCGCTCGAAGCGGCCAAGCAATCGGGGCGTGCCCGCGTGCCGGAAATCAACCAGCCCATCGCCTTCGTCGCGTTGATTGACGATGCCTTTCAAGCTGCGCCCGCGAGTTTTGAAACAGTTCGCTTACTCTTCTCCGAGCGCGACGGCGTTGGTCTCATCGAAACGATGGAGCGTTGGTCCAATATGCCGCAGGGCGCGACGGCGCTCGTCGGTTCGGAGGGCGGCTGGACGGATGAAGAACTCGCTTCCGCGCACGACACGGGATGGAACATCGTCACGCTCGGCGGACGCATCATGCGCGCCGAGACAGCCGCCATCACCATCACAGCCCTTCTCCAACATCTCTTCGGCGACCTGAGATGAGGAAAGGGGGATAGGGACTGGGGTTTTAGGGGTTGGGGAGAAGAGAAAGGAAGCGGCAACATCAGTAGTGGGTCAATGTGAGTTGAGTGAGGATAAAGAGGCGTTCACCACCGCAGCCACAGAGAGCACAGAGTAAGCACAGAGAAATTAATTCAATTAACTCTGTGCTTACTCTGTGCTCTCTGTGGCTGCGGTGGTGAATCTTACTGTCACCTACACTCAAGACCTATCTCACCCACTACCAAAACATCTTTCCCGTTCTTTCTAACCCCTAACCCCCAACCCCTGACCCCTTGCCTTGAGCATTTCATCGGCCAGTTTCTTATCGCGTGCGATCTCGAAGGCCCAGGCGGGGTCCGGGGGTGTGTTGAGGATGGCCTGGAGTGCTCTTTGTGCCTGGTGTGTCTCTCCCGTCTTGATGAGCATCTCTGCAAAGTAGATGCGCGTGACGGTGTTTTCGGGTGCGAGGCTGAGAGCCTTCTCAAAATGTGCGCGGGCGCGCGTGGTTCCTCCGCCGAGGATGAATGGGAGATGTGCTTCAAGGCGTGCGAGGACGCGCAAGGGTCCGGCGGCGTGATAGGCGGCGTCAATTTGAGCCGCGCGCCGGAGCGAGCGGCTGGCTTGAAGGGCTAGGAGCGGCGCGCGAAAGAGAGTCGAGAGTTGGGCCAGCAGCGCTCGATTAACGCCGAGCCAGAAGTGTCCTTCGACGCGTTCCGGTTCAAGCGCGGCGGCCTCAAGGCAGAAGGGCAGGGCGCGGCGATGAGCGGTTCGGGCTGCGTCTCTGTCGGCGGATTCCTGGCCCAGAAAAAAGAGCGCGCGGCCCAGTCGCCAGAGGATTTCGTAATCGAGCGGGACGGGCGCTTCCTGCAACAATGGGAGGCAGGCGCGCACGCTCTCCTGATCTTCACGCGCGAAGTAGAGCGCGTCCGCGCGTTCTATGATCTCGGCCAGAGATAAAGTCATGGAAAGCCGTTGCGTGAAAATCTGGCGCGACGGAAATTCTTCTAAAGCTTTGACGAAGTATGCTGCATGAGCGCAGAATAAGCGAGAGCGCGGGCCTTGAGGGATTTGAGAGGCGCCGGACGGGCGCGGAAACATTCGTCTCTGCCCTGACGTTTGATAGAGTTAGAGAGCGAGCAGCGACGGAAGAGGCTGCCAAAGGAGCAATCTGAGAAATGGCTTTGAGCAAAGAGGATGCGGTCAAGCGCGCGCGCGCGGATTTGGCCCGGCGGCTGGGCGTACCCGAAGACCAGATTAAAGAGAGTGGAGTCGAGCAGGCGGACTTCCCGGACATGGCCCTCGGCGCGCCCGTCGAAGGAGAGATGAGCGGGCAGATGATGACATCCGGCTGGCGCATTCGCCTGAACGCCGCGAACAGCGGCTACGAATATCGCGCGAGCAAGGACCAGTTACGTCTTTACAACTATCGTGGCTCGAATTACCGGATTTAAGAGTCCGAGAGTCTGAGAGTCAGGAGTCACGAGTCAAAAGCAAAGAGCGAGTTCTGGTTTTTGACTCATGACTCCAGACTCTCAGACTCCTGACTTGAAGAGGTGTTGTGATGAATAGAAATAATTTTCTTGGACACTTGGTGCTGGCGCTGGCTGTGGTTCTGCTGGCGGCTTTCGCGGGGCAGGTACGCCACTGGCAGCAGGAGCGTTTGGCGGCCCCGCCTCCTCCACAGAAAGTTGAAGTCAGTGAGACGGACGAAGTCTCTGACGGGGCTGAAGACGGTGAGGGCGTGAATGAGACGGAGGAGAGCGACGGCGCGAAAGTGCTCGTGCGCTTCAAGCATGGCACGTCCGTCCGGGCGATTGAGAATCTCGCCCGGATTCACAATGACGAGGTTGATGACGAGATCGAAGCTGTCAACGGTCTCGCGGTCATTGAAGATGAAGACGGCCTCGACGCGGAAGCGGTGGCGGCAGAGTATCGCCATCTGCCGGATGTGGAGTACGCGGAGCCGAGTTACGAGATTAAACTCGAACCCGAAATCGGCAACGTCAGTCATTATGATTCGAGCGCGCAACTCGCAGGGCGGCTCGCGGCCAATACGCCGAACGACCCCATGTTCGCGCAGCAGTGGGCCTTGAATAACGCGGGCCAGGGCGGCGGCGTGAGCGGCGCGGACATCAGCGCCCTGAGTGCATGGGAAAAGACCAAGGGCAGCGATAAGGTCGTCGTCGCGGTGCTCGACAGCGGCGTTGATTACACTCACTCGGACCTCATCAACAATATCTGGGTGCGCCCGGCGGGCGTCGCGGCCTACACGGATGAAGAGCTTGGCGAGTTTGACGACGTACACGGATTTTCCGCATTGAGCGGTGATGACGACCCGATGGACCAGAACGGTCACGGGACGCACTGCGCAGGGATTATCGGCGCGGAGGGCGATAACGATGAGGGCATCGCTGGCATCAACTGGAAAGTTCAGATTATGCCTCTCAAGTTTATGAACGCGAACGGTTCCGGGACGACCGCAGATGCCATCAAAGCTATTAACTATGTGATTGATCGTAAGCGCGCGGGCGTCAACGTCCGCGTCATCAGCGCCAGTTGGGGGTCAACGATGAAGTCCAAGGCCCTCGAAGACGCGATTCGCAAGGCTGGCGATGAGGGCATCCTCTTCGTTGCCGCGAGCGGCAATTCGAGCGCCGACTCTGATAAGTCTCCGCATTATCCTGCGGGCTACGATTTGCCGAACATGGTCAGCGTCGCCGCGCTCAACCGCAACGACCAACTCGCCTCCTTCTCAAACTACGGCGCGAAGAGCGTCCACGTCGCAGCACCGGGCGCGGAAATCTTGAGCACCTGGTTGAAGGGTTCATACGAGGAACATTCGGGCACGTCTATGGCGACGCCCCTGGTCGCGGGCGAGGCCGCGCTGATTCTCTCCGTCAACCCGAACCTCTCCGTCAAGGAATTGCGCGAGCGTATCTTTAAGTCTGTGGATAAGCTGGATGCGCTCAACGGCAAGGTGGCGACGGGCGGACGCATCAACGCGGCGAAGGCAGTGAAAGCCGAATAATGGTCCAATCAACCGCAACGCCGCTGGCTCTGAAAGCCTCTCGAAACCATCATGGTTTTGAGAGGCTTTCGAGTCTCATTCCGGTGGGCCAAAGTTCGCCGCCGCTTGCGCGCGAGGCGGTAAGTATGTGATCATCTTTAGTTTGAAACTGAAAGCTTCGATTCATACTTTAATGTCATTGATCTTTTGAGGAGAGCAAGAGAGTGAAAGCGGAATTAGAGCAGTTAATCGCTTTGCAAAACGCGGATACAAGCATACGTAAACTAAAGGCCGACATCGAAGCTATCCCACACAGGCGCGCTGAGATCGAAAAAGAGTTCGATCAGCGCGCCTTTGAAATTAGGGAACTGGAAAAGAAAAGGGATGAGGCCAGAAGCGAGCGTGTGCGCCTGGAAACAGAGTTGGCGGAGGCGCGCATCCACGTCGAACGCGCCGACCGGAACCTGATGTCCGCGAAGAAACAGGATGAGTACACGGCGGCGATACGCGAGGCCGATGCGGTGCGCAAGCAAATCTCGCAACTCGAAACGCAGGTCCTCGAAAAGATGGAAATCGGCGAGCAGACCGAAGGTCAACTCAAAGAGCGCGAGCCGGAAATCGCACGCCTCCGCACCGAATCAGACGCGCGCATCAAGGCTTTCGACGAAGAGACACGCACGCAGCAGGAAAAACTTGATGCCGCACGAACGGAGCGCGAACGTCTCCTCTCAACCCTGCCCAAAAATATGAGCGCGATGTACAACCGCATCAGCGCACGCATACGCGACGGCATCGCGATGGCCGAAGCACGCAACGGCTCCTGCACGGCCTGCTTTATGGCTCTCAGACCGCAGGTCATGTCCGAAGTCCGGCGCGGCGATGAGATCATCACCTGCGAAAATTGCAATCGCATTCTCTATTACGTCCCGACCGGCGCGGCCACAGGCGAGAACAGAAGCGTCTCCGCCAACGCCTCACCCGAAGTCGCAACACACTAAGACGAGTCAGGAGTCTGAGAGTCTGGAGTCTGGAGTCAAAGGCAAAGAGTAAATTCTTTCTCTTGACTCTTAGACTCCTGACTCTTGTCTGCTGACTTCTTTCGTCGCCGCTTCGTGTTATCATGAGGGCGATTTCCCAATTTTAAAATTTAGAGAAGGAAGACACGCGCACGCACTCCTGGATGGCTTCCGGTGTCCGCGTCCGTGTCTGGCATTATGATGCGTGTTCTGGTGACGGGGGGAGCCGGTTATATCGGCAGCGTGGTGACGGAAGAACTGGTCAGTGACGGCCACCTGGCGGTCGTCTATGACAGTCTGTACAAGGGGCATCGTGAGGCGGTCGTGCCCGGAGCGAAACTGGTCCAGGCAGACTTGATGGACGGCGAGACCTTACGCCGCACGCTCAAGGAGAACGGTATAGAGGCCGTTATCCATATGGCTGCGGATTCGCTCGTCGGCGAGTCTGTGCAGAACCCCGCGAAGTATTATCGCAACAACGTGCTGGCGGGATTGTCGCTTCTTGATGCGATGCTCGAAACGGGCGTCAAGCGCATCGTCTTCTCTTCGACGGCGGCCACCTACGGCGAGCCGTTAAAGCAGCCGGTTGAAGAGACGGACCCGACCAATCCGACCAATCCTTATGGCGAAACCAAGCTCGCCTTCGAGCGTGCGCTCAAGTGGTACGACGCTGCTTACGGCCTGCGCTATGCCAGCCTGCGTTACTTCAATGCCGCCGGAGCGACCGCGCACTGCGGCGAGTCGCACGACCCCGAAACACACCTCATCCCCATAGTCTTACAGGCAGCCGCAGGAACGCGCGAGGCGGTCGAAGTCTACGGCGAGGATTACCCGACGCGCGACGGGACTTGCGTGCGCGATTACATACACGTCCTGGACCTCGCGCGCGCGCACATACTCTCGCTCGGCGCACTCTCCGAAGGAAGCC
>DASYML010000256.1:0-11847 GCA_036009045.1 Pyrinomonadaceae bacterium
TTTCTCAATTCACCGGATTTTCTCTTGATACGCTCGTCGCTGCCGCCGTGTTCGGGTTAAGAGTTGAGTTCGGCGCGCACGATGGCGCGGGCGATGTTGAGCATGTCGCTCGCTTGCTGTGGGCTGGCGGCTTCGGCTACGAGACGAATAATCGGTTCGGTGTTGGAGCCGCGCACGAGCAGCCAGCCGCCGGGCAGCGTGACCTTGACGCCGTCGCGCGTGTCCAGGGGATACGCGGCATACTCGTCTCGCAAAGTCCTCAGCACCGGGCCAACTTTGTCGGAAGGGCAGACCAGCTTCTCTTTAATCATGTGAAGGCGGGGGAGCGTGTCCAGAATCTGCGTCACGGTCTGTCCGGTGTCGGCGAGCAGGTGGAGCGTGAGCGCCATCCCGACGAGGCTATCGCGCGCGAAGTTGATGGGCGGGTAGATGACGCCGCCGTTGCCCTCGCCGCCGATGACGGCCCCCTCGCGCTGCATCCCTTCTGTGACGTTGGCCTCGCCAATTCGTGTCAGGAAGAGCGGGCAGGAGAAGCGCGCGGCGACCGCTTCGAGCGTGCTCGTCGTGGAGAGGTTGGCGACCAGCGGGCCGCGCTCGCGCGCGAGGACGTAGAGAGCCGCGAGGACGAGCGTGTTGTCCTCGCCGATGGCCTCGCCGCGCTCCGAGACGATGGCGAGGCGGTCGGCGTCCATGTCCTGCGCGAAGCCTATGTCGGCCCGGTGCTCGCGGACAGCGGCGCAGAGTGCCTGTATATTTTCGGGGAGCGGCTCCGCCGGTCGCGGAAACTGCCCGTTCGGGGTGACGTTAATCGCAAAGACTTCCGCGCCGAGTTCTTCAAGCAACTTCGGCCCGGCGAAAGAGGCCGCGCCGTTGCACGAATCGAGCACCACGCGCAGTCTCTTCGCAGTTGACGGCAACGCCCCCAGCTTATCGAGGATGGCTTTAATGTGGAGGTCCGTTGCGCCATCCATCGCTTCGACCGCGCGCTGGTCCGCGCCCGCGACCTTCGTGTATTCGCCCTGGTGATAGATGTCCAGCATCTCGCGCGCCTGTCCAGCGCCGAGGAAAAGGCCGTCGGGGCCGATGAACTTGAGCGCGTTCCACTCCGGCGGATTGTGGCTGGCCGTAATCGCCAGCCCGCCGTGCGCGCCCTGGCGGCGGACCATCAACTGCACGGTCGGGACGGGGCACATGCCTATGTCAATGACGCGACAGCCGCTTGAGAGGAGACCCGCGACGACCGCTTGCTTGACCATCTCGCCCGAAGTGCGCGGGTCGCGCCCGATGACGATGGCACCGGACCCGACGTATGTGCCGAACGCCTGTGCGAAGCGCGTCAGGAGCGTCGGCGTCAAAGAGTCGCCCACGACGCCGCGCACGCCCGAAATGCTGATCTTGAGAGTGGGTATGGCTCGCATAATTTTAACGCGACGCGCTTGCGCTACGACGGCGATTTTCAATTGCGTTCTTTGATGAGCAAGAAAGAATCTCACGCCAAGGCGCAAAGGCGCAAAGAGGGCGCAAAGAAGTAAGTCGTACTCAACTGCAATTCACTATCAGGCGCGGCGCGGGCTGGTTCACTCCTCAAACGGCTATGTTTTCAGTCTGTCGCGCGCCCAATCGAGCAGTTCCTGTGCGCGCGATGCATTCTCTGCCTCAGCGATGATTCGTATCATGGACTCCGTGTTGGAGGCTCGCGCGTGGACCCAACCTTCGGGCCAAGAGACCTTGATGCCGTCGGTCTGGTCGTAACTCAATCGCTCATGTTCGACGGCGACGCGGAAGCCTTGCAGGAGCGAGTAGAGACGATGCGGTTCGACCTGTACGTTGTGCTTCAAGATGGAGAGTCGCGGGAGAGCTTGCGCTGCCTCCGAGACCGGCTCGCCCGTGCGCGCCAATCTTTCCAGGATGAGACCGATGGCGGCTGCGCTGTCGTGCGTCGGGTGCGCTTCGGGGACGGCGACGCCGCCGCTGCCTTCGCCTCCGAGAACGGCCCCGCACTCGACCATCGCTTCGGAAATATAAGCCTGCCCGACGGGCGTGCGAATGATGCTCGCCCCGTAGCGCGCGGCGACGAGGTCCACCGCGCCGCTCGTCGAGATGTTCGTCACGATTGGCCCAACTCGCTGCCTGAGCCGCGTGTCTGCGGCGAGCACGAAAGTCATCTCTTCCGTCAAAGGCTCACCAAGCTCGGTGACGATGCCCAGTCGCTCGCCGTCCGCGTCGTGCGCGAATCCGATGCTCGCGCGCCCCGCTTTGACGACGGCTCGCAGTTGGGCCATCGTCTCCGCCTTCGGCTCAGGCGAGTGTGGGAAAGGCTCCGCCGGGTCGTCGTTGATAGCCAGCACTGCACAGCCTAGTTCTTCGAGCCAGCGCGGGACGAGCCGCGAGCACGCGCCGTTGCAACAGTCCACCGCCACCGTGAAACGACGCGCGCGTATCGCCTCAACATCGAACACGCCTTTGAGTATCTCTATATGATGCTCTATCGCATCGTGGCTCTCAACCTGTGTCTTGATTCTGTCCCAGGTGGCTTTCGTGAACTCGCCCTGGTGAAAGATGTCCAGCAACTCTTCGGCCTGCATCGAGTTTAGATAGAGGCCGTCGGCGCGGACGAACTTGAGCGCGTTCCAGGGCGCGGGGTTGTGGCCCGCCGTCATCGCCACGCCGCCGTCTGCGCCGAGCCACTTAACCGCGAGTTGCATGCTCGGCGTCGGGCAAGTGTCCAGGTCAATCACTTCGCACCCGGCGGCGAGCAGACCCGCCAGCACGGCGGCTCGCACCATCGGCCCGGACGGTCGCGTATCGCGGCAAACCAGAATGCGCCCGCCGTCCAGGTACGTCCCGAAAGCCTGCGCGAAGCCGACGGCCAACTCCGGCGTGAACGCCCCGCCCACGATGCCCCTCACGCCGGTGATACCGATTTTCAGTGGTTTCATAAATGAATCAAACAGACGAGCCGTGATTATAGAACAAGACGCGGGCTTTTGAACGGCGCAAATAAATAATTGTTCGAGACTGCCTCGCGGGATTATACTGGGCTGCTCCACACGAGACCGATTTAAAGGTGGGCCGCCATGAGAAGTCAACACTTCCGTATGCTAATGAAGATCGCAGGCGGTATCGCTGCGTCCATCTTTTTCTTAGCCGTGATGACGCACGCCGTCATGGCGCAGAGTCGCGCGCCAGAGCCGCCGTCAGACCATGACATGATGCGCGAGATGCGCGAGCGACAACAGCGCGAGGCTGACCTCCGCAACCTTAACCCCACCACGATGCAGCCTGGGACCATTGACCCCAAACGCGTCGAAGAAGCATTTCAACAAATCGGCAAGGACTTTAAGCAGATACAGATTCTTCGCAACGCGCTCGTGCGTCACCTCAAAACCGCAGGGCCGCTCGATTACACAGCCATCGCGGATGAAGCCGGAGAGATAAACAAGCGCGCCAATCGTCTCAAGTCATTCCTCATCGCGCGGAAGAAGGACGAAGTTGAGAAGGAGCCGAAGAGTGATGACGAAATCAATCAGGAGCAGATGAAAACCACGCTCGTCACTTTATGCAAACGTATCGAGAGCTTCGTTGATAATACCGTCTTCAAACTCCCCGGAACGATTGACGCGCAGCAATCCGCCAGGGCCGGAACAGACCTCCTGGACATCATCGAACTCAGCGGCAGCGTCAGGAAAAACGCGGACAGGTTAAGCAGGACGCCCGGACCCTGACGCATCGCGCCGGACTCCGGGAAATCGGCGGCCACAGTTAATTCACCACCGCAGACACAGAGAACATAGAGGACGCACAGAGAGTTGAATGCTTTTCTCTGTGCGTCCTTTGTGCGCTCTGTGTCTGCGGTGGTGAACTCATCTTTCATAAACACTCAAGACCAAGTCGAACCACAACCCGCATGCGGAAATTCTTGACTGAATCGGCAAGCGAGCTTATCCTCGCGCTTTCCGCGCGCGGGCAATGGGGGCGAAAGAAAAGCTAACGCAGAGTTCCTGCACGGGTCTACACTGTCTTTCCGAGCCGCGCAGTCATCATCAGGAGACAACGCTTTTTCATCTTCCAGAACCAAGCCCATGAGCGCCAAACTTCTCCACGGAGCGACCACTACTGTGCGACGTATCAACTTGAAGAGAGCGAATGTCGCGCGCCCGAACACGATTCGTGACATCAACCGTCAAATCATCCTCAACCTCGTGCGCGAAAGAGAACCCCTCGCGCGGGCGGAGATCGCGCAGGAGACTTTGCTGCATCGCTCTACCATCCACATCATCCTCGACGAGTTGATGGGAGACGGCCTCATAGAAGAGATCGGCGCGGGCGAGTCCACGGGCGGGCGGCCCCCCACGCTCCTGCGTATACGCGCGGCGGGAGCCGTCGCCATCGGCGTCGACCTCGGCACGGCCCGCACCGTGATGGCGACGAGTGATCTCGCCGGACGCGTGCTTGAACAGGAAGAGTTTGAGACAGACCCCGATGCCGAAAAGACGCTCGCTCATATCATTGACTGCGCGCGCAAACTGGTGAAGAAAAGCGGCGGGGCTATCGAAGGCATAGGCATCAGCGTGCCCGGCATCGTCAACCCGGAAAACATGAGCGCCACCTACGTGCCTTGCTTCGGCTGGCGCGATCTGCCGATAGCGCACAAGATTTCTTCCGCGACTAAACTGCCGACGACGATAGACAACGATGCCAACGCCGCCGCGCTCGCGGAACTCTGGTTCGGTCGCCCTGAAGTGCGCGAGGCGCGCGACTTCATACTCGTGCTGGTCGCGGAAGGTCTCGGCACGGGAGTCGTCTTCGACGGGCAGGTTTACAAGGGCGAGCGTGGCGCGGCGGGCGAGTTCGGGCACATGACTATAGGAGAGGGAGCGCCCGTCGCCTGCGCCAGCGGGAGTTATAATTGCTGGGAATCGTTTGCTTCGGAACATGCCGCGCTGGCTCGCTACGCCAAACTCTCACGCCGCGCGGACGCACGCGGCGCGCTCCGCTTCAACGAGTTGATTGACCGCGCGCTCGACGGCGATGGCCCGGCCCGCAATGCCCTCGCGGAGACGGCACACTACCTCGGCGTCGGCATCTCGAACCTCATTAAAGGTCTGAGTCCAGAAGCCGTCATCGTCGGTGGGCCAATCGTGCGCGCGTGGCCCATCATCTCAAAAGAGATTAGCGAGGCGATTGAAGAGAACCCCTGTCACATGCAACCAAAGGCGCGCATCATGGCCTCCACGCTCGGCACGCAGCCGACATTGATGGGCGCGCTGAGCCTCGTCCTCGCCAGCAAATTCGCCTCCGTGGCTACAACCTGAAACTTCTTATATACACTCAAGATTGAATGTTTAGTCAGGCGCACTCACCACCGCAGACACAGAGGACTCACAGAGAAGAAAGTTTAATCCTCTGTGCTAACTCTGTGCGCTCTGTGCCTGCGGTGGTGAATCCTTCATTCCGCACACTCAATTGCAGTTCGCGTTAATGTCTTTCACCAAGACTCTGTTCGGGAACACAACAAAGTGCTACGAAAAAATGTATTGACAAGGCGGAATTTTAGTATTAAATACCTTTTGTCCTGTCTTACTACAAAAGGTCCAAAAGTTCTCTTTAAGCCGCCTTGTTTGAGAAGATTCTTTTTCCGCAAAGAGAGTCTGTCAGTTTGTGCCGACGACGCGGCGCGAAGGATCAAGAGGTTGGCGTCCTGTCGCACCACATCATTGATGAGCGGGGCCTCCCGCGACGCGCCAACACGGGTTTTGAAATCGTCAGACGTAATCTTTCCGTTGTGAATCAAGACGGCAGTTTTAAAGACGCTTGTTTTTTTGACAGGGCTTGCCCTGAATTCAAGACTGCCACGTAAACACATTTCGTCAACAGGGTGACGGTAGCGGGAACGCCACATGGGTCTCTCTTAAAAAGATTAACTCGTATCTTTCGCGCGGAGACGTATGCATCTCAGCGCGCGGGTAGCTTAAAGTTAGAAAAGATTGCTCGGCAATGCATTTGCCTCGACCCGTCGGGCACACAGCCAGGAGATGTGATGATGATGAAGAAAAAGCTTTTACTTCACGCGGTGCTCTTTGTGCTGGGCATAGGGCTATTCGTCGGCGTGCACGCCCAGACATCTACGGTCGGCAACATCAGAGGCGAGGTGCGGGACCCGAAGGGAGCCGCGATTCCGAAAGCGGAGGTGCTGATACAGGAAGAGAACACGGGCTTCTCTCGCACTGTGATGTCCGACGATAACGGCTTCTACTCGGCTTCGAGTTTGCCGGTTGGACGCTACTCCGTGAGCACGTCGCCACAGGGCTTTAAGAAGACCGTCAGCAACGGCAATGACCTGCACGTTGGCGACAACCTCGTTGTTAACTTAACCCTTGAGATAGGGCTGGTGAGCGAGACCGTGACGGTCACAGGCGGGGCCGCGCAGGTCGAAACGCGCGCCGGTGATGTGACCAGCCTCGTCTCGGAGAAGCAGGTCACGGAACTGCCGCTCAACGGGCGCAACTACGCCGCGCTCGTGACGTTGGTGCCGGGCCTGTCCGCGCCCAACGAGAGCGGCGCGTTCGGGACGCGCGGCACGGGGCTTGACTCTCACGTTGATGTGTCTGTCAACGGCAACCAGTCGAACGCGAACATGTGGACCGTGGACGGCGTCAACAACATGGACGTTGGTTCAAACGCCACGCTGCTGGTCTTTCCTTCGATAGATTCCATCGCGGAGTTTCGCGTTGAGCGCAATAGTTTCAGCGCAGAGTTCGGGCAGGCGCAGGGGGCCGTCATCAACCTCGTCACGAAAGGCGGCGGCAACCAGTTTCACGGCTCGCTCTTTGAATTTCTACGCAGCGATAAACTGAATGCCAACGACTTTTTCTCCAACCGCGCGGGCATCCCTCGCGCGCCGCTGAAATATAACAACTACGGCGGCAACTTCAACGGCCCGATTGTCAAGAACAGGGTCTTCTTTTTCTGGTCCGAGGAGTGGAGACGCGAGCGGCGCGGGACCGGCCCGCTGACCGCCAAAGTCCCCACCGCGCTGGAGAGAGCCGGAAATTTCAGCGGCTCACTCCATACGAGTAGCGTGCCAGTTGACCCGCTGACCTGTCAAAGAGATGCTTCCGGGCGGCTCGTCACTGATGCCAACGGGAACTTTATAGGTTGTCAGCCCTTTCCCGGCAACATCATTCCGCAAAACCGGCTGAGTCCCGCCGGTCTGGCGTTGATGAATATTTTCCCTCTTCCCAATAACCCTGCCGACCCGGCGGGCACAAACTGGATTTCGACGCCCATCCAACCGGTTGACACGCGTCAGGACCTCATCCGTGGCGACATCACGCTGACCTCCAAGATGAACCTGATGGTCCGCTATATCCATGAGAACTGGACGCACGGAGAGGCTGCGGGCAACTTCTGGGGCGACACCCCGTTCCCGACCCTGGCTTCGGACTGGGATCAGCCGAGCCGTAGTTTCGCCGTCAAGTTGTCGAACACGATAAACTCGACGACGGTCAACGAGTTTCAATTCTCGCGCGCCGGTAACGACATCTTTGTTGGGACAAATGCGGCGGGCACCACGCTCAATACTCAGGTCGCCTCGGTCTTTCCGACAATCTTCCCCAGGGTCGAAGGCACTGGTTATCCGACCGTCGGTTGGGGTGCCGGCGGCTACGGTAATCTGTGGCATCAGGCTCCCTGGACCAATCATGAAGACCTCTTCATCTGGAAGGATGATCTCTCCAAGGTGCTCGGTTCGCATGAAACGAAGTTCGGCGCGCTCTTGAGCCACAACATCAAGAACGAACAGCCGAACGGCGGCAGCGGACTCTACACCATCAACAATCCGGGCAATCGCACGGGCAATTTTATTGCCGAGTTGCTGCTCAAAGATTTGCCCATCGTCCAGTACACAGAGATCAAGACTCAGGATACGACGTTTGGTCGCTGGCATGACTTTGAGCTTTACGCGAACGACACCTGGAAGGCGCGTCGTAATCTGACGCTCACCTTGGGCGCACGCTACTCTTATTTCCCGCCCGCCTACGCCAAGGATAACCGCGTCTCCAACTGGATTCCCCAGCGCTACGACGGGACGAACCTACAGAGCGGCTTTGTGCGGGCCGACCAGGCAGGCCAGGCCGGTCTCCCACGCGCCCTGGTGAACCCTTACAAGTGGGGACTGCAACCACGCGTGGGTCTCGCCTGGGACATCAATGGAGACGGCAAGAGCGCTCTCCGCATGGGCTTCGGGCGTTACATCAGCCGTTCAAACGTGATCGCCTCTTTGCTCAGGATGGCTGGCAATCCTCCCTGGACGACACAGGTGGACACGGGCTGGAATCCCAACACTGTGAGTCTGGCCGATTGTCCGACCTGTCGCACTCTGGATAATGCCAACGCTGCCGTGCTGGGGAGTTCAGCGACGACGACGGGCGGGCTCAATTCGGTTGATCCGAACTTCAAACCGCCTGAGAGTTGGCAGTGGAACCTGACCTACTCGCGCGAGGTCATGAAGAATACCGTGGCGGAAGTCTCTTACGTCGGAAACCACGGACTGCATATCTGGCGCTTCATCAACGGCGATTACAACGGAGTCCTTCCGCAGTATCGTGCCGCCGTGGCAAACGGCACGAGGTCTCCTGACATCTCTCGCCGGTTCGGTTTCACCAACGCCATCAAGAGAGACGAGTCCACGGGCGATTCCAACTATCATGCGTTACAGGTGTGGATTGACCGCCGCTTCTCTAACCAGTTGGCGTTCCAGACCGCTTACACATGGTCCCATACCATCAGTAACGTTCCGACTCAATCGTTCATCAGCGCCACGACCGACATCTTCAACTACGATCTGGACCGTGGTGACGCGGACCTTGATCGTCGTCACGCGCTTGTCTTCAACGCGGTCTATGCCCTCTCGTCGTTCAAGAATCTGGGAACGGTAGGAAGCGCTTTGCTCGGTGGCTGGCAACTCAACACCATCGCCTCTTTCTATAGCGGCACGCCGCTCAACATCGTGACCGGGTTGGATAGAGCCGGTCTCGGAGGCGCGACCACGCAGCGTCCCAACCTCGTACCGGGCGTGCCCATTTACATACACAACTCCGGCGACCCGCTGCAACTGCTCAACCCGGCGGCCTTTGCCACACCGGCCCTCGGGCAGTTCGGCACCCTCGGACGCGGCGTCATCCGAGCGCCGGGCATCAAGAACATTGATTTCTCGATGGCGAAGAACTGGAAGATGCACGAGCGTTATGGTCTTCAGTTCCGCGCGGAGATGTTCAACGTCTTCAACTTCGTCAACTTCAGAGGGCACAATCTGAGCACCGCCGGTGGTGGGATTGAGACCCAGACAACCAACCCAGGCTTCGGTCGCGCCAACTCTACGCGTGGGCCACGCGAGATACAGTTCGGCTTGAAGTTCAACTTCTGATATAGTTCACAACCAGACTGATTCAAGATGGAGGGCTGAAAGATTTAACTCAGCCCTCCGTCCTGATTTATGCCGAGTCCACAAGAGAAGTTAAAGAAGTTCAAGCCACAATGTATTTTCGCTCGACACTCCTCCCGCTCCTGCTCCTCCTGTTCATCCCCTTTCAATCAACGGACGATGCATTTCGCCAGCACTATTTGAAAGCGGAAGCCTACACGCGCGCGGGCAACCTCGCGGCGGCTGAAAGCGAATACAACGCGATTCTCGCGTTGGCTTATCATAAGCTGGGGAGGATTGAGACGGCGCAGGCCGAATATCAGAAAGCGGTAGCGGCCCTCGAATCAGCCGCCGCGTATCGCCCGGATGAACCCGCCGTGCTGGTTGATCTGGCCGTCGCTTACTTTCACGCGGGCCAGTACGAGAAGGCCGTCGCGCCGCTCAACAAGGCTCTCGCCAGAGACCCCACCAGCGAGGCCGCGCACCAGATGCTCGGCAAGACTTACTTTATGACGGGCGAGTTCGAGCGTGCGGGGCAGGAACTCGAAGAGGCTTTGAAACTCAATCCGAAGGACTACGATGTGGAGTATACGCTCGGTCTGACGTATCTCAAGCGGCATCAGTTTGCGCCCGCGAGGCAGCTTTACGAACGCATGTCGGTCCAACTCGGCAATCGTCCACAGTTGCGCGTGCTCATCGGTCGGGCGTACAGGGAGACGGGTTTTCTGCCGGAAGCTTTGGAGGAGTTTCAAAAGGCCATCGCCCTCGACCCGAAATTTCCGCGCGTCCACTATCACCTCGCCATCACTTATCTACTCAAGGACGGGGCGACAAGGCTTAACGACGCGATGGCGGAACTCAAGACAGAGATGGCCGCGCACCCTGACGAATACTTCGCTATCTATTATCTGGGGATGCTCTACATCAGCGACGGCAAATGGGAACAGGCCATCGCCTACTTGCAGAAAGCCGCCGAAGTTCAGCCGAACAACCCCGACCCGTACTTCTTTCTGGGTCAGGCTTATCAGGGTCTTGAGAAGTACGGCCCCGCGATTGAGGCGTTCAGAAAAGCCATCGCCCTCAACCCGACTCTGAGCCACAACAACTATCAGGTGACAAACGCACATTACAGGCTCGCGCAGTCCCTGATGAAAAGCGGGCACAGCGAGGAGGGCCAGCAAGAATTACAACTCTCCGCCGAACTGAAGAACAAAGCCTTCAAGCGTGAAGAGGCGAAGATAGATACTTTCGTCAACGTCGCGGACCTGAGCGAGCAGAAAGAGTTTCCCGAATTGTCCACGGCGCAGGGCGTCATCGCGGAGCAGGACGCGCCGGACGCGCGTGCCGCCGGGGCCTTGAAGACAGACGCGCTCTATTACACGAAGGTGATCGCGACGGCGCACAGCGACATCGGCCTCCTGCGCGCGGGACGGCAGGATTTTCGCGGGGCCGCGTCCCAGTTCGCGCAGGCCGCGAAGTGGGACCCGCAGCATGAAGGACTCGATTACAACCTGGGTCTCGCCTACTACAAGTCCGAGTCGTACAGGGAGGCCGTGACGCCGCTCGAAAACGAGTTGCGGGCGCATCCTTCAAACCTCGCGGTCAAACAATTACTGGGCCTCAGTTATTTCATGACCGAAGTTTATCCCAAAGCCTCCACACTCTTGACGGAAGTGATCGCGGCCAAACCGGACGAGACTGCGCTCTACTACCCGCTCTCGCTCTCTCTCGCCAGGGAAGGAAAGATGGAAGCGTCGAAGGGTGTGATTGAGCGGATGGTGCTCAAGGGCGGCGACAGTCCACAGTTTCACATCCTGCTCGGACGTGTTTACTATGAGCAGAACGAAATCGCCAGGGCGCTCGAAGAATTACGCGCGGCCCTCACCCTCGACCGCAGGACTCTGCTCGCGCACTTCTATACCGGCCTTATCTATTTGAAGTCTGGAAAACTGGACGAAGCCGCGCGCGAGTTTGAAGCGGAGTTGTCTCTTAACTCCGGCGACGTGCAGGCGATGTATCATCTGGGCTACGTCTCCATCGCGCGCGGTGAGACGGAACGGGGCATCAAGTTGCTCCGAGAGGTCATCGGACTCAAACCGGAATTCGGTGATGCGCGCTTTGAACTTGGCAAGGCGCTGCTGCAACAGGGCGACCTCAAGGGCGCGTTGGAGAGCCTTGAACTAGCCGCGAAGCTCGAACCCGATCAGGCGCACGTCCACTACCAGTTAGGCCGTGCTTATCTTGCGGCGGGGCGTCAGGCGGAGGGCGAGAGCCAGCTTGAAATTTCCAAACAGCTTAAAGATAAAGCGCGGAATCAAACGGGCCAGCCGAATCAAACGAATCACTAGAGCGAATTTGCAATTGAGTGTATGGCAGGAGGCGTTCACCACCGCAGACACAGAGGACACAGAGTCAGCACAGAG
>DASYML010000257.1:0-15402 GCA_036009045.1 Pyrinomonadaceae bacterium
TTTCTCTGTGCTGACTCTGCGCGCTCTGTGTCTAAGGTGGTGAACGCCTCTTCCATAATCACTCAAGCCACATTGGACCACGACTAATGAACTACAGACTGCGCGCTCGTCTCAGTTTCGAGTGGGAGCACCGCCGGGGACCCATGCGGGCCGGAAAGTCGAGTTGGCTAACCAGCGCACGGGTCCAATCATAGAGCCTATCGAACGTGTCATTAACTTGAAATCTATCTTCGACACCTCATCGCTCGGCCTGTGATAGTCCGTGTGCAAGCCGAAGCTGGAGACGGTGTGCGCGATGACTCCGCGCAGGGCGAGCGTGTAGTTATCCGAGCGTTGAAAGAAATTTTGTTCCGGGTGCGGGTCCGCGACCAGACGCGCGCCCTGCCGCACCAATTCCTGGCCCAGATTTGAACGGTCATAGCCCGTCAGCCAGAGCGTATCCGCAGGGACTTTCCGGTCCGGTCTCCCGATCATCTCAAACTCCAGGTTGGCGACGATGTGTTCGAGCGGGACCGGCGAGTGTTCTATGAAATATCTCGCGCCGAAACCGCCTTTCTCTTCGCTGCCAAAACAGACGAAGTAGATCGTGCGGAGAGGCTTTGCGCCTGAGGCGAGCGCGCGTGCGAGTTCGAGCACGGCGATGCAGCCGGAAGCGTCGTCATCCGCGCCGTTGTAGATGGCATCGCCGTTGACGGGTTCGCCGACGCCGAGGTGGTCCAGGTGCGCGCTGAGAATGATCGTCTCTCCCGTCGCCTTCGGGTCGGAGCCGCGCAGGACGCCGACGGCGTTCCACGTCGCCCCCATGTCGGGGGCCCCTGTCTTGTGCTTGAGAATTTCCAACGAGGCGCGCTGCACGAATCCCTTCGCGCCGGAGGCATTCGCGTCGCCAGCCGGGTCGAGGCCGAACTGCTGGAACTGCGAGCCTATGTATTCGGCTGCGAGACGCTCATAGCCCGTCGCGCTTCCGCGCCCCTGTAAGGCGTCGCTGGCGAGAAAGGCCATCTCTGCCCGGACATTGCGCTCAAGAACGGTCTGAGCGCCCTGTGTGGGCGAAGCAGCGGCATTTGTCGTCGGCTGCTGGCCCGCAGTGACCCCGTTTGAAATCGTCAGGCAGACAGCAAGCAGACACGCGCTCGAAAAACGTCTGAAGGGTTTATCCATCATCGCTCCTGCATTTGAGAAAGAGATGTCTGTCTGGACTGAATCCGGCATCGCCTTTGGGACCCGCTTAATATATCAAAGTTGGAGCCAGCACGACGCGTTATTGTCCGCGCATCGGAAAATGAGACGCGGCCCTGTCTCGCCCCGGCATCCGATAAGCCCTGCCATTAAGAGCGATGCTCCCGGAGGTCAATTTCGGAGAAGCCTTTGCGGTCTTAACAATCGCCGGGGAATTTGTTACTCTGCATCCCTATCCCAACAGGGGCGGCTATCTGTCGCCAACACCTCGCAGGCCCAGACGGTAGTAAATCCACCTCGCGTCAAGTGACTGAAGGCTTTTTGATCTGGCTTCGGTCAGGGCACCAAAGGGCGCACAAGTGTAATCGCACGCCTCTGGCATCGTGACCGCAGACAGGCACAAATATTCGCGGCGCAACGTTCGTCGTCAAACAACATAGATAAGGCGCTCCTCAATCGGACCAAACCGCACAAGGTGGCCTGTGATGTATGAAAGGCTCTCTCTCTGCATTTTGGGAAACTACCGGGCGACACGCAGCCTTACCTCAGCCGTCAACTAAATGGAGGAAGAGAATCATGCGTAAGAGTTTGCTCATAGGATTGCTGCTCGTCATCGCTCTGGCAGCAGCCTCGATGTTTCCCCTGATAAAGTCGGATGCGGCGCGCGCGCCTCGACCGCAGGACGCGCCCACGGGCCGTGCCACGGTCAAACGTGCGACGCTTCCAGACTATGACCTGCGCCTGGCCGGGAAAGGCGAGTTCACGGATTCCGATCTCAGCACGACCGCCGCGACGCAGAGCGCCGTGCAGAACACAGCAGCCCGTCAGGCACGCGCCTCGGCGGTGGATAATTTCCGCGCGAGCCTCAAACCGCAGGCCGCGCGTAACCTGCGCGCGACGGTCAACGAAGCGGGCGCGATGAAAAATTTCTTCATAGAGGGTGCGCCGCTCTCCTTACCGCAGGCTGACGCCCCGGACAACATCGCGCGCGGATTCCTCAAGGGTCAGTCATCGCTCTTCGCGCTCTCGGCGGCGGGAGTTGATGAACTCAAGCTCGACAAGGAGGACAACGACGAAGGGACGAGCTTTCTCGATTACTCTCAGACCATTGGCGGAATCAAAGTCTTTGAAGGAAACGTCCGCGTCGTGGTCAACCGCAGCGGCGAAGTTCTTTCCGTCCGCGAAGGTTTCCTCGTCAACGGTCAGACGGTCAAACTCAAACCCGCTCTCAATGAAGCGCGTGCCATCGCGAGGGCTTTCGAGCACGCGGGAAGGACCGTCAATGCTTCATTCGCGGAGACGCGCGCCCGCGCAGACAAAAGCGACAGCGCAGAGTTCGCCAATCCTTTGGACCTGAACCTGGAGAACGTGCTTTCGGAGTTGAACGTCTTGCGCGTGGGCGACAGTGCGCGTCTCGCATGGCACGTCTACACGGATGTCGGCCCGAACGAGTGGTACGAAATTCTCCTCGACGCGCAGACGGGCGAACTGCTCATGCGTCATAACCTCTACATCTCAGAGGCGCAGGGCAACGTCTACAGGGAAGACCCGGACGCGGCCCCGCGACAGATTACCTCCTTCGTCGGTGACACGACCATCAACACGACCGCAGGCTGGATGGGAACCTCCACCGTGACCACCGGCAACAACGTCGAAGCCTATCTCGACACGAACGCGGACAACGCGCCCGATGCCAACAACGGCACCAACCTTTCCAACGGTCACGCCACGTCCCCGACACAGAATTTCGACTTCCCATTCTCGACCGCCGTGGACCCGCGCACGCAACAGGCCGCCGTCGTGACGAATCTGTTTTACTACAACAACTTCATGCACGACTTCTCGTACCGTCTCGGCTTCACCGAAACGTCCGGCAACTTCCAGACGAATAACTTCGGGCGCGGCGGGACCGGCAACGACTCCGTGCGAGCGGAGGCGCAGGACGGCTCCGGCACGAACAACGCGAACTTTGCGACGCCACCCGACGGCCAGCGCCCGCGCATGCAGCAATTCCTTTTCACTGCGCCCACCCCGGACCGCGATAGCTCCGTGGACAGCGACGTAGTCTTTCACGAATACGGGCACGGCATCTCGAATCGTCTCATCGGCAACGGCAGCACGGCCCTCAGCGGCACGCAATCCGGCGCGATGGGCGAAGGCTGGTCCGATTACTGGGCCACGACCATCAACAACGACGGCGTGATGGGCGAGTACGTCACACAGGACAACGTGAGGGGCGTGCGCCGCGCGGCCTACACGGTCCCCGCCAACGCCGTTCACGATTCTTACGCGGATGTCTGCGCTGGCGGCTGTGAAGTCCATAACGACGGCGAAGTATGGGCCGCGACTCTCTGGGATTTACGCACGCAACTCGGCGCAACCATCACAGACAGGATCGTGCTTGAGGGCATGAAGTTCACGCCCACCCGCCCGTCCTTCCTCAACGCCCGCGACGGCATCCTGCAAGCCGACCAGAACTTGAACGCGGGCGTCAATCGTTGCGCCATCTGGACCGTCTTCGCGCGTCACGGGATGGGCGTCTCGGCTGTCGGTAACGACGGCACGACGCACACCGCCGCGACGGACGTGCCGACAGACTGCGGCGGGACCTGCACCTTCAGCATCAGCCCGACCAGCGCCAGCCAACCGGCGGGCGGCGGCACGGGCAGCGTCAGCGTCACCGCCGGAGCCGGTTGCAGTTGGACGGCTGTCAGCAACGCCACGTTCGTCAACATCACTTCCGGCAGCAGCGGTTCCGGCAACGGGACCGTCAACTACTCCGTCGCCTCCAACACCGCCACCACCTCGCGCACGGGCACGCTCACCATCGCGGGTCAAACCTTCACCGTCACGCAGGCGGGCACAACCGGCGGCGGCGGCACAGAGTTACTGACGAACAACGGATTCGAGAGCGGCACGACCCCCTGGATTCTCAGCGGTCAGGTGACGCGCAGCACCGGGACCTTCCCGCATAGCGGCGTTGCGTACATGATCCTGACGGGAGTCAACAGCACGAGCGGGACGCTCTACCAGCAGGTCACGATTCCGAGCGGCACATCTCCCAGTCTCAATTTCTGGTTGAACATCACCACGAGCGAGGCAGCGGGCGCGTCCGTCTTTGACCGGCTCTTCATAGAGGTGCGGAACACTTCCGGGACGCTCCTGGCGACGCTCGCGACCTTCAGCAACCAGAACAGCGGCACGGCGGGCGCGTACGTCTTGAGGGGACCCTACAACCTCAGCAGCTTCGCCGGGCAGACGGTACGAATCCAATTCCGTGCCACCAACGATATAACATTGCCCACGTCATTCCGTGTGGATGATGTCTCCGTCAAATAACTTCTATGTCTGACCTCCAACCCGGCCTCTGAACACTGAGGCCGGGTTCTTCCAGAAGACAGCTAAGAGAGTGAATCTTTCTTAGCTGTCTCCTTTTTTAAACCTCCACTGACGAAGAACCTCGTAGATAAAAAGGCGCGCCGTGTCTTTTGATTTTTTATGCAAAGCCCGTCATCGTGATTATTGGACTCCCAGCCGAAAGTGACATAATTTATAGTCGTTTGCGATTTGTTTTACTTTGCGCCTTGGCGTGAGACTGTTTCGCGCTGGTGGCGCCAAGGCGCCAAGGTCGCACGCAATTGCCAGCCGCTATAATCTCAGGATGATTGTCTACTTGAAGCAAGATTGATAGTTTATCCTTAGCTTCACGCGAGTGTTGAATTTGAGGTGTAAAATGGATGAATCTCCTTCTAAATCTGAGCGTCCTGACTATGGGATTGATGCTCCCGGTGTGGTTCGCAATCTGTTCCTGGTAGGTGGTCTCGGATTCCTGGTATGGGGCACGGCGGCGCTCGGTTGGTGGTCGGGTGTGCTGAGTATCCCGTTGCCCGGTGGGGGGCTTAATCTCTCGCTCACAGGCATGGGGTTCGGGTGCGGGGTGGGGTTTACCTCGATGGGCATCTGGATGCTCTGGAGCAGCAAGGTCGGCAAGGTCCGCAGCCGCGAACGATTGTTTCAACGCATCATGTGGACGGGAAAGGAAAGAGTCCTTGACGTTGGGTGTGGGCGAGGGTTGATGCTCATCGGGGCCGCCAAGCGCCTCACCACCGGGAGCGCGACGGGCATTGACCTGTGGCAGGCCGAAGACCTTTCAGGGAATCGTCCCGAAGCTACTTTAGAGAACGCGCGGCGCGAAGGCGTGGCTGATCGCATAGAGGTCAAGACGGCTGACATGCGACGGATACCATTCGCGGATCAGACTTTCGATGTCGTGGTTTCATGTGCGGCCATCCACAACCTGTACAAGGCGGGTGAGCGGGCCGAGGCGATCAGCGAAATCGCGCGCGTCCTCAAGCCGGGCGGGCAGGCTCTCATTGACGACATCAGGCACATACAGGAGTATGCCTCTGTCTTCTCTCAAAACGGGTGCGCGGAGGTGCGGCAGGTCGGTTCACGCGTGGTCTCTGTGCTGCTGATGCTTATCACCTTCGGGTCGCTGCGACCGGGGACGCTGCTGGTACGCAGGTGAGCCTCAACAGGCGGCCTCTTCGTTAAGCGGAGAAGGCGACATACTGCGCCGCCCGTTCGGGCTTGCCCCAGGCTTGATAAAGATTGACGAGCCGACCCAGCGCTTCGACGGTTCGCGGGTCGCGCTGGCCTAACTGGGAATCGAGCGTCGTGTAGCTCTCGACGAGCAACGGTTCGGCTTCGTTGAAGCGTTTCTGAGTGGTCAAACATTCGCCAAGCGCGTCTTTGGCGAGGGCGACCCAAAAATGTTCTTTGGGCAGCGACGCGACGCGCAGCCTCAAGGCTTCGCGCAGGATTTTTTCACCCTCCTGGGATTTGCCCGTCTTGTCCAGAATCAAGCCTTTGATGATGAGGACCGTCGGGTAATGGTCATAGCCGGGTCCGAAACTTTCCAGATATATTTTCTCGGTTTCCGTAATCCTGCTCTGTGACTCGGCGTACCTGGCTTGCCTGTAAAAAGAGATGGCTTGATTGCGTAGATTGTCTCCCAACCACAAGGCGGACGGACTCTGACTCTGGCGAAGAATCGTCTCTGCTTCTTTGAGACTCGTATCAGCCTCCGCAAAATCTCCCCTGTCCGTCAGAAACCCTCCGAGGATAGTCAACGAAAAGCCGAAGTCGGGCGTGCCCGTGCGTCCCGTCTGGCGATACTCCGCGACCGCTTCCCGCGCTGTTTGCAGAGCCTCATCAAATCTACCCTGATCAGCCAGCGTCGAAGCCAGCGTGCTGCGCGTTAAGCCGATCCAGAATTGCTGCTCGCCCGGAAGTAACGGACCGAGGGCCAGGGCCTCACGGAAAACCGCTTCGGCTTCCTTTGAATCACCCTGCGTCCGCCTCAAATAACCGAAGTTGTTGAGCACTTCCGCCAGGTCCCGCGCCTTGATATTTCCCTTCACATATTCCGTTCTCATCAAGGGCAAGACGCGGCGAAAAACTTTTTCCGATTCCGCCAAATCCTGATGCTCAAGAATCATGGCCCAGTTCGCGTTCGCGACCATCGTCTGCGGGTCATTCTCACCATGCAGACTTTTTTGAATGTCTATATATTTTTTCAAATGCTGTTCCCATAAATCCTGTCTCCCCTGCCCGCCGTAACTATCACCGATGACGTGTTCCAGTTCGGCTTTGACTTCCAACTGGTTGGCAAACTCTTCGCTGTCGAGTCGTTTGGCGGCTTCGTCCAGGACATCCGTCATGGTCGTTTCAGCGCCGTTTTTCCCCGCCACGATAATCCTTGGATTTGAATACGCGAGCATCTTTTTGAGAAAGGCGCTGACACTTTCGGCCCTGGCTTTTTCTTGCCGCGCGGCGCGTGCTTGCCAGGTGGTCGCCACGATCCCGCAGAGCAATGACAACAGGATGACGCCCGCCGCTGCGACGCCGACGCGATTGCGTCGCACGAACTTCGTCGCGCGATAAGTGAAGGTGTCCTGACGCGCGATGACGGGCAAGCCTGCGAGGTGACGGCGGATGTCTTCAGAGAGTTGGTCAACGGAAGCATAACGCCGCGCAGGTTCTTTCCTGAGCGCCATCAGAATGATGTTATCCAGATCGCCCCGCAAGGATTTCGGATTAAAAGATTGCGGATTAGGGATTGCGGATTGCGGATTAAAAGACGACGGCTCTGGCTCGGTTGAATCCGCAATCAGAAATCCGCAATCCGCAATCGCCTGGCTCGGCCTCACAGGCTCTTGCTCGCAGACGAGGCGCGCGAGTTCGTGCGGCGGCGTGTTGAGGGAACGATACGGGCGTTGTCCCGTCAACAGTTCATAAAGCACGACGCCGAGGCTGTACACGTCGCTCGTCGTCTTTAACATTTCGCCGCGCACTTGCTCAGGGCTGGCGTAGTCCGGCGTCAGCACGCGTAACTCCGTGCGCGTCTGTTCCATCGTGAGCGCAGAGTGTGCCGGATTAAGCACCCTGGCGATGCCGAAATCGAGCAACTTCGGCGTGCCGTCTGGCGAGACGAGGATGTTTGAAGGCTTGAGGTCTCGATGGACGACGAGGTTCTGATGCGCGTGCTGGACGGCGGCGCAGATGGCGCGAAAGAGTTGGAGGCGGGCGTTCGTGTTTAAGCGATGATGATCGCAGTAATCCGTGACGGGCCTGCCTTCGACGTATTCCATGACGAGATAAGGCAGGCCATCGTCGGTCGTCCCGCCGTCGAGCAGGCGCGCGATGTTGGGATGGTCGAGCGAGGCTAAAATCTGTCGCTCGTTGCGGAAGCGGCGCACGATGTCTTCCGTGTCCATGCCGCGCCGCACGACTTTTAACGCCACGAGTTTTTCGTATTGCTCGTCGGCGCGGCGGGCCAGGTAAACCGTGCCCATCCCGCCGCGACCGATTTCTCGAATCAACTGATACGACCCGATGCGATGACCCTCTATCTGTCCGGCGGGCGCTTCGGTGATGGCTTTGACGGTATTTGTGAAGGCGGGCGTCTCGATAAAATTTGCGGCGTCGTCATGAGAGGCGAGCAGGGAGGCTATCTCTGCGCGGAGGGCCGCGTCGTCGGCGCATGACTGGTCCAGATATGCGGCGCGCTGCGATGGCTCAAGCTCGATGGCGACGCGGAACAGTTCTTTCAGTTGTCGCCATTGTTCAGGTGACATCTCCATCATCGCTTCCCCTGCCGATCTCTCGGCGCAGCCAGGCTTTCGCCATGCTCCATTCGACTTTGACGGTGGCGGGCGAAACCTTGAGCGCTTCCGCCGTCTCTTCGATGGTCAGCCCGCCGAAGAACCGCAACTCGACGATCCGGCTTTGCCGCTCATCAAACCCTGCGAGAGCGTTGAGCGCCTCATCGAGCGCGACCAGATCAACGTCTCGCGGCTGCGAATAATCCACGGCCTCGTCTAACGCTATTTTTTGCTCAAGGCCGCCGCGCTTGGATGCTCTATGACGGCGCGCGTGGTCCACCAAAATACGGCGCATCAGTTGCGCGGCGACGCCAAAGAAGTGCGCGCGATTCTGCCAGTCAACGCGCGTCTGGTCTATCAGCTTGAGATAAGCCTCATGCACGAGCGCGGTCGGTTGCAGTGTATGGTCCGGTCGCTCGTGCCGCAGGTAATAATCCGCCAGGCGGCGCAGTTCGTCGTACACAAGCGGCATCAAACGGGCTGGCGCATCCTTGTCGCCACCGCTCACCGCTTGCAGAATTTGAGTGACATCGGGCGCGGACATTTCCGGGCAAACCCTCACGCGCTAAGTCTGGAAACTTTCAATGACAATGGAGCGGAGTATAGCAAACTCGGCCTCTGCGCCTCACATCATCCTGGCCCACCTGCAAAATAAAATTGATGAGTACCAAAATAAAATTTGAAGACCACTAGCCTTTTCGCCTGCCCTTTGCGCGTTACTTCCACGGAGGGATAAGAAATTTATTTTGAGACGGGCGTCGGCAGCAATGGCGCGTCCTGTCGCTCGGACGTTAATCATCAAGCGATTCCTATTTCTGCCCTTGCTCGAAATATCAACCATCGTGTGCCCGGCGCTTTAAGACCGGGAGGAGAATCCATATGCGCTACTTCGTCCTTGCATCTCAAGTTGTTTCCTCCCGTCTCTCTTCCGGAACCGGACGGAGAGTCGCCATCATACTCTTGAGCGTCGCCGTGCTGGCGGCCTGTTACGGGCTGAGCATCAGTCCTGCCGCAGCGCAATCGTTCGCCACTAAAGTTGATTACCCGACCGGCTCGAACTCATTCCCCCATTCGGTTGCCATCGCGGATTTAAACGGTGACGGCAAGCCAGATCTGGCAGTCGCAGTTCAGTTTTTCGACGCCGTGGACGTGTTCATCAACAACGGCAACGGCACGTTTGCCGCAGGTGTTTACTACAATGTGACCGGGGAGGATGCCGCAGTCGTCGCCGGAGATTTCAACGGCGACGGGAAGCCCGATCTGGCGACAGCGAACTCCACTGGCAGCGGCAGCGGGACCGGCAGTGTGAGCGTGCTCATCAACAACGGCAACGGGACGTTCGCCACGAAGGTTGATTACACGATGGGCGCGGCTTCCAATCCGGCCTCCATCGCCGCCGGAGACTTCAACGGTGACGGCAAACCCGATCTGGCCGTGGCGGACTACGCTCACAACGTCGTGAGCGTGTTCATCAACAATGGCGACGGCACGTTTGCCGCGAAGGTTGATTATCCTACAGACTCCGGCCCGTCGTCAGTCGCCGTCGGAGACTTCAATAGCGATGGCAAGCCTGATTTGGCGACAGCTAATTACAGCGGCAACACAATGAGCGTGCTCATCAACAACGGCAACGGGACGTTCGCCACGAAGGTTGATTACACGACCGGCGCGGCTTCCAATCCAGCCTCCATCGCCGCCGGAGATTTCAACGGCGACGGCAAACCTGATCTATCAACCGCGAACTCTGGCAATAACGTGATGAGTGTGTTTATCAACAACGGCAACGGGACGTTCGCCACTAAAGTTGATTACCCGACCGGCGCAAGCCCGCAGTCAGTCGCCGTCGGAGACTTCAACGGCGATAGCAAGCTTGATTTGGCCGTGGCAAATACCACCGGCAACACCGTGAGCGTTTTTAAAGGCAATGGCAACGGCACATTCAACGCGAAGGTTGACTTCGGGACAGGCTCGAACTCGCAGCCTATTTCAGTTGCAGCCGGAGACTTGAACGCCGATGGCAAGATTGATTTGGCGACGGCGAACTACAATAACAGTATGGCGAGCGTGTTTATCAACACCACCCCGGCGGTCACATGCGTCGCCCCGCCGTCAGGCATGGTCGCCTGGTATCCGGCAGAAGGGAATGCCAACGACATCAAGGGCGGCAACAACGGCACGCCACGGGCCAGCACCGCTTACGCGGCGGGCAAGGTCGGGCAAGCTTTTCAATTCAGTACTAATAATGGCTCCGCTTCGACTCAGGTCAACGTCGCAGACTCTCCATCTTTGCGTATGACCAATGGCCTGACCGTTGATGCGTGGATTAACCCGACCGCGCCCGGCGTGGCGGACAACCCGATTCTGGTGAAAGGAAATCTTTCATCAGCCAATAGTCAACCCTACTCGATTCTGTTCGTGAATGCTGGCGCGGGTGATAACCGGATCATTTTTAGAGTCGGCAACAACTCGACGTTTGACAGCTTAGTGAGCAATGGCAATGTTCTTTTGAACACCTACACGCACATTGCGGTGACTTACGACGGCACGACGATGAGCCTTTACGTCAACGGGGCTTTGGATGCTTCAAAAACCACCACCATCGGAACACTCAACCAGAACAGTCTGCCGTTGAGCATCGGCGGGGGCGCGGCGGATTTTGCCGGGGCCGTTGACGAACTGGAAATCTACAACCGCGCATTATCTCAAACGGAAATCCAGAGCATCTATGACGCGGGCACTGCGGGCAAGTGCCGCACGGGTTCAAGCTTTCCGGGTCTTCCAACCTATGATGCGACTTCCGACTTCTCATCCCTTTCCAACCCCAGCCCGCTCAACGGGGGCGTCTGGTCTTATGGCTCAGCCGCCTCGCTCGGCGCAGCCTTTACGCTCTACGCCAACGCGCAGACGAGCGTCGGCGGAGGCACGTTCGGCAACGGCTTCATTGACGCCTGGGATGTTGCCGCGAACACTCCGCCGGGCGTCTTCCATAACACATCGAACAGCACTCAAACCTATGCGGGGACGGTCAACCAGCCTGCCAACCAACTCAGTCTGCAACCAGGCTCATATAGCTTCGTGCGCTGGACTGCTCCCACCACAGGCGAGTATGTGCTGCAAGGACAGTTCGCCAGAATTGATTCGACTCCGACGACAACGGATGTCTACATCATCCGAAACTATGGAACCGCGACACAGACCACTTACTTCAGCGGCTTCATCAACGCGGCTAACGCGACCGCGCCCTACAACATTGATTTCGTCGCGCGTAACGGCGACACGATTGATTTAATCGTCGGTCCGGGCACCAACGCGGGCACTGGTGAAACGAGTCCGGCCACCGACAGCACAGGGCTGTCGGCGGCTATCATCAAAGTCAACAACGTTCTGCCGACCGCCGCAGATGCCACCATCAGCGGGCAGGTGACAACCGGCGACGGCACGCCTGTGAGCGGCACCACCGTCAACTTGAGCGGCACCCAATCACGCCGCACCATCACGGACCTTCAAGGCAATTACCGTTTCGACAATGTAGAGACCAACGGCTTTTATACCGTCACTCCATCGAGAGCCAATTATTCATTTGGCCCAGCCGAGCGTTCCTTCTCCCTGACCGCGAATAAAACAGATGCCGTCTTCACCGCTCAGCCCACATCCGCGCAGACACAGAACCCGCTCGATACGGGCATCTACTTCGTGCGCCAGCAGTATCTGGATTTCCTCGGTCGTGAACCGGACGAGGGAGGTCTCAATTATTGGACCACTGAGATTGACAGGTGCGGCACAGATGCCGTTTGCCTGAGCAGCAGACGCATCGGAGTCAGCGCCGCCTTCATCATCGAATCGGAGTTCCAGCAGACCGGCAGCTTTGTCTATCGTCTGTACAAGGGCGCGCTCGGTCGGCAGCCTCTCTTCACAGAGTTCTCTGCGGACAGGTCACAGGTCATCGGAGGCACGGCTCTGGAAGCTAATAAGACGAACTTCGCTGATGCTTTCGTCCAGCGTCCAGAGTTCCTACAGAAGTACGGCAACGCCGCTCACGCCGAAGCTTTTGTTGACCTCCTGATTGAGACGATGCGGCAAGCGTCAGGCGTTGATGCGTCGGGTCAAAGAAGCAGCCTGATTGCCAGATACAACACCGGCGGCAACATCCATCAGAGCCGCTCGCTGGTCCTGCAATCTTTGATAGAGAATGAGAGCTTCAGGCAGGCGGAGTACAACAAAGCATTCGTGCTCATGCAGTACTTCGGTTATCTGAGGCGCGACCCGGAGCAGGCCGGTTATGATTTCTGGCTCAACGTTTTGAACAACCGGGAGCCGAACAATTACAGGGGCATGGTTTGTTCCTTCATCACCAGTGCGGAATATCAGGACAGGTTCGGCCCTCTCCATACGCACACCAATCAGGAGTGTCGGTAACACGCCGCGAGATGTGGCAAGCGCCTTATCATTTCATGTTTAAGATGGACGCGAGGCGGATCGCTCCGCTGGCAGATGTTCTCTTAAATACCTCGTCAACAATTCAAATAAGTGGCGGGTAGTATTCTCGCCCTCAAAAATGCCGTGCGTGCGGTTGGGATAAGCCATCATCGTGAACGGTTTATTGGCAGCGATGAGAGCATCAATCAGTAATTCCGTCGCCTGATAATGAACGTTATCATCGCCCGTGCCATGAACTATCAATAAGTCGCCCTTTAAGCCGTTGACATAAGTGATGGGCGAGCCTTGTTTGTAATCATCCGCGTTGTCCTGCGGAAGTCCCATGTAGCGTTCAGTGTAAATCGTGTCGTAATAACGCACATCGGCTTCGGGCGCGACCGCCATTCCCATACGGTAAATATCCGCATAGCGGAACAACGCGTTCAAGGTTGAAGTGCCGCCGCCGCTCCACCCCCAGATGCCTATGCGCGAAGCGTCAACAAAAGGCATTTTGGCTTCAATCGCTTTGACGGCGTTGGCCTGGTCCTGCGGATTTATGACGCCGTTCTTGCGGTAAATAATCTTGCGCCAGGCGCGACCGCGCGGCGCGGGCGTCCCTCGATTATCCACGCTGGCGACTATGTAACCCTGCTGCGTGAGCATTAAATGCCACAAGTAATTCGTCCCGCCCCAATTATCCGTGACGGTTTGAGACGCCGGTTCTCCATAAACAAAAAACAGCACCGGATATTTTTTGTTGGGGTCAAAGCCCGGCGGCTTCATCATCCAGCCGTCGAGCGTGACGCCGCCTCCGATGTCAACGCGAAAAAATTCCTGTGGCCCTTTTCGCAGTTTGTCTATCTTCGCTTGCAGTTCAGCATTGTCAGTTAGCGAGCGTGCCGTCGTCCTGGTCGTAATGTTGACGAGTTCAAATTTGGGCGCGATGCCAAAGGCCGAATAAGTGTGAACAGCCCAGCGAGCGTTAGGTGAAAGGTTATAACTGTTCCAGCCCTTTTGCCCATCGGGGGTAATTTTTTCCGCCGCGCCGCTGCCGTCCAAACGGGAGCGATAGAGATAACGTTGCGTGGCGTTGTCGGGTGAAGCGATGTAGTAAAGCCAACCGCCCTTTTCGTCAATCGCTTGAATACTGAGAACGTCGAACGCTCCCGTTGTAATTAGTTTAGTGTTTGAACCGTCGCGCGAAACTTCATAGACATGCTGCCAACCATCGCGCTCGCTGAGCCACAAAAAACTCCGGCCCGCTTTGAGCCAGCGCATCCTCTGAGTCGTCACATCAACCCAGGCGTCGTCCTTCTCAGTCAAAATCGTTCGCACGGCTCCCGTCTTCGCGTCGGCAAACATTAGTTGATCCGTATTCTGCAAACGGTTCAAATGTTGGAGCACGATTTCGTCAGCATTGTTGGCCCAGTCCACCATCGTGATGTAATTATTTCGCGGGTCGCCCGGCACGTTGAGCCAGAGAGTTGGCCCACCGTCCGCGCTGACGACTCCGACGCGCACCGCCGCGTTCGCGGTTCCGGCTTTCGGATATGGAATCTGTGTCAGAGTCGGATACAGGCCGGTCGTGTTATTAAGCAGAATAAAATCTTTGATGCCCTCAGCGTTAAATTGCCAGTAAGCTATAGATTTGCTGTCTGGACTCCAACGCCAGCAATTGCGCAGGTCGAACTCTTCCTCGTTGACCCAGTCCGAAGTGCCGTTAATCAGAGTTCGTGAGCCGTCGCTGGTGAGCCGTGTAATCTTCCCGTCAGACAGATTCTCAACGTACAAATTATTTTCTCTGACATACCCGACGCGCTTTCCGTCCGGCGAGAACTTTGCGAACATCATCGTCGAAGGCTGTGCATCGCCGCCGAGTTTGGTCAGTTTGCCGCTCGCAATATCCAACAACCAGTAATCGCCGCGCGTGTTCAATCGCCAAACTTTTTTTGAGTTGGTATAAATCAGCAATTGTTGATTATCCGCAGCCCATTCGTAATCCTGGACCTGCAAAGGCGCAGCCGCCCCCTGTGGGATAAACTTTTCGGCTGCGATCAACACCTCGCAGTTACCTGTTTCAGTATTGCAATTGACCAAGTCCGGGCCTTTCTGACCACGTTGGAATCTCGTATAAGAATCACCGGACTTGAGCCAGCGAAAGACGCCCGGCCCCTGCGCGCTAAAATCATCTTTGGTGAATATGCGTTCCAGACTAAGTTGCGATGGATCCATCTCCTGAGCGGAGATCAAGAGAGGAACGCTGACCAGCAATAAACAAAGAAAAAGGATTCTGCTGCTGCGGTGACGGTACATGATGTTCTCCAAAAGAATTTGATTCGTTGCCTGAATGTAAATTAATACCAGGGTACTTATCCACTATTTGACGCCAGAACGACAGTTTATCAACGCATATAGGTCAATAAGCTGAAATGTCTTCAAGTTGGCGACTAACGTCCCGCCTCAAGTAGATACTTACCGAAGTCAAGGGGTGTGCTTCCGCCTTCCAGGTTGATTGCCGATCACTTGCCAGCTTTCGGTGAGATGGCGCCCACCTGGCTGCTCGTCGGATTCATAATCCAGGGGTATGGATTACTTCCCTTCCTTGAGTCGCGCATGCTTGCATTTGGCGACTCCCTTTTCG
>DASYML010000258.1:0-22594 GCA_036009045.1 Pyrinomonadaceae bacterium
GTCCGCAACGATTAGGTATTGCATGCGCGCCTCGACATTGAGGCCCTGCATGTCGTAAAGAGTGGCGAGCGTATAAGCCGTCTCAGTCTGGCCCGGAATCATGCGGTCCAGCTTTTTGAACATCGCGATGGCTTTGAGAACAAAGCCCTGTTCGCGATAATGTTCCGCGATGCGCGCAAAGCAGACCGCCGCCTGTGGCTTCTGACCCGCACGCACGTATAGATCGCCCAACATGTTGAGCGTCGTAAAATCGCCAGGGTCTTGCTCTATGAGTTGGCTGTACTCTTTGATGGCTGCCGTGATATTGCCTTGCGAAAGGTATTTCTCAGCCGCACGTACAACCTTTGCTTTGTCGAAGGCCATCGGGGATCGTTTGCCAGTTTAGTGAATTTAGTGGAACCGTAGCGGCGGCAAGCCGACAGGCTCGCCGGGAAAGAAACGCATCATCGGACACTACGGGATGCCTCGTCGGGGAAAGGCATCAGGCGATTAAACTAACATGTATAAACCATGACTGTCAACGCTAACATTTTTCAACATCATGCATCTCCCAATCAGCACAAGATTTAGAGAGAGAATTTTGCCATTCTTCCTTCAAATTCAACGAATTTGACCGATTCCGAGAAAAAAATTGCTCCGCCCGACGCCCGCCCCCGGACGGCTCCGACCGTGCGGCTGGCAGAGCGCGTCGCGTGTGTGGGCTTTCTGCTCTACGCAGTCTTCGCGCCGCATTCCATCGCGGGCGCGGAGATGAGCCTCGCCCTGGTTGCCGCCGGATGGCTCGCGCGCACGCTCCTGACGGGACGCGCGGGCATCCGTCGCACCGCTTTCGATCTTCCCATCTGGCTCTTCTTCGCCTGGACCATTATTTCCTCGCTGCTCTCCTCGGAACCTCGCATCAGCCTCCTCAAAATCCAATCCGTCTGCGTCCTTTTTCTTTTCTATCTGACACAGGCGATGCTCACGCGGCGCATGGCTCTCATCGTCGTCTTATTGATGATTGTGTCCGGCGTCGCGGGTTCGCTGTGGAGCGTGATTGAGATTGCGCGCGGGCGCGGCGTCGTCATCACAGAGATAACGAGCGAGAGTCCTTTGCGCGAGCGGGGGTTGGAAGCGGGCGACGCCATCTGGCGCATAGGCGAGAGGCGCATCAAGTCCGTCGCGGAGATTGACGAGGCCATCAGGAGCAAGCCGACAGGAGAACGTCTCTCCATGAGTTTTATTTCGCGAGGTGAGCACGCGGAGTGGCCCGGCTTTATCGTGACGGATGAGATGAAAGCTCGTCCATCGCCTTCGGGCATCAGGGCTGCGGGAGCGACGCATCGCTTTCGCGCCTCCGGCTGGACTCGTCATTACGAGACGTTCTGCGAGACGCTGCAAATCCTCGCGCAACTCGCGCTCGGACTCTGCCTCGCCAACCTGCGTGGTCCAGTCATGCAAGATCGAAAGAGACGCTGGCGCGCGATATTGTTGATGGCGGCCTGCGTCCTGCTCTCAGCCGGAATTGTTCTGACGGCGATGCGAACCGTGATGCTGGCGCTCTGTCTCGGCGCGCTCGTCGTCTCATGGCGGGCGACGCGCGGGCGTGCGCGGCTGGTCGTCGTCATAGCCGTCTTGCTGCTCCTGGTCTCAGGCGCGCTGATGGTCTGGCAGACGCGCGCCACGGGTGCGCTCATGCTCAGGGACGATAGCGCGAGCCTGCGCCTGCGCGTGGCCCGCGCGGGGCTGGCGCGGATTAGTCTTCATCCGTTGTTCGGCAACGGCATGGATGCCGTCAAGAAGCACTGGTCCGAGTGGGGCTTTCCCGGTTCGGAATTGGTCCACCTGCACTCGACGCCCTTGCAGATAGCCTTTGATAGAGGTCTCCCCGCGCTCGTCTTCTGGCTCTGGATAATCTACGCCTTCTGGCGACTCGCATCGCGCGCCGAAAGAGACGCGCGCCATGCGGAGGACGCGCACACGGAAGCGGCTAACAGATACGGAGTGCTGCTCGGCGCGACCGGAGCGCTGGCGGGATTCTTCGCCAGTTCCCTCGTCAACTACAACTTCGGCGACGGAGAGGTTGCGCTCGTCTTCTGGTGGCTGCTGGGAATCGTCGTCGTGCTCTCCAGAACTCTTGAGAATGAAGGCACGGCAACAAAAGCGCGTGGGTAGGATTGGCCCGGAATAAAGCGGGCTATAAAAGAAGGAGGATGCGCGATAGATCGCCTTGATCCATCTAGCATCCTCTGTGTGTACGAAAATTCCTGTCGCGATGTGTGGGAATCCGGCTTTTACTCCCTGGTCATCTTGATGACGAGCGGCGGTCTGTTTCCGGGCATCGTCACCTTCATCTCCGCGTTATCGGGGTCCGCGAGCGTCATCTCTGCGTCCGCTTCACGCGTGCCCCCGTCCCTCGAAGGAAGCTTTAACTTGAAGGAGAGAGTCTTCCCGTTAAACTTTGGATCAATGAGCATCAAGCCCGTGCGCCTCGTCACCTTCGGCGTTGGCCCGTCTAGAGGTTTGCCGTCCTGCCCCGCCACCGGCCTGTCATAGTCATACCCCATGAAGGTCCCGGCCAGCCCGTCGCCGTTGCGCACGATCATGATGGTCGCGGCGCGAGGCCCGCCGGGAATGATTCCCTGCCATGTGCCTATGACGGCGTCTGCGGCATCCACCATGTTGTTTCCAAGCGCGCTGGCCTGGAAGACGCTGGTCCCCGCCAGACACACGATCAGCGAAACTAAAACGAGCCATCCTCTTCCACCCGTCATCCGGGCGAGCATATGTTCTACCCTACCTCTTATCATCGTAGTCCTCCCAAATTCCGGCCCGCAAGCCATAAAAGATTCGATTCCCAAATAACCAGTACTTCGACCGCTGACCAGGCCCTGGATCAGTCAGCAATTGGACCAATTAACGACTTGTCTAGCTAACGATTGGACCATCAAACATCAGACCGCGACCTGAGTCTGAGTTTTCTTTTGTGCCCAGAACCAGTGGACGCCGAACCACACCAGGAAACTCACGACCAATCCCATGATAGCCGCGCCGTTGGGCCTGCCGTCCGCCGGATGACTGATGGCAATCGCCGCGACCATCGAGATGACCAGGACGGAAGTAATGATTCCTGAGATGATGACCGCGCGCCTGGCCGCGAGCCATCCTGTGGTGACGAATACCAGGACCAGAAAATTGAAGAGGATGCCGATTGCGATCAGCGAATCGAGCAGTGTGCCAACCACGAAAGGCAGATGTTCTCTGGTGCTCGCCAGAAATTTTCCGGCCAACATAAAGAGCACGATGTAGACCACTAAGGCCGCCGCGATTTTGAGCAAAGCTTTCATCAAGCGAACTCCTCTCCCTGCGTATTGCAGGTGTTCTTCCGGCGCGGTCCGCGCCAGGTCCAGAATTGTTTCCATCCAGACTCGCCAGAGTCCGGTGCGGCTACCTCCGCCGGCTGCGCGTCGTCCCTGTTCTTCGCGGCAGCGGTCACGAAAGACCTGCGCCATCTGCGCGCCGTATGCGTGGCGGAACTCCGCCGGGTAAGCCGCCAGCAGGAGCCTGTAAAGACGATTTGAGATGACTAGGCTTTTGTTCGCAGAAGAAGAAATTTCGCGCATCATCCCACCTGTGTTTTAGGAAGCAGACTCTTGGCCCTCGCGGCCTTCACCAGTTGGGCCAGGCGCTGTGCCTCCGCCCCGGCCACACGATACCCGAAATCTGTCAAACGGTAATAGCGCCGCCGCTCGTCGTCCAACAAAGGGTCTGGCCGCTCGTCAGACTCTTCTATCAAACCGTCCGCGAGCATCCGTTTGATAGAGCCGTAGAGAGTGCCCGGCCCCAGCCGCATCTTCCCCTCTGTCCGCGCCTCGACTTCCTGCATGATGTGATAACCGTGACATTCCCTGTCCGCCAGCGCCAGCAGGATGTGAAACATCGCCGGAGTCAGCGGCAGCAAAGAGTCCGGGTCACGCTCAACTTTTTTCAAGATGTTCTCCACGCCTCCCGCACGCGAAACTATCAACGCGCGATATATCGGATGCCGATATAGTAGGGGCCGAGATGAATTTTGTCAACTACTTTTTTTAACTCCCCGAAAAATAAAAGTTGCAGTAGAAAGAGATGACGTGAGGTCATGCAGCCAGGACCGCCTGCTTAAGCCGGGCGGGTCCTCAACCTTGAAGACTCGCCCGGCCTAAGCAGGCGGCCCTGACCTCTCCTTCTACTGCAACCTGGCCTTACTCTGTGTCCTCTGTGCCCTCTGTGGCTCATCTTATAATTGGTCCTAAATAACATCCGCGAAATTCTTGCGCGTGCGTGCGAACCACCAGTAGCCGAAGATGAAGGTGACGAGAGCGAAGATGGTGAAGTAAGCGAGGCCGGGCCAGTCGGGGCCTGTGCCTTCGAGCATGATGCGGCGATAGCTTCTGACGAGCGGCGTGAAGGGATTGAGATTGATGAAAGGCTGAAAGCGTTCCGGCACGATTGATTCCGGATAGATAATCGGCGTCAGGTACATCCATGCCATGAGGAGCAGCGTGATGCCCTGCACGATGTCGCGCAGGAAGACGCCCAGCGAAGCCAGGAGCCACGCCGCGCCGAGCGTCGCCAGCAATTGTGGCAAGACGAGGACGGGCAGCCAGAGCAGCGTCGCGTGTAGCTCATGCTGTATGAGCAGCGTGCCCAACAGCAACGCGATAGTCCCGAACATCTGGTTGCCGAGCGACGCGAGCGCCTGCGCCACGGGCAGTGTTTCCAGTGGAAAGACGACGCGCTTGACCAGATTGGCGTGCGAGACGATGGTGGTCGAAGAGAGTTGTAAGGATTCTTGAAACGCCGTCCAGGGCAGCAAGCCGCAAAAGAGATAGAGCGCGTAATCCCACCCGGAACCGCTCGCGCCGAATCGCGCGCGAAAGAGTCCCGCGAAGATAAACGTGAAAATCGCTATCATCACGATTGGCGTCAAGACCGCCCAGATGATGCCCAGCACGGAGCCTTTATAACGCGCGGCCAACTCGCGCCGCGCCAGCGACGCCACCAGATCAAAACGCCACGGCAATTCCCACAGGGGCCGCCACACCGCACGTCTGGCTGTTTGCGCTGAAATCATCACTCGACAGTCTAAAGAGTCAGGAGTCCAGAGTCTAGAGTCCAGAGTCTGAGAGTCTAGAGTCAAAGACAGGTTCTTGCTTTTGACTCTCAGACTCCTGACTCTCTATCTTTGACTCTAGACTCCAGACTCTCTAGACTCCTGACTTATGAGCGTGGCATTGCGCGTTGAGGGCGTCTCGAAACAGTATCGCATTTACGACCATCCGGGCGACCGTTTGAAGGAGTCGTTGATGCGTGGCCGTCGTAAGTATCACCGCGAGTTCTGGGCGCTCAGCAATATCAATTTCGAGATTGAGGTGGGAACGACGACGGGCATTGTTGGACCAAACGGGAGCGGTAAGTCCACACTGTTACAGATCATCACGGGCACGCTCGAACCGACGCACGGGAACGTCTGGTACGATGGCCGCATCGCAGCCCTGCTCGAACTCGGCGCGGGCTTCAACCTCGAATTCACGGGCATCGAAAATGTTTTCATGAACGCCGCGCTGATGGGCTATTCGCGCGCGGAGGCAGAGAGCCTGCTGCCGGAGATCGAACGCTTCGCGGAGATCGGCGCGTTCCTGCATCAACCCGTCAAGACCTATTCGAGCGGCATGTACGTGCGCCTCGCCTTCGCCACGGCCATCAGCACCAACCCCGGCATTCTCATCATAGACGAAGCGCTCTCCGTCGGCGACGCGCTCTTTCAACATCGCTGCCTGCGCCGCATCAAGGAGATGCAGGAGAACGGCACGACCATCCTCTTCGTCTCGCATGACCCTTCGGCGATTAAAGCTCTCTGCGCGCGCGCCATTCTCCTCAACGGTGGGCGCATTGACACTGACGGCAAACCTTCGGACGTGCTCAATCGCTACCAGGGTTTGATTATGGAGCGAGAGGAAGCGTATGAGGCAGGGCAATCAACCGATGCCGGATACAGTGAGACCGCGACCATTGCCGGACCAGTTGATGAGACTTCTTTGCTGGTCCAGAAAAGCCCCGCGCTGCATTATACTTTTCGCCACGGCGACCGCAGCGCGGAAGTCTTGAGCGCGGAGATGCTCGACAATTCGAGACGCAACGCGGATTTGATAGAGACCGGCGACGGGCTTATGGCGCGCCTGCGCGTGCGCTTTCACACGGACATAGAGGAACCCGTCTTCGGCTTTCTGATACGCAATCGCCACGGGATACACGCCTACGGGGCCAACACGGAGCAGATGGGACTCAGCTTCGGCAGGGTCCTGCGCGGCGAAGTCATAGAGGTCTCTTTCTCCTTCGACTGCTGGCTCGGCACGGAGCTTTACTCTGTCTCCTACGCGGTCCACAGCGCCGACGGCATCAGTTACGATTGGCTCGACGGAGTTCTCTTCTTCCGCGTGGCGAGCACCGTTCCCGTCGAAGGCATCGCCAATCTCAATGCCAGCGCCAGCATGCGACGGTTGGCCCGCGTCAACGCTTCGCCGAACGATGCGCCAGACGATGCGCCAAGGGAGGTGAGCGCACAAAGTGTCTGAGATACAGGTCCAGAAAATTCTGCGCGAGGTACGCGAGCGCGTGCGCGCAGAACCACCCGTGCCATCCGGTCAAGCGGAGTTGGCCCACAAGGCGCGCTTTGAACAAAACGAACTTCAGACGACCGCAGACCTTCTCGCGCGCCTTGAGATTCATGCGAGGACTACCCTGCGCGCGTGGGACAGGTTGCCTCCGTTGACGAGCAGGCGCAGCGGCCTCTTTGCGCGGATTGAATTATGGTTTAAGCGACAGATGCGGCGCGCGACGCACTGGTACGCCTGGGAGCAAATCAACTTTAACGCGGCGGTCAAAGACGCCCTGCAAGATGTCACGGCGATTCTCTCTCATCAAGAGAGCGAGATGACAAACCTGCGCAGCCAACTCGCCGCCGCCACGAATATAAAGGCACAGCTTGCCTCTCATCTCTCATCGTTTGAATCAGGCCTCCTTGGACTCGAACGCAAATTCGCATCGCTCGAAGAAACATTCGCCACCATTGACGACAGGCTCGCGGCGCTTCCAGTCAGCGAGACACAGGCTCTTCAAGATGAAGTGCGCGCTATCCGCGCGTTAGTCACGGACCTGCGCGGCACGTTTGACGAGAACCTCAAGCGCCTGCGCGCCGAACAACACGCGCGCATCGAACAACTGCAAGACGAACACCGCGTCACTTTCAAACAACTCTCGCTCGAAATCAAAGAGACCGCGATAAAAGCGAATAGGAAGGATGCGGGATGAAGGATGAAAGAATGATGGATCAAGTTGAATCATCACACTTTCATCCTTCATCCTTCCCACTTCATCCTTAAATTCAGATGTCTCCATCGAACATCAAAGATTTATACAGGCGCGCGGGGATTGAAGACGTGGCGGAGTTTTATCGCACGCGTTATGTCTCGGACGAGTTGCTTGACGCGCGCTATTTCGACGCGCTCAATCGTTTCGACATTCGCTGGACGCGCACGCTGTGGGTTTACGAGAACGTGCGTCGCGGTTCAAGCGTGCTTGACCTGGGCTGCGGCGGAGGATTACTGGCCCTTTTAAAACGCAAGGAAGTGACGCTCACGGGCGTGGATATTTCCGCCGACTGCGCCTTGATTTCACGCCGCAACGGTTACGACCGTGCGTGTGTGGCCCGCTTAACGGCGCTCCCTTTTCTGGACCAGAGTTTTGATTATGTGGTGAGCCTGGACGTGATGGGCCATATAGAGTTCGCGGAAAAGGACGCCGTGCTCGCGGAGATTAAGCGAGTGCTGCGGCCCGATGGCGTCACGCTCCACGGCATCGAATGCCTGGACCGGGAAAAGCGCAAGGACTATGACCAGATGAGCGAGGAGGAGTTGCGACGTTACATAGGCGTTGACGGGCACGTTGGGATGGAAGACCAAGGTGAGATTGCCGCGCGCTTCAACGGGTTTTTTCAGGAGGTCCGATGCGCGCCCCGCTATGGCATCTGCCAGAGCCATGACGAATTTCTCAAGCAGGCGGACGAGTACGGCACGCCGCTCTGTGACGCGGACTTTCTGGACTACCTGCGCGAGATGAATTTCGCGGAGCGTCGCGCTTTCAACATGGCGATGGGCTATGTCTTCGACACAATCTCCGAATACGACATACGCCTGCCAAAGAGCGAATATTTACTGGTCAAGGCTTCCGCCGCGCCGCTCGGCGACTTTTACAAAGAGCACCGCGAAGAGCATGGCTGGCTCTCAATTCGTAGCGAAAATTCATCGAGTAATTCCGTCTGCCTGGACCGCGCTTCGTCTACTCCTGCTCGCGCGCTGTTCGACGGCGGGTGGTACGAGGCGGAACTCTTCCCGCCCGTCGCGCGCTGGATGGGAGAACGTGCGCGCATACGCTTTACGGCGAACTCTCTTTCGCAACTGCGCTTTGACCTGACCACGCACATCCCGGACCTGCACGAACGTCCTCTCGGACTTGAATTTTTTCTGCGAGGCCAACAAGTCCTCGCCGTCTCGCTCATCCGTCCGGGGTGGCTCGAAATAGTTATAGATATTCTGGACCAGTCGAAGCCCTGCGGCGCAGCCGGGGACAATCTTTACGAGTTTGAGATTCGCGCCGACCGGACATGGCAGCCGCGCCCTCTTGATGAACGAAACAGGGATGACCGCGAGCTATCAATCGCCGTTTGTAATATCGAAATATTTCCCTGAGCTATTCTCATTGACGCTGCTCAATCTGCATCCACTGCACGTTGATACCGAGCAGGCGGGTATCCTCGCTGAGTTTCAAAGCGGCGGGTGATTCCGCATCCGGCAGATTGAGCGTCAGGACATTGCGCTCTCTCAATAGATGACCCGGCAATTCCACGCTGTAGGTCTGCGGCTCCGTTTCCTTCAACTCCAGAGTCGTGAGGCGTTCTCCGTTCAGTTCGACTTCTACACGCTGCTCGTTCACCGTGCCCGGCGAGATGAAAGGAGCCATCCTTATTTCCAACCTGCTCGCGCCGATTTTCTCCAGCGAGAAAGAGATGGCCGCGCGGCCCGCATTGGACCAGCGACAGCAAGCCTCTGGCCCGCTCCACCCGTACCATAAATATTGGTCCGATATTTCTGTGCGAAAATCTATCCGCTGCCCCGGTTCAGAGCGCGGAAACTGTCGCGGTTGTTCCATCTCATCCTTCAACGCAGTTTCATCGGCATCTTCTTCCCGCAGGTCCACGACATTGAGAGAGCATCTGGACAGGTCCAGCGGAATGACGCTCGGAGCGTCGGGCGAGATGGCCCTGGGAGCGATGACGATGTTGCGAATGCCCATGTCCTTCACGCTTGAACAAAACTGCGCGCCGCCCCTGTAAAATATTCTTTCGAGATTACCGAACTGCTGCCACTGCTCCGCCGTGTATCTAGCCAGATAGCCGGTCGCGATTGGCTGCCCGTGCAGGACCTGCAACATCGCCGCGTAACCGTCATTTCTGGCGAGCGGCAGATTCAAAACAGGACCGGCCACAATCTTTTCCAGTCCCTTTGGCGGAACGAAAGGCCGCTGTCTCGCCACCGGCGCATAGACTTCCGCGATGGTCCAGAATAGTAATAACGACATCCCCAGGGCGCACACGCGTGGGCCGACGCGTTCACTCAAATTTTTCTCCGCCCATGAGACGCCGCCCGCCGCGACTATCATTAGAAAGAACATGCCCATGACGACGAAGCGGACGGGCGTGCGTCCCGCGTTGAAGGGCGGGAGATGGGCCAACAACGAATAGGGCAGAGGCACACCCGTGTCCATGTTGAAGATTTTCAGAGTTGGCCCAAGGCTCAGGACGAAGAAGAACGCGGACGCGAGCGCAGCCACGCGTCTCAATCTACGCCTGTCCGCGAGCAACGCGAGCAGCGCGCAGAGCAACAGTGGGAAACCCGCGAAGATTCCAGGCTCGCCCATTCCAGCCGTCACGTTTGACCTGAGCGATGCGAAGAGACCGCCGTAGAGCGGCGTCTGTAAGTGGTCCGGGATAAAAAAGCCCGCGAGGTTCGCGGAGTACAACGAAGCCTCGAACGCTTTCGGCTTGAGCACTTTGACCGTCAGCAAATTGAAGAGATACGGAGCGATAACCAGTAGGAAGATTGCCAGCGCAAGAAGACTGCCTTTGATGCCGAGGCGTTGGATTTTCTCAAAGAATATTTTTCTCTCCACGTTAAGAGAGCAGAGCAGGAGCGCGAAGAAGAGCGCGCCCATGTAAATGTAGAGCGAGAACTCCGTGAAGTAGACCGCGCAGGATGCGACGAGCGCGGCGATGAGCGCGTTCGATGTCCTGGGTTGCTGGTAAAGACGCAGGAGCGCGTAGGCCGTCAACGGAATGAAGAAGCCCGCGAGGTGATTGAGATGTATCACATGCTCCATATAAAAATCTGAGAAGGCATAGGCCACAGCCGGAATGAAGGAGGCCCAGCGCGAACACCCCGCGCGCCGCAACAACGCATAGCTGAAAAAGAGTATGAGCGAGAAGGATAAAAGAATGATGATGCGATAGGCGTAGAACGGGTACATCACATTGCCGCCGGAAAGCAGTTTGACCAGAAACGTGACGGGAAAGAAACCCGCCGCGAGCGAGTGATAGACCAGATTCGCAGCGCCCGCCGGGTAATAGATTAATTTCGTCGCATAGGGATGATGACCGCCGGAGATGGACTCGTTGACGACCCATAGATTCCAGATCATCTGGCCGCAATCCTGCCCCTCAATGCCTTCTGTGAAGAGCACCGCGTTGAGAGGGATGACATAGTGATAGAGCATCGCCAACGTGAAGGTGAGACAGAGCAGCCATGCCGCGCCGGGCTTCTCAAAGAGCCGACTGGTCCAGCGAACAATCCCTCTATCTTTTTTATCTAATGCCATGTCCTCTCGCGCTGTGCATGGAGACTAGAACTGATTGCAGTTGCATGTAAGATAAGATGAGAACTCACCACCGCAGACACAGAGGACACAGAGTCAGCACAGAGTTAATCATACAACTCTCTGTACTGACTCTGTGCGCTCTGTGCCTGCGGTGGTGAATAGTTTTTCGCATACACTCAATTGAAAGTCCTCTAGCATTGAATCATTTCTCAGACTCCGTCTTCATCTCAAGCCACTCTAAATTGATTCCCAACCGCCTGGTATCATCGCTTATCTTCAAAGACGCGGGCGAGACGGCGTCCGGCAGCAGGAGGCTCAGAACATTTTCCTCTCTCAAGAGAGTTTCAGGGAATTCTGTGGAGTAGACTCCGGCTTCCTTCTCCTGCAACACAAGGGTCGCCAGATGCCGCCCGTTCAGTTCGACCAGGACTCGCTGCTTATCCACCCGGCCCGGCTCTAAAAATGGACCTATTTTCATCAACAATTTAGTGGGCCTGAATTTATCAACGGAGAAGACGATGGCCGCGCGGCCCGCGTTGGACCAGCGACAGCAAGCCTCTGGCCCGCTCCACCCGTACCATAAATATTGGTCCGATATTTCTGTGCGAAAATCTATCCGCTGCCCCGCATACAGGGGGAATCTACCGATGATGCCGGGTTGGCCCACGCCCTTCGGAAGATGCGACGCGAAGGCTCGCAGGCTTTGAATGAGATGCTCCGTCTCCGCAGGGTCCACCGCGTAGAAGGAAACCGTATCGTCGCGGCAGACGATGTTATCAGGGATGCGCCAGCGCCCGACGGGCGTCCACTCAGGGGGAACGCCACCGTATTCGTCCAGCCAACTGTCATACACGATAGCTATCTTCGCACGCCTCTGCTGGCCCAACGCATGTATCAAGCGCGTGTCGTACTTCCCCTCAAGTTTGGCCCTCGCCACTTCCGTCGTCGCCAGTCCCCACAGGTCCAGGCATTCCAGGTCCGCGAAATAGTTAATCGCGCCGATGTCGTTTGCCGCAATCGCGCTGCCATCATAATGTGCGCGAAGGAACATCGCCATCTGATATTGCTGCTCGTAAATATTCGTCGTGGCCCTCGGCGTCTGCCGCAGAGAGACGACGCAACGGCCTGTGAGCGAGACGATGCACAGAGAGGCTGTCAGCGTACATGCGGCGGACGTGATGAGCGAGACGGCCTTGCGCTCTTTCAACATTTCAGCATGAAACAGATCGCGCAGCGAGAGGCCACAGGCGAGCACTCCGAGCGCAATGAGATAAGCCTCGTAACGATAGAACCAGACCAGGACCAGTGAAAACGTGACGTGCATGAGGGTCGTGAAGATGAAGATGAGAAGCAAGCTTTGCTGGCGTTCCCACGTTCCTCTTCCGGCCCTGCGCCGTGCGAAGTAGAGCGCCACGGACAGGACTATGAGATGCCAGAGATAGGGCGCGGCCTTTAATTGCATGAGCGCGTGGTCCAATAATGCGATTGGCCCGCGCGCGGGGTCCGTGCCCTTGAGCAGCACGGAATTGGGCAACCAGAAGGCCCCTTGACGGACAGAGATAAATCCGAAAACGGCGATGGGGATGAGAGCCGCCGCGCCTGATGCGAACGCCGTCAAGATTCGCCCGCGTGCGAGGAGCAAAACGCAGACCACCGCTATCAGAAAGAGACCTTCATAGCGAATCATAGGGACGAGCGCGGAGAGTAATAGCAGCCAGCGCGCATCGCTCAAGCCCGTTTCGGGGTCCTGTTTTGAAAGGAAGCTGGCCGCTTGAGAGGCGAAGAGAATGTCTATCAAAATCTGCGCGGAGTGCTCCATGCCTACGAAGATGACGACGGGCAGCGGGGTGAAAAGTGTGATGCAGAGCAACAACAGAAACTCGTAAGGCCGGGCCAGCTTCAATTGATTCAGGATAAAGTGGACCAGTATCAGGACGAGCAGCGCGAGGATAAAATTGAGGATGAGGGGAATCGTTTCGTGAGTTCCGAGGATGAAGTAGCAGAGGGATAGAATCAGGGTCCAGAGGATGGAGGAGGAGGAGGGGCTGAAAGCGTAGCGGGTCACGCCCCAGACGCCATGTTGGGCCATGTTCTTCGCCATCGCCATGTGTATGTAAGCATCGTCGAGCGCATACGCGAGGTGGCCTTCGTTCTGCCTGACGGAGAGGCCCAGCAGGGTCATGACGATAATTGAGAGGACGGCTGCGACGGCAAAGATGGGCCAGTGTTGTTTAAGGATTCGCAGCATACAGGGCCGAAGCTAAATTGGTCCAAAACATCCCGAATCAATCGTCAGCGCGCGATGAGCCAGAGCGTGAGGAGCAGCCAGCCCGTAACCGACAACAGAATATGCGGGTCACGAAAAATTTCCTGCGCCGGGTCCGTGCCGGTCCGCTTGTGATGCAGCGCGTAGATGTAGCGAAAGATCGCGTACATGACGAACGGGACGGTGTAGATGAGTGCGTCCGTGTGATGGACCTGAATGGTCACGGGACTCATCGTGTAGAGGCTGTATGTCATGATGATGCAGGTCGCGGTCACGACGATCATCTTGTCGAGCAAGACTGGCTGGTAGTTATCCAGCACGCGCCGATGATTCTTCGTCTCTCCCGAAAAGGCATAAAGTTCCGCGCGCCGTTTGGCGAAGCCCAGAAAGAGCGCGACCATCAGACCGCACAGGAGCAGCCACTGCGAAGGCGCTATCCCGACGCCGGTCGTGCCCGCCAGAATACGCAGCATAAATCCGCCCGCGATGATAAAGACATCCAACAGGACCACATGCTTTAAGCCCAGCGAGTAAGCGATGTTGATGGTGATGTAGATTAAGAGGATGACGAGCACCGCTGGCGAGACGAAGAAGGCTAAAGTCCCTCCCGCCAGCCACAGGACCAATAATAATATGACTGCGGCGCGCACGGAGACGGTCTTCGCGGCGAGCGGGCGGAATTTCTTCTTCGGGTGGCCCATGTCCTGCTCGCGGTCCAGCAGGTCGTTGAAGATATAGACGCCGCTCGCGATGAGGGAAAATGCTATGCAGGCGATGAAGACCCTGTGCAGCATCGGCGGTTGCCGCCACGCGTTGGCGAAGAGCAGGCCCATCAGAACGAAGCCGTTCTTCACCCATTGCAGGGGGCGCATCAATCGCCACAATTGTCCGAACAGTTTCATGTCGCGTCAGTCAGGTCAGAGTCCGAGCCTGCGTGCCAGGTCGGAGGTGAAGCGATTGAGCGGGTCCACTCTTGCTTTAATGCGCTTCCATGCGGGCAGGCGCGGGTACATCGCCTGAAAAGTTTCTGTCTTCAAACGCGCATCCTTCGCCAGATAAACGCGCCCGCCGTGTTCCAGCACAATCGCATCAAGCTGGTCCAGAAAAGGAAACAGCGCGGCATCGCCCAGCGGCAGGTCCAGCGAGAGCGTGTAACCCTCAAGGGGAAAAGAGAGCAGCCCCTGGCTTTCCGGTCCAAAGCGTTTGAGGACGGCGAGAAAGCTGGCGCGGCGGCTCGCGGAGAGTTTTTCCAGCAGCGTTTGCAATCCGCGCCGCGCGGTCTGAGTTGGAAAGACGCATTGATACTGGACGAAGCCGCGCTTGCCGTACATTCGATTCCAGTTGCCGATGATGTCGAGCGGGTAAAAAAAAGTTTCGCAGGAAGTGATGAAGGGACGTTTGCGCGCACCCTGTCGCCAGTAATAGAGATTGTTGAAGGCGGACATCGTTAAGGGGTTCAAAACCCAGTCGGGAAAATCGAAAGGCAGGTTGCGCTGACCCTGTGTTTTGAGACGCAAAGGCTCTGTCACTTGCGCGGGCAATTCCGCGCGCGTCGCGTGATGGCCCCGCATCAACACGCTGCGGCCCAAAGCCCTGCCTCCCGCCAGGCAATCTATCCAGGCCACGGTGTAACGGTCGTCCGTCGCGCTGTCCTCCAACAGCTTGAGCGAGGCGTCAAGGTCCTTCGCCCGGTGATGCTGCACCGAGACGTGCGCGCTCTCAACCGGAATCAGTTGGAGCGCCACGACGGTGATGATGCCCGTCAGGCCCATGCCGCCGACGGTGGCCCAGAATAACTCCGCATCTTCGAGCGGTGAACAAACCCTGCGGCTGCCATCCGCCAGCACTACCTCCAACTCTCTCACGTAAGAGCCGAAGGTGCCGTCCCTGTGATGATTCTTCCCATGCACGTCAGCCGCGACACAGCCGCCGAGCGAGACGAATTTCGTGCCGGGCGTGACCGGAGGAAACCAACCCCGCGACACAAAGGCTTCCAATATCTGGTCCAGCGTCATGCCAGCTTCCGCCCTCAGGAGGCCCGTCTCTTCATCGAAACAGATGACGCGGTCCAACCGCTCCGTGAGCATCAAGACTCCATTCTGGACCAGCGCCGCATCGCCATAACTTCGCCCCTGCCCGTGTGCGATCATGTGGCCTGTGGCGGGCGGCTCGACCTCTGAGAGGCTCGACGGGCAGACGACCGCAGAGAGGGCGCGCGGGTAGCGTCCCCAGCCGGACATCCACAACGTCCTGACCTCTGCCATAGCCTTCATCAACGAATGGTCGCCAGGCTCTTAGTCGTCAATCAAACTTGTAGATTCTAACAGACTCAAGAGCACATTCTTTAGCATGAGAGAAAATCTGTGATGGGATACCAGCGCGTCGCCGATTAAAAACGCGGAGGTGGAGGCGGTAAAGGGAAAGAGTTCGGCTCGGACCTGGCATTAAGAATGCGCCGGGCCAACGTGAGACTCCCGATGGCCGCTGCCAGCGCGAGGACGTAAGAGAGCAGCAGCACCCCCGATGGTATTTCTTTGGGCCAGCCAAAAAGAACTGTCCCTGTCCCGTAGGCCAGACCGCAGACGAGGTAAGCAACAAACTCTCCACCTATCCAGGCAGCGACGCCTATCAGGCTCCACTTAAAGGCGCTGCGATTTTTCTCTCTCGCCGTGCGGCTCATCATTTTCGGGATGTAATAGATGAGAAAATAAAGTTCGACCATGATGTTTTTATCCTGTCAGTGTGTTACTGAGCCAAGGGTTTGAATTCTATCATGTCAGATGTCACCAACATCAAGACGACTCTTCATCAATCTTCAATGCATAAAGCGTTGGATTAACTCTGTCATGCGCGCCAGATGATGGTCGTCGTGTTCGGAGATGAAGAAAGCGAAGTCTACCACGCGCATTTGCATATTCAAACGAACGTGGAGCGCGGTGCGCTCGACAAAAGCCTCTTCAACTTCTTCCAGTCGGCGGACGAACTCGGCGCGCTCCGCGCGAAATGCGCGTAGAATATTTTTGATTGCATCGGCGTTGTGATTCGCCTCGTAGGTCCGGCGATTGTCAAGGTCTGCGGGCCGCAGTCTCTCTTTGCCCGACGCGTAATCGTCCAGCCGCGACAGGTCCAGCGACCCCAGGTCCAACAGGTGTCCCGCGTGCTCCTGTATGGACCAATTATCGCCGTCACGCCTCGTCAATATTTCTTTCGGCAGAGAGTTGAGACGGTCTTCCATGCGCGCCGGTGTGCCGCGCAGTCGCTCTATGATGTTCGGGTACATCTTGAGGGGAAGATTAAAAGCGAACGTGCGCTCGAACCAGGGCAAGGGTCGTATCATGAAACCTACTCCTTTAAAATCAACTGCCCCGCGTCATCTGTGCGAAAGGCTAAACTCCATCCATTCGACGGCGACGCCGAGGGGCCGCTGGTCAATGCTGATTTTGAGCGATTCGGGTGACGCGGCATCCGGCAACCCGAAAGTTAGGACGTTTTCTCTTCGCAGTAGATTCTTCGGCAGCGTCAGAGAGATGTCGTATGGCCTCTCTTCATTGAGCACAGATGTGTGTACGCGTTGGCCGTTGAGGTCCACATTGAATCTCTGTTGTTCATGTACGCCGCGCGGCGCGAACGGCGACAGCCTGATACGCAGCGACACATCATCAATCCGATTGAGAGCGAAGACCAGCGCGGCTTCGTCAGCTTCGCTCCAACGCAGGCGCGGCTCTGCCCCGCTCCAGCCATACCACAGATATTTATCCGCCTCCGGTTTAGTGAAATCAATCCGCGTGTCCGTTTCAATCAGCGGATAAGCGCGGTCTAAAGGAGGGCGAATCAGCCCCGCGAGAAATTGCGGCTGTCGCCAATCCCAGAGCTTTTTCTGGACCAGCACGACATCCTTCGGCGTCTCATTCCACTTCCAGGTATTGATTGAGAGAGCGCCGCGCGCGTTGATAAACATGCTCAGCGCGAGCAGTAAGGCTCCGGCGGCAAGCTGTACGGTCCAACTCGCGGGCACAGCTTTCCTCTCATGCTCGCTCTGATGCTTTCCCCTCCAGGTCAGCATCGCCTTCACAGAGATGATGGCGAGCAGCACGAACCAGGGCACCGCATCCGTCGTGAAGCGCGGTCCGAAACTGGCCCCGCCCCACCAGTGCGGAAAGCCTGAGATGACGATTAAATTGACGACGAAGATGATGAGCGCGAGCCATGTGAGACGCGAAAAAGGTCTCTCTCGCCAGTAACGTGCGAGCAGGAAAGCCACGAAGAGAAGCACGGGCACGTAGACGAGCAGCCCGCGCGCGGGGCTAATTAGATTGCCCGGAAAGGCTATCAGGAAAGCGTCAAACTTGAGACGGTTCGCGCGATAGTAGTTGGGCAGCACGCGTCCGAAATGTTGCCACGAATAAAAGACGAAGCCCATCAGCCAGAGCACGCCCGTAATGATGTACGGCACGAGTAGACGACGATAATAAAGAAGGATGTAAACGCTAACGGCTGCGATGAAGATGCTATTGCTCGGACGCACGAAGTACATCCATGAGAGCAGTGTGGCGAGGAGCACGGGGCGCAGTTCGCGCTTGCCCGTCTCCTGCGCGAGCAGCATGTAAACGACGATGCCCAGCAGCAGTATGCCCCATGTGTGCGACCACATGGCTCTTGACGCGGTGCTCCAGACCTGCGTCCCGAACGCGCCGCCGAGCGCCACAAGTGCGCTCCAACCCACAGGCAGGACGAGCCTCGCCGTGTAAAAAAAGATGCACGCGAGCGCGGCCATCAAGATCGCCGCCAGCCCTGACTCTATATCTATTTCTCCCTGGTGATTATAGGTCCCGTCGGGGAAGGCCGCATTGAGACCGTAGAGGTTGGCGAGCGCGACGTAAGGGACGGAGAGGAGCGTCGAGCCGGGCGGGAAAAAGTAGTAGATGTGATCCTTCGCAATCTCCAACTGGTAGATGTCACCGTCCATCAAATAGTCTTCGCGCTGGAACGGCTCAAGTCTCGGAACCTGATAATGGTCCAGCGCAAAACTCCTGTGATAGAGCAGGCACTGGCTGACCAGCATGGAGTATTTCGAGTCCGACACTTGATGGACCGGCGAGAACCAGAAGACGAGCAGCGTGGTGGCGAAAATCAATCCACCAGTGAAGTGTTCGTTGCTGAAGAAGAATTTACGATCTGCCCGGCTTTCAGACATGCACATTCATGACGAAACAGATTTTCAGACCATCAACTTTGCCATGAATCGGTCGGTGAGAGCAATCAAGGATAGTGATTCCAGTTTGCCTTGAGAGGATGCGATTCTGTTATTCACCACCGCAGACACAGAGGACACAGAGTCAGCACAGAGAATATTCAAGCCTCTGTGCCACCTCTGTGTGCTCTGTGCCTCTGTGGTGAGTAGTTGTCCGCGCACACTCAAGAGGTTATTCTTTGACTCGCATGCAAACGGCGAGTGCGCTTGGACCAATTATAGACAGCACGAAGCGAGAGGACGCGCGGGGATTCCGGCGCGGGGGCAGAGCGTATCTCGCGGCGCTGATAGTCTTTCTCGCTTCAAGACTGGTCGTGCTTCTCTCGATAGCTTTCGCCGCGCGTTTCGTCCCGCAGAATCCGGCGGGCGCATTCTGGAATGTCAACGCGTCATGGTATCGCTTCCTGTTGCGCTACGATTCGGGCTGGTATCTGACCATCATCAAGTTCGGTTACAGCTACGACGGTAATGATCTGGTCAAGCATCCGGTGGTCTTTTTCCCGCTCTATCCTCTGGCTGCAAAAGTTCTGACCGGGGCCTTCGGCATTAACGAAGCGGTCTCAGTGCTGCTCGTCTCAAACATCTCGATTCTCATCGCCATCCTCCTCGCCTTCAAATTAATCAAAGACGAATATGGACACGAAGCGGCGCTCTCATCCATCGCGTTCCTGAGCTTTTTTCCGGCCTCGTTTTTTTTCAGCGCGGGTTATACGGAATCGCTGGCGTTTCTCTTGCTCATCTCTTTCTTTCTCTTGCTCAAGCAAGAACAATACCTGCTGGCAGCGGTCTGCGCGGCGCTGGCGCTCGCCACGAGGGCCACTTGCATAGTCTTGCTGCCGCCGCTGCTATGGGAAATCTGGCGCAGGTACAGGCGCGAGCCGAAGCGTCTGGTCCTGATGGCCGTCGCGTGCGCGATGGTTGCGACCTCCGGCCTCTGGCTCTACATGCTCTTTTTATGGACCAATTTTAAAAGCCCGCTGGCTTTCTGGAAGGGACAGCGCGCGTGGCTCGAAGGACAGGCAGTGAGCAGTAATCTCTTTCAGGTTTTGACCCTCAGACCCTTCGCTTATCTGGGCGCGCTCTTCGTCGAAGGGCCTAATCCGAATACCCTCGACCCCTGGTGGTTTCTGTCGTTCCTGGTCCTCATCATATTATTCAGAAAGCGCCTGCCGGTCTCATACACACTCTTCGCGCTGGGTGTTTTACTCTTGCCCTACATCACTTTGAGCGGGGGCCTGGGCTTTCGCTCGTTCACCAGATATATCATTTTAGCTTTCCCGGTCTTTATCATTCTCGGAGAGTTGATGCGCAAGTGGACCTGGGCCGGGCTGGCTGTGCTCGGCATCTTCGCGGCGACGTTATTCATGTACACGGCGATGTTCGCGCAGTGGTACTGGGCAGGGTGAAAAGCAGGGATGAAGGCGGAAGGATGAAGGATGAAAGGCAGTAGCCGGAACAAGAAAGTGTGCTCGCTTTTCTTCGGACTCCAGACTCTAGGCTTGAGACTCCAGACTCTCTACGCGTTTCGATGAATCGAAAAATATCCATTAAGTCTTTCGGGTTTATCTGGCCGGGCGAGGGGTTGGAGCTTGCTCTGCGGGTGCTGGGAGGGCTGCGTGCGGAGTATCAATTTAGTTACTGCATGGTCGGCAAATCCAGTGACTGGACCAGTGTCCGAGAGTTAGTGGTCCATTATGGATTGACAGAATGCTTGACCATTGAAGAGGACTCTTCGCCAGAGGAGTTGCGACGGCATCTCGCGGCGACGGACATCGCCCTGTGTCTGCACGAAGCCGCGATACGTGCGCCGCTGTTCCCGCATGACCCTTCGATGAACGAGGGCCATTTGTATCACATCATGAGCGCGGGAGTGCCCGCCGTCGTCTTTGATAGAGACTGGCCCGCGAGTTTGCCATCCGAGACGGTCGTCAAGATTGACGAGGACCAGTATGCGGAGAAATTGCTCAGGGCTTATCTCGAAAAGTTGATGACGGATGCGGGCCTGCGCGAGAGAATCGGCGCGAACGCGCAGGCTCACGTCCAAACACAGAGCGCATCGGCGCACCCGGCGATGAATAATGGACCAGTATCGGGATTGGTCCGGGAATCGAACGGGCGCTTTCAAAAGATAGAGGGGTTGGATTACAGGCGCGGCGCGATTCTTTATCCTGAAAGGTTGGACGCGAATAATCGTCATCACCTGCTGACTAAGCCGTTTTATAATCTGGCCCATAAAATCTCGCGTTGGGAAGGCGAAGGGATGGACGAAGATACGCGTCGTCAATTCTGCGATTTCGCCAACATGGCGGTCACGCTCGCGCTTCCGACTGGCTCGCGCATACTGGATGTCGGTTGCGGCTCAGGCTGGCTCTCGGAATACTTCGCGCGGCTGGGCTACGACGTGACGGGCATTGACATCAGCCCGGCGCTGATAGAAATGGCGCGCGAGCGGCTGCAAAATGTGCCTTACGGGGTGGACCGGGAAACGCCCCTGCGCTACCGTTTCCTGGCCCATGATATAGAGAGCGCCCTTCTGGACGAAACCTTCGATGCCATTATCTGCTACGATGCCCTGCATCATTTCGAGGATGAACGAGCGGTGCTCCGTAATCTCGCGGCGATGCTGGAAGACGGCGGCACGCTCTTCGTGCTCGAAGGCGAGCGACCGCCCGCAGGCTCCGCGACAGAGAAGGAGTTGCGCGGAGTGATGATGGAATATGAGACGCTCGAATCACCCTTCAGCCGCGATTACCTGCGCGCATTATTGGTCCAGCACGGCTTTGCCATCACGGGCGATTACGTGAGCGTCAACGGTCTCTTTGAACGCGAGATGATGAACGGAGAGCAGAGGTTGCTGGTCCAGCCTGAACAGGTCAATTACCTGCTCTGCAAAAAAGTTGGGCCGAGCGAGGGAGAGACGCGCATCTTTGACAGCCGCGAGCCGCGCGTGCTCAACGCTCGCTGGACCATTATCGGAGATTGGAGTGAACGCGTCGCGCCGTCCGCGCAGATGGAGCTTTCCTTTGAAGTGTTGAATGCGGGCGACACTATTTGGCTGGTGAGCCGCGCGGCGCTCAAGGGGACCGTGCGCGTGGGTTTGCGTGTGGTTGATGAGAGGGGAGCTATCATGGACGAGGTTCACGGTGTGCCGCCGCTGCCGCGTGCGGTTGCGCCGGGAGAGAAAGTCTCGCTCAAGCTTAACTGGCAGGCTCCGCGTGCGCCGGGCGCTTACACGCTCAAGCTTGATTTAGTGGACCAGGATATTTGCTGGTTCGAGCAGCGTGGTTCTGAGACTCTCTCGCTTCAGTTTCAAGTTGAATAGTTCATCTCCGAAACGTTAACTTCCATGCCGGGGGGTAGTGGCTCACAATAGGGTGAGCGAATGATCGTTATTATAACGATGAATAAAGAGGCGCAAACATGCCTCATGCATCTGCGATGACTTCGAGAACGACAATGTCCGCCTCACAAAACGCGCCAGCCTTTGACGCAATGTCAGGTTCCACCGCTCAACATGCGCTGTCTCGCCCGACTCTTTACCCACTGCCGTGTGTTGCGCGACGGGCAACACTTTCGAGTACGCTTTCCAAAAATCCGTGTAGCACTGTGCGTGTCGAAAGCCTTCGGGAATTGCTTTCCATAAACGGTGGCAGGTCTTCTCGCTACGGTCGCCAATTACGAAGGCGACAACCTGACGACTCTGGCGGCATAAAGCGATCCAAATCCAACGCTTTCTGGCCTTCTTCAGCACAAATGACCACAACTCATCCAATTCCAACACCGGGTCTTCGACTTCCACCAGCGTCTCGCAGAGGTCAGGCAAGTGGCTCACCTTTTTTTAATCCAAGCCGTAACCGTGTTACGCGAGACGCCGAAGGTGCGGGAGAGTCCGCGCAAACTGCTGCGTTCGTCGTAAGCACGCAGGATTTGTTCGCGTTCTGCTTCAGAGTAGGCATTGCTGCGCGGTTGCTCGCGGCTGCGCTTCTGACAATCGCGGCACAAGTAACGCTGTCGGTCATCAGCGGCCAATCCATTACGCACCAGATTCGTACTTTGGCAGTGTTGACATCGTAAAGTCACAGTAACCATAGGTTGACTCTAACATGTCACCCATATTTGAACCACTACCC
>DASYML010000259.1:0-24055 GCA_036009045.1 Pyrinomonadaceae bacterium
GTTGCGGACGCCCACACGCAGGCGGGGCAACCGCAAAAGGCGCTTGAAGTTTTACGCAAGGTCGCGGACCTGGACCCGAACAACACGGAGGTCCGTCTGAGGCTCGCGGAGGGCTACCTGCGCGAGGGTCTGTCGGACGAAGCGGTCCGTGCTTTCACAGAAGCGGGCACGCAGTTTCACGCGCAGCACGCAGACTGGAAGGCGCTTCAGGCTTATCAGAGCGCGCTTAAACTGAGACCTGCGGATATTCCCGCTTTGGAGGGATTGGTCCACGCACACATCACGCTCGGCACGGCGGACGATGCCGCCGAAGTCGTGGAACGCGCGCTGGTCCAGGAACCGGATAACATAGAGTTGCTGCGCCTGCTGGCCCAAGCCTACTTCGAGGCGCAGGACGCGCCCGCCGCAGAACGCGTGACCACCACTCTGGTCGAGCAGAAGGCCGCGAGCTATGAGAGTTTCGTGGAGGTGGCGCGGCTCTATCTCAAGGTCAGCGATACGGAGGCCGCCGTGCGTGTCCTCACGTCCATCACGGAGCAGATGCTGACGGGACGCGAAGAGGGCCAACTGCTCCAGATTCTGGACGAGGCGTTGATGCGCGATCCCGAACAGGTCAACGCACTCCGCCTGCTGGCACGCATACACGCCTGGCGACGCGACGACGAGAATCTGAGGGGCGTTCTGGAAAGGCTGCTGGAAGCCGCCGAAGCGGCTGACTTCGTACAGGACCAGCGTTATGCCCTGGAACAACTGATACGCATCGCGCCGGACCAGACGAATTACATTGATCGTCTACAGGCACTCGGAGGCACACAGCCTCTAGGCATGTCCCAGGATGAAAGCTGGCCTGAATCGTCCGGCACGGAAGTCGAAGTGCCGACCTTTGAGAGTTTCACTCTCACGAATCAGGAGAGCGCAGTGGAGGCTGAATCGGCGGGCGTGTCCGAACCGTCCAACGGCTTCAGCATGTTCGAGGGAAATGGTCCAGCGCCCGCCAACTCGTCCTTCTCCTTCGCGGACCTCAACGAGTGGACGGATGAGGGCGCACATGCTTCACACGCGCACTCCGAACAAGCTTTCTCCGGGCAGGCTTTCTCCGAAGAATCTTTTTCCGAAGAGTCTCCAATCTTTGAGCCTTTGTCCGCGCCGCCGCCAGAGACTTCCGAGTTTCAGGAAGTTATTGACGGCGATAATTTATTGGACCGGAATTTCAACCCGCTGTTGGAAAAAGGCATAGAGCCTGCCGCGCCGGAAGTTGACCCACGGCGCGAGGCTATGCGGCAACAGGAACTTGAGAGCATAGATTTCTACATCGCGCAGGGTTATACGGACATCGCGCTCGACACGCTGGAACTACTCGAACGCCAGTTCGGTCCTCATCCAGATATTGATGCGCGTCTTGCGCAGCTTGTCAAACCGAAGCCCGGCTCAGCGCCCACATCTTCCGCAAGGTCCAATCAGGCCGCGACCGAAGAGGTGATAGAGTTCAACGGCTTCGCGCGCTACGATGCGGCGAACGTGCCATCTTCAACGGAAGCCGTCGCGGTCGAGATAGATGATGTTCTCGCGCGGGTTGAGACCGCGCCGCCCGCCGTCGTCGCACATGCCGCCGCTGGCAACTCGCCCGCCACACAGCCCGCGACACCACCCGCGCGCCAGCCTTCGTCCTCTTCAGTTCAGGGAATTGACGCCGGGCTGGCCGCCATCTTCGACGAGTATCGCACAGCCGTCGAGCAGGAAGAGCCGCCCACTTCGGAAGAAGATTACGAAACGCATTACAACCTCGGTCTCGCCTATAAAGAGATGGACCTGGTGGACGAAGCGGTGGAGGAATTTCAGGTCGCCTCGACCCTCTGCGCGCCGCAGGACGGCACGCCGCGTTACTTGCAGTGCTGCAACCTGCTGGGCCATTGTTTCATGCGCAAGGGAATACCGCGTCTCGCCATCATGTGGTTCAAGAAGGGTTTGGATGCGCGGGGCCACACAGAAGATGAGTACCAGGCGCTGCGTTATGAACTGGGCACAGCTTACGAGCGACTGGGCGACATTGAACGTGCGATAGAAACTTTCACGGAAGTCTACGGCCTCAGCGTCTCATATCGCGGCGTCACGGACAAATTGCGCGAACTGGAAGCGCAGCGCAATAATCTGGAAGCGCAACGCACCAGTCATTGAGTGCGGCCCGCTCGGAGTTGAGCGAAGAGCGCGCGACCCATCTTCTGTAAATGGCTCATGTTTGAAGAGCGCGAATGATAAATAGGCTTGAGCGAGGTTGCTTTTTATCGCGCTACTATTTAACATTTAAGCGTTAGCCATTTACTAAAGATATGTCAGCCAAGCTCTCAGTCATTTTCTACATTATCCTGTGCCTCGAAATCGGCCTCGTGCTCACGCTTCTGCCGTGGTGGTCGCACCCGTTCGGCTTGAGCGATTGGGGCGATAATTTCTTTCTGGTGTACGCCGCGCACAAGACCGGCTCGCAGGGCTTACAGATGGCCGTCAACTCCGGCTGGGTCCGTGGGGCCGTGACCGGACTCGGCGTGCTCAACCTCTGCATAGCCTTCTGGGAGATGGCCCATTTCCGCCAGACCGTGCGTGCGCTGCAAGAGAATCACGCCGCGCCGCCGAGGGCGAAAGATGCCGCTCAACCTGCCACCACCGATCCTCTATCTGATTACAGAGGGCGCAACGACGCCGGGCACAACTCCGGCGAGTGAAGACTTCACACGCATCCTGACGCTCATCCGCGCCGCTGTCGCCGCGCGTCTCTCACTGGTCCAAATCCGCGAAAAGAATCTCAACGCGCGTCTGCTCTATGAACTGACTTTGCGCGCCGCGACGCTCACACAGGGCAGCGCGACTCGGCTGCTGGTCAACGACCGCGCGGACATCGCACGCGCCGCCGGAGCGGACGGCGTCCATCTCACCACTCAATCACTAAATGCGAGAGACTTGCGCCGCGTCTTCGGCCCGCAGCTTCTCATAGGCGTCTCGACACACTCGCTGGCGGAGGCGCGTGCGGCGCGTGAGAGCGGTGCTGACTTCGCCACCTTTGGACCAATTTTCGAGACGCCGTCAAAGCGCATTTACGGTCCACCCGTCGGCCTCTTACAACTTGCAGAAGCGGCACATGCGCTCGCGCCGTTTCCGCTGCTCGCGCTCGGCGGTCTAACGCGCGCCAACGCGTCTCAGGCTCTGCGCGCTGGCGCTCATGGCATCGCCGCGATTAGTCTCTTTTCCGACCCGTATAATCTAAGCGAAGTGGCCGATGCCATCCGACATGGATGATGCTGTGTCTATGATGATTGGTCATCATCCGCTCACTAGTGTTGGACCATTAAACGAGTTAAGATTTAAACATGCTCTGTAGAAAGATAGCCGCACAGGTATTCGCCGCCGTTTTCATCTTCATGACAGCTTCGCTCGCAGAGGCTCAGAAGGGCACGCCCGTTCCGGCGGGGCAGCCCGCTCGCGTCGAGCGTGAGGAACAGGACCAACTCAAGGTCTATACGGAGGAAGTCTTTCTGCCGGTCGTCGCTTATGACGATAGCGGGCGCTTCGATCCGACGCTTGAGACGGATGATGTGCTCGTGCTTGAAGATGATGTGCCGCAGCAGGTCCAGAGCGTGCGCCGCCTGCCCGCGCACATCGTGCTGGTCCTGGACATCGGCAGCCAGGTCACCGGACTCACCAAAAGCTCCAACACGACGCGCGAGGTCGCGCTCAAATTAGCAGACATCTTCGCGGGAGATGAGATAGCGATTGTGCAAAACAGCAATCGCGTGGAACTCTTGCAGGATTGGACCACTGACGCGGAGACAATCGCGCGCGTGCTCAAGACCAAATTTTTCACGGGCACTCGCTCGCGTCTCTCCGAATGCTTGACGATGGCTGCGGGCGAGTTGAAGGATAAGCCTGCGGGCAATACTCACGTCATCATCCTGACGGACGGGCTGGAAAGCGGTGACAAGAATTACGCGCTGGCGGTCAAACAATTGGCCGCCACGCAGGCCAGCGTCCATGTCATCGCTTACTCTGCGATTTCCAGACAGGCGATTAAGGGGCGCAATAGTATGCTCAGCCAGTTGCCCGTCATTGATCTGGATTTCAAGATGAAGCGTTGGTTCAAGAACTACGCGGAGGAGATGAAGCGCAACGACCAGCGTCTACAGATGCTGGCGCAGGAGACGGGCGGGCGGCTCTTCCTGCCCGATTCCACGAAGGAGGCTGTCAGCCAGGTTGATCAGGTGGGACATGACATACGCTCGCAGTATGTCATCACTTACCAGCCCAGGCGACCGTTCGCGTCCACCGCCGGAACAGAGCGCCGCCGCATTCGCGTTCTGCCCAGGCGCGCAGGCTTGCATCTTCAATCGTTGCGAAGTTCTATCGCCACTCCCGCGAGATAAAGCGCACGCTTATTCTGGACCTCTTTTGCGAAAAGATGACTCTGCATCAGGAAACTTCGACGCCGGTCGCATTGACCATCGCGGGGCTTGATCCTTCCGGCGGCGCGGGCATCATCGCGGACATCAAAACCTTTACGGCCTTCGGATGTTTCGCCAACGCCGTCGTCACTTCTCTAACATTCCAGAATACGACGGGCGTCTACGGCGCGGAGCATCAATCCGCAGACGCTGTCCGCGCGCAAGTCCTGCCGCTGGTCCAGGATTTCCGCATCGCCTGTGTCAAGACGGGGATGCTCCCGACGCGTGAGATGATCTTTGAAGTCGCGCGCCTTTTTCGCGAGATGGAATTGCCCGCGCCCGTCGTTGACCCCGTCGTGCGTTCGACATCCGGTTATGACTTGATAGACGACGACGCGCTCGCGTCTTTAAGAGAGGAGCTACTGCCTCTGGCCCGCGTCCTGACGCCGAACATCCCGGAAGCGGAGCGCCTCACGGGCCTCCGCGTGAGTGATGAAGAAGGGATGCGCCGCGCCGCCCAACGCCTGCGCGAGATGGGCGCGCGGGCCGTGCTCATCAAAGGCGGCCATCTCGCAAGCCAGGGTGCAGATAAGAGAGAGGCGGAAGCAAACTCAAATTCAACCTCATCCGTCCCGGACCTGTTAGACGAAGACGGACGCATCACAATTTTTCGCGGAGAGAGAATCAAAACCAACTCGACGCACGGCACGGGCTGCACCCTGTCAGCCGCGATTGCCGCCTGTCTGGGCCGTGGCCTGAGCCTCCAGGATTCCATCGGCCACGCCAAACGCTTCGTCACAGAAGCCCTTCGCCATGCCCCCGGCCTCGGCCACGGCTTTGGTCCAATAAACCCAGGAACAGTGACAAGTGACGAGTGACGAGCAAGAACAAGCAGTGACGAGTGATGAATCATGAGAGATAAGCTTATCTCTTGTTACTCTTTAATCATGAGTCATGATTCGACACTTGTCTTTAACTTGTCACTCGTCACTCGTCACTGTTTTTACTCGATAGTGACTTTCTCCATCGTGACGGGAGATGTGGGCTTATCGTTGCGGCCTGTCTGGACGGTGGCGATGGAGTCAACCACGTCCTGTCCCTCCGTGACGCGCCCGAAGATGGTGTAGTTGGGCGGCAGGGGATAATCAACGTGCATGATGAAGAACTGCGAACCGTTGGTATTTGGTCCAGCATTAGCCATCGCCACTGTCCCGGCTTTATAGCCACGTTTGTAGACCTCTGATGAATGATTAATCTCATCATTAAAGCGCCCGCCCCATGCCGATTGCCCGCCCGCGCCCGTCCCCGTCGGGTCGCCGCCCTGAATCATGAAGCCCTTGATGACGCGATGAAAGCCGACGCCGTCATAGAAACCCTTCTCCGCGAGCAGGCAGAAATTTTCCGCCGTCTTCGGCGCATCATCCTCCAGTAGCTCGAAACGAATGGTCCCCTTGTTGGTCTGTATAACTGCCGTGCGATTTGCCATATCTGCTCCTTTGAAAAGCAGGGGTCAGGAGTCAGGAGCCAGCAGCCAGTAGGAAAGCGATTGAGTGTTCTTCCTACTGGCTGCTGGCTCCTGACTCCTGGCTCCTGTCGTTGAAGATGAATTTTTCGATTGCGGTTGCGACGCCGTCTTCGTCGTTGGTCCCCGTGATGTGAAAGCCTTCTATGTCGTGCAAGGGGGCTTCCGCGTTGCCCATGACGACGGGCGTGCCCGCGTAGTGAAGCATCTCCAGATCGTTGAAATTGTCACCGACGGCCATCACCTCTTCACGACTTAGGCCGAATTCGGCGGCCACGGCAGCGACGCCCGCGCCCTTCGAGGCTGACGGGTGCAACACGTCTATCGTGCCGAAATTCTGTTTCGGGTAGAGCGTCGCAAATACTTTGATGCTCCCGTCCAACGTGGCCTTTAACTTCTCGCCGAACGTGACCATCGCTTCATATTGGCCCGCGTAACCTACGTGGACGGGCGGGTGGTCCAAATATTCTTCGAGCGAAGGGACGCGGCGGATATAGTCTGCCGCCTCGTCGCCGTGAATCCGGCGCGACCAGGCGATGTACCTGGCGAGCGCGTGATTGCTTTCGCTGATGTGGTCGTAGAGCAAGAGTCCGAGCCCTGTCGGGTCATCGCTGACCATCGCCTCCATCCCCTGCTCGCGGCCCACGCGCAGGACTTCTCGCGCGGCTTCGAGGGGCAGGAGCATCGCCTTGACCGTCTCAAGCGTGCGCGCGTGTTTGGTCAGAGCGCCCGTGTGCGAGATGACCGGCACATCATCCAGGTCCAATTCGAGGGCCAGTGGGCGCACGTCTCTAAAACGGCGGCCCGTGACGAGCGTGACCCGCGCGCCAAACTCACGCGCCGCCCTGATGGCCGCGCGATTTCGCTCCGTCACTTCTCCGCGTGAGTTCAGGAGCGTCCCATCCAGGTCCAGCGCGATTAAGCGAATTGGCATCATAGGTAATGTCTGTACAACGGTAAATGACAAGATAATGCTTTTGGTCCTCACTTGTCACCTCACGCTTGCAACGCCCCGCGAGGGTGCAGCATGATTGCTCCATCTGACGGAAACATTTCAACGTCCCTTTAATGGTCCACGAAAGGTAAACACGCAAAATCATGAATGTTACGCACCTGGAATGCGCCGCCTGCGGTCTGGAATTAGAGGCACGGCGCTTGCACAACCTTTGTACGCGATGCGGCAAACCGCTGCTGGTCCGGTACGACTTGAAGCAGGCGGCACGCAGTTTGACAAAGGAAGATTTACGGAACAGGCGCGCGGACCTGTGGCGATATAGAGAGGTCCTGCCCGTCGAGCGCGCGGAGCATATCGTCTCTCTCGGCGAGGGTTGGACGCCGCTCCTGCACGCGCCGCATCTGGGCGCGCAGGTCGGGCTGGACCAGCTTTACATCAAGGACGAATCGCAGAACCCGACGGGGAGTTTTAAAGCGCGCGGGATGACGGCGGCAGTTTCTATGGCGTTGGAGTTGGGCGCGCAGAGGCTCGCCGTTCCGTCCGCTGGAAACGCTGCGGGTGCGCTCGCCGCTTACGCCGCGCGCGCGGGTCTCGAAGCCTTCATCTTTATGCCGCGCGATACGCCCAGAGCCAACGTCGTCGAATGCCAGCAGACGGGCGCGCACGTCACGCTGATGGACGGCTTGATTACGGACTGCGGCGCGGAAGTGGCACGGCGTAAGGAAGCCGAAGGATGGTTCGATGTCTCGACTTTGAAAGAGCCGTACAGGGTCGAAGGCAAGAAGACCCTCGGTTATGAATTGGCCGAACAACTCGATTGGAGTTTGCCCGATGTCGTCATTTACCCGACGGGCGGCGGGACCGGCCTCATCGGTATGTGGAAGGCTTTTGCTGAGATGGAAGAGATGGGATTTATTGGACCAGAAAGGCCGCGCATGGTGACTGTGCAGGCCGCAGGGTGCGCGCCCGTCGTTCGCGCGTTTGAAGAAGGGAAGCGTTTCGCGGAAGAGTTTCCGAACGCGGCGACCGTCGCTTCGGGCCTGCGCGTGCCGCGCGCCATCGGAGACTTTTTGATACTCGATGCCTTGCGTGCATCCGGCGGCACAGCCGTCGCCGTGACGGACGCGGAATTGATCGCCGCGACGCGGGAGATAGGCGCGGCGGAGGGAATCTTTTGTGCGCCGGAGGGCGCAGCGTGCTTGCCCGCTTTGCGACAACTGTTAGCGGCGGGCGCTGTCAAGAATGATGAGCGTGTCGTCCTTTTCAACACAGGGGCGGGCGTCAAGTATCTGGAATCATACGTGGGAAATTGAATCGGAAAGGTCAGATCAGGGACATGTCAAAGATGAAGAAATCTCTCAACGCTTTGCTCATCATAGCTCTGCTCTCATGCACGGCGCTGGCGGGCACAGGGTCCGGTGATTGGACCAATGTCAAAAAGCTGAAGGCCGGTTCGCGCGTCGTGGTCCAGACGAAAACGGGGCGCGTCGTCAAGGGTGAAGTAAGGCTCGTGACGAATGAGACGATATTTCTTGAGGCCACTTTGCCGGATGGAAGCGTGCAGGATGTGACCCTCGATAAGAGCGATGTCGCGGAAGTAAGCAAGCGCGGCGGTCGTGGCGCTGGCATCAACCCTCTGCTCGGAGCGGCCATCGGTCTCGGCGTGGGCGTGGCGGTCGGCGCTGGCTCCGACGCCGCGCACAGGGGCGGCGATGATCCGGGCATCGGCAAATTAGCCTTCGGGCTGCTCGGCACGACCACCGGCCTCGCGGTCGGGAGCGCCATCCACGCCAGAGACAAAACGATTTATGTTGCGCCGTGATGGTCCAACTCCATCCGTTGCGCGCCGCTGAAATTGAGGGAGCTTGTGAAGCTATGGCCGTGAAGCTTTTAATCTGTCTGTTAGCCTTCGCCTTGACGCACGTTGCGCCTGTGGTCTCAGGACAGCAAGCGAATATCACTGATACTGCGCCCGTAGCAGGACCAACGAAAAAGAACGTGTTGAGCGAGGCTGAACGCGCACGCTTCGATGAATTACGCAAGCGCGGTTTTGAAGCGCTCTACAATCTGGATTATGAGGAAGCGCGGCGCAACTTCAAAGAGTTGGCGCGATTATTCCCGGACCACCCGGCTGGACCACAATTCCTCGCCGCTAGTCTCTGGGCACAGACCTTGAATGAATCTCGCCGTCTCCAATCCGGCCTCTACAATTCAGACTCCTTCTACGCGCCGACGGAAGACCAGGTTGACCCGCGCACCGTCGCGCAGTTTCGTGAGTGGACCAGGGCCGCCAGGCTGTTGGCGGAGGCAAGGCTTAGGCGCGACCGCAAAGATACGGAGGCGCTCTACTTTCTAGGCGCGACCGAAGGGCTGAAAGCGGCGTTCGCCACCGCCGTCCAGCGCAGTTTTATGGGCGCGCTCAAGGACGGCTCAAACTCTGTGGACCGTCATCGTGAGGTGCTCAAACTCGATCCGAATTTTCACGATGCGGAATTGACGATAGGGCTTTACGATTACGTCGTCGGCGCGCTGCCGCTGCCAGTCAAATTACTGGCGAGCCTGACGGGCGCTCGCGGCTCGAAAAAGCGCGGACTGCAAACCCTTGAACGCGTCGCGCGCGAGGGACGCTTCGCGCAGGACGACGCGAGAGCCTTGCTCATCCTGCTCTACAAACGCGAGGGCCGCTTCAATGATGCGCTCGCCGTCGCGCGCGAACTGAGCGCGAAATATCCTCGCAGTTACCTGCTCAAACTCGAAGCGGCGGACGCGCTGATGTCTCAGTCCACAATCGAACAGAAAGCCAACAGGCCCACCGAAGCGGCCAACGCGCAACGCGAAGCCCTCGTCATTTTCAATGACCTGCTGCGTTCCAACACAACGCGCGACACGGCCTCGCGCGCTCTGGACCTGATACATTTTCGCTATGCGGAAGCGCTCCTCGCGGGCGGGCAGAAGGAGCAAGCCGCGAAAGAATTTCTCGCCGCCGCCAGTGTTACTGGCGCTGTCCAGAGCCTCGCCACGATGGCCCACCTGCGCGCCGCGCAGGCTCTGGACCTGGCGGGTAAAAGAAACGAAGCCCTGACGCAATATCGCGTCGTCCTCGCGCGGCCCAACGTCTATGATTCGCAGGATGAAGCGAAGCAGGGATTGCGCGAGCCTTATAAAATAAAGGACCAGGAAAAGAGCGTTACAGAATGAACACCAACGGGAACAACCAGAGCGCAAAGAGCATTAATGGTCCGGGCCGCACGCGCCCCAGAAGGCTGCTGCTGTGTCTGGACGGCGTGCCGTTCGAGATGATTAAGGCGGCCAGGGAGCGCGGCCTCTTCGACCACTTCGAGGCTCCTTCGAGGCTCCTTTCACCCTTTCCGACGATGACCAACATCGCACTCTCGACGATGCTCGGAGCGACGCCGCCCAACGGTTACGAGAGCCTCTACTTCGACAAGGGGGCGCACGAGATGCGCGGCGGTATCAGTAAATATATTGGCCGCCGGACGCCGGATAAAGTGCCCTCCTCGTACATGGACCAACTGGATTACCAGGAACCTTTGCACTTTGAATTTCTCGTCTACGTCGCGCCCGAAGCGGTCTGGCGCGCGGACATGAGACGCTTTCACGAACGCTTTCGCGCCGCGCCGCAGACGAGGGATTTCTTCGCCTTCCTCAAAGGCACGGACGGCCTGCTCCACATTCGTGGACCACAAAGACTCGCCGTCGCGCTCGAATCGCTCGACCGCATCCTGCGCCAGATACACGAGTGGTGCGGCGATGAAACGGAGATCGTCCTCTTCTCGGACCACGGGATGAATTTGCAGGAGAATCGGCGGGCCAACGTCCAGACGCACCTGCGCCAGAACGGTTACACGGTCAAGGGCCACCTGCGCGGGCCTGACAATAAACGCAGCATCGCTATCCCGGCCTTCGGACTCTGCGGTTACGCCGCGCTCTATTGCGCGGACGAGGCGAGGTCCGATGTCGCGGACGCGCTCGCCTCGCTCGAAGGTCTGGACTTTTCCCTGCACCTGGATGGTGAACGGGCCGTGATGGTGAAAGGACCACTCGGCACGGCGCGCATCGAGCGACAGGAGAACGGGCACGGCCCGCTCTATCGTTATGAACAACTGACGGGCGATCCTCTCCAACTCAAACCCTTCCTGTCTGCCTTGCACGCGGGCGGAAAATTGGACCAGCAAGGATACGCTGCGGACCTGGACTGGTATCAACAAACAGCCGAGCACATCTACCCGGACACGCTCGCCAATCTATACAACTCGCTCCACACCCCGCGCGTCGGGCACAACGCGGATGTGCTCGTCAGTTTCAAGGACGGTTACTATTACGGCTTCTCACCCTTCTCGCGCATCGTCAATCTCGCCGCCACGCACGGCAACGCCCTGAAGGCCAGTACCTCCGCGTTTCTGATGAGCACTCACCGCACGTTCACAACCACAGTCCGCGCCAGCGAATCCCAACCGCTGCTTAAAGGATAAGCCGATTGCGGAATGTTCGATTGCGGAATGTTCGATTGCGGATTGCGGAATTCGGATTGCGGATTGTCAGACAGCATGTCTCTTATCAATCCGCAATCCGCAATCAAGTAAATCCGCAATCAAGTAAATCCGCCTTCCGCAATTCAGCCGTCGGCTTGACCGTCCGCGCTGGTCCCGCGTACAAAGGTTGATATGGAAAACGTCGCCTCGAACGAACCTGCGCGCCCGTTCGCCGTCGAGACCATCAATCTGGTGCGGCGCTTCGGCGACTTCACGGCGGTGGATCACGTCAACCTGCGCGTCGAGCGCGGGCGCTTCTTCGGCTTTCTTGGACCAAACGGCGCGGGCAAGTCTACGACCATCAAGATGCTGACGGGCCTGCTGGCTCCGACGAGCGGCGGGATACGCGTGCTGGGACGCGACCTTGTGACGGAGTCGCTCGAAGTCAAACGCAGAATCGGCGTCGTGCCGGAGGACTTGAATCTCTTCGAGCGCCTGACGGGCGCGGAGATGCTGGTCTTTACGGGGCGCATGTACGGCCTGCCGAAAGACGAGATCGCCGCCCGCGCGCAGGAATTACTGGCCCTGATGGAACTCGACGGTGAGCCGAAAAAGCTGATCGTGGATTATTCGCACGGGATGAAGAAGAAACTCTCGCTGGCCGCCGCGCTCATCCATCGCCCGGAAATACTTTTTCTGGACGAGCCTTTCGAGGGCGTTGATGCCATCGCCTCGCGCACGCTCAAGGACTTACTGGCGAAACTAACGACGCGCGGGCTGACGGTCTTTCTCACCTCTCACGTTCTGGAGATAGTCGAGCGGCTCTGCACCGACATCGCCATCATCTCACAAGGCAAACTCGTCGCCTCAGGCTCGCTGGACCAATTGCGTCGCGGCATACAGGTAGAGGGCGATGGCCACGCGAGCGACGGTCCCATGTCGCTCGAAGAATATTTCATACACATCATCGGCGGCACGCCCCGTACAGGCGAAGATGTCCTCGAATGGCTGGGATGAAAAGCAGAGGCTAGAGGTGAGAGGCTAGAGGCTAGTCAAGAACTGTTGTCTTTCACTAGCCTCTCACCTCTAGCCTCTGCTTTTACTAGCCTCTGACCCTTTCCGTCTGGCCTTCAAAGATAAAGGCGAGGGATTTGTAGATGAGTTTGGCACAGAGAAAGGCGGAGGCGCTCTGGCCTTCGACGTAAGAGTATTCCGTGAGGTCCATGCCGACGACACGCTTGCTCTGCGCCAGCGTGCGTATCAGCCCGACAACTTCATACCAGCCGAGGCCGCCCGGCTCAGGCGTGCCCGTCTGTGCGACGAGCGACGGGTCAAGCCCGTCAATGTCTATCGTCAGGTAAACGTTGTCTGTCAGACCGCTGACCGCGTCCTCCCACCAATCGTTGCGTCCCGCGATGTCTTTGGCCCAGAAGATGCGCGTCGGTAATTGGTCCAATTCGCGCGCCTCTTCGGCAGAGATGGACCGAATACCGCATTGCACGGACGGCAGGCGCATGTCGCGCGTCACCCGCGCCATAATCGAAGCATGCGAGTGCGGCGTCCCGTCGTAGGTCTCTCGCAAATCCGCGTGAGCGTCTATCTGTAAGACGGAAAGATTCTCGTAGGCTTCGGCGTGGGCGCGTATCACTGGTCCGCTCACGGAATGCTCGCCGCCGATCATCGCGACGAATTTGCCGCTTCCCACAAGGTCTCTCGCGCGTTGATAGAGCGACGCCATCATGCGTTCCGGCGGCTCAAGCGGCGGCGACTGGTCCAGGGTATGAATGCCAAGCTTGTAGACCTCCGCATCCGTCTCCTCGTCATAAAGCTCCATGTTGCGCGAAGCCTCTATGATGGCCTCCGCGCCGCGCCCCGTGCCCGTCCCGTAAGAGACAGTGCCCTCATAAGAGACGGGCCACACCAGCACGCGCGCCCGCTCATAACTCGAAAACTCTTCCTCGGCAATCCCGCCGAAGTTGACAGGCAGATGTTCTGATTCAGACATGCCGACAGTTTAAAGTGACAAGTAACGAGTGACAAGCGACAAGCGAGAAAAGAAGTAATGAGTAATGAGTAATGAGTAATGAGTGATGAGTGATGAGAAATAGCATAACTCTCATCACTCATCACTTCTTTTAGGGAACTTCGACCGTCAAGTCCTTGCCCGTGAAAGTGAAGTTGGGGCGTTTGCGGCCTTTCATGTATTTGGCGGCGGTTTGGGAGAGCGCGGTGACGAGGATGGGGAGCGCGATTGTTGCGTCGCAGTTGACGAAGGCGGTCTGCGCGCCGCGTGCGAGTTTGCCGTAGATGAGGGATTCGTCCGTGAAGGTCGCGCCGGAGCGTCCGCCGGGGTGTGGGGCGTCCGTGGCGACGGTGATGGCGTATTTGTGGCCGCGCGCGGGAGCCTTGACGATGTTGGTGGAGGTCTCCATCAGTTGGATGAAACTCTTGGTCGTGCCGCCGCCGAGATTGATGACGCCCGTGACGCGCGCTCGCGCGGCGATCTGAGTCATGTCGAGCACGTCCTGGACGATGTCGAACTGAAAGTTGTTCTTCTTCTCGAAACGCGCGGAGGCGATGCCGATGGCGATGGCGCTGTCTGCGATGGCGGGGCAGAAGATGGGCACGCGCGATTTGTAGGCGGAAGTCAGGACGCCGTCCTCTGTGGCTATCTCGGCCAGTTCGCGGCCCAGCAGGTGCAGGAATTCGCGCGTCGAGTAAGGGCGCGTGTGGTCCAGTTGATTAGTAAAGCCGCCGACCCATTCATCCGCCTCTCTATACTCTTCGTCGCTGGCGAGCAGGTCCCACATGCGATTGATTTGCGAGGCTTCGAGTTCGGCGTCGGTCATGCTCGGATGGGCCTGGAAGTGATGGCGACCGAGCGTCTCGTGCAAATCGTGAAAGAGCATAGAGCCTGAGAGCACGAGCACATCCACAAAACGATTTTTGATGACGTAGGCGAGCAGGCGCCGCATCCCCGCAGGGATGAGCGCGCCGGAGGCCGCGACGTACACGGTCGTGTTGTCACCGAGCATGTCGAGCCAGATGCGATGAGCTTCCGCCATCTGTCGCCCGCCAAAGCCTGTGCCCTCCATTTTTTCCAGCAGCCCGGCCACAGAGCGGTCACGGTCCACCTGCACGGGGCGCGTCGGGACAGTCAGATATTTAGAGGGTTTGGGTTTTCGCTGAGTCACCATGAACGTCATCTCCACTCAAGGTCCAGAGTCTTGGAGTCAGGAGTCACGAGTCAAAAGCTTTTTTCTTCTGACTCGCGACTCCAGACTCCGAGACTCCCGACTTACATTTTATTCTTTGCCGCGTTTCGAGCCGCCTTCGTTGCCGTTGACGGCAAGATATGTGTAAGCGTCGTAACGCGCTTCGTAAAATTCTATGAGTTCGGCGGCTTCGGCCTCGCTCATGTCATCGCGCTTGACGCGCTGCGCCACCTGCCTGCGGAATCCTTCGTGCAGCATTCCGCGATCATAACGGGCGCGCTCGACTGCCTGGCCGACGGTCGTGCCCTTGATGACTTTCTTAATCAGGTAGCCATCTTCATCAATATGTATGTGCGCTTCGTTGGGCGCACCGAACAGGTTGTGGTTGTTGCCCATCACTTCCTGATACGCGCCGACGAGCAGGAACGCCAGATAATACGGTTCGCCCTCGACCAGCGCATGAAGCTCAAGGACCTGCTTGACATCATGCAGGTCCACGAATTTGTCCACGATGCCGTCAGAGTCGCAGGTGATGTCGCAGAGCGTGGCGTACTCCGTCGGCGTCTTGTTGAGGCCGTGAATCGGCACGACGGGGAATAACTGGTCCAGCGCCCAATGATCGGGGACGGAGCGAAAGACCGAGAAGTTGGTCAAGTATTTGGCGCACAGGAGGCGGCGCAGGTCGCCGAACTCTTCGGAGACATACTTGGCCTGCTGCGCGTACTTATCCGCGCGCTCGCAGACATCCCAGAAGAGCACTTCGCCCTTGGCCCTGTCTTCGAGCGAGATGAGGCCGAGATTGAAAAGCGTGAATAATTCTTCCCGATGTTCGAGCGCGTCGTGATAATACTCGCGATAGTTTTTGACGCTGATGGTCTCGCGCAAGTCGCCCAGTTCCGTCACCACCTGCGGGTCGTCCTCATCAATCTCCATCGGTGAGATGTCTTCGACGACGGTCTCTATCTCGTCCACGACGTTGGTCACGAGGATGGCGTGATAGGCCGCGAGAAATCGCCCCGATTCCTGGATGATGGTAGGGTGCGGTACGTTCTCATCATCGCAGACTTGCTTGATGGTGTAGATGACATCGTTGGCGAATTCCTGCGCCGTGTAGTTGGCGGAGGAATCGAAGGCCGTCTTGGACCCGTCGTAGTCCACAGCCATCCCGCCGCCGACATCAAGCAGTTCAATCGGCACTTTCATCTGTTGGACCTTCGCATAGACGCGCGCGGCTTCCTTCATAGCGTTCTTGATGCGCTTGATGTCCGTCAGTTGCGAGCCGATGTGAAAATGCAGGAGGCGCAGCATGTCTATGCGGCCAGCCTCCTGCAAGCGGCCTATGACCTCAAGCAATTCGGTCGTCGTCAGGCCGAACTTGGCGGCCTCGCCGCCGGACTTCTCCCAGCGACCGCTGCCTTTGGAATAGAGCTTGACGCGCATCCCTATCATCGGCATCGGCCCGTCCGGGCGTTGTTCCGCGATGCGCAGGACGTGGTCCAACTCGTTCAACTTTTCGATGACGATGACGACGCGCTTGCCGCTCTGCGCGCCGACGAAGGCGAGTTCGATAAACTCTTCATCCTTGAAACCGTTGAGGACGAGCAGGCTGTCCGGCGTTTGCTCCAACGCGAGCGCCGCGTAAAGCTCTGCCTTTGACCCGGCCTCCAAACCGAAATCATAGCGCGAGCCTTCGCGCAAATATTCCTCCACGACGGCGCGTTGCTGGTTGACCTTCATCGGGTAGACGCACATGTGCGCGCCCTGATATTCGTATTCGCGTATGGATTTGCTGAAGGCGCGTTGCAACTTGCGGACCTGGCTGGCGAGCAGTTGCGGAAAGCGCAGGAGGACGGGCGCGCCTATGCCGCGCCTTCGCAGGTCGTCTATGATCTCCTTGAGGTCAGCGGCGCGGGCGTCTCCGTCAGCAGGATGGACGACCAGGTTTCCCTTCCGATTGACATCGAAATACCCGGCTCCCCAGTTCTCTATGCCATAAGTTTCAAGCGTCTGTTCGATAGCAGTGGTCAATGCTTGCGGTCTCCTACCTTGTTCGTCGCCCTCACGCGCGGTTGTCTCATCTGAGAGGCGCAGCTGCCTCTCCGGCATGTGCCATAGTGGAGATACATGGTTGGAACACTAGGCGCGCAATTTAACAGAAAAAGCGAGGTCGGTCAAAAACTATTTTTTCGGGGCGGATGAGCGGCGAGAGCGATTAAGTCTGTCGGCGATAAAGGTTTACACGGAAAAAACGCGTTTCCGGGCTTTTTCGGACTACAGCAATGCGGCCCGGAAAACCTTGACATGAGACCTCATCCAACTATAATGCAGTGCTTTTTGGAGGTCCCAAGTCCAGAGTGAGTCCAAGGTCCCAGGTCCAAAGTCAAGAATCTAGATTACGGCTGTTGACTTTGGACCTTGGACCTTGGACTCTAATTTTTATGCTTGTCGAACCCGTCATCCTTGAAGGCCAGCACGTACGGCTCGAACCCTTGTCGCTGGAACATCACGCGCAGTTGTGCGAGGTTGGTCTGGACCAGGAACTCTGGCGCTGGACGACCGCCCAGCTTCGCACGCCGGAAGAGATGCGCGCCTACATGGAGACGGCTTTGAAGGCGCGGGACGCCGGGGCGGCTGTGCCTTTTGCGACAATCGAGAAGAGTTCGGGGCGCGCCATCGGCAGCACGCGTTTCGAGAATATAGACGTGCCCAACGCGCGCGTCGAAATCGGCTGGACCTGGATAGGCCGACCATGGCAGCGCACCGCCGTCAACACAGAAGCCAAATACCTCATGCTCCGCCACGCCTTCGAGACGTGGAACTGTAACCGCGTCGAATTCAAGACCGACTCGCTCAACGCGCGCTCGCGCGCGGCCATCCTGCGTCTCGGAGCGTTTGAAGAAGGCACGCTGCGTAATCACATGATTTCGCACGCGGGACGCCTGCGCCACACCGTCTACTTCAGCATCATCAACTCCGAATGGCCCACGGTCAAAGCCGGGCTGGAAGAGAAACTGGCCCGCTCCACTGGCGCTGGCCTACGGCCCTGAAGGCCGCGTAATATATCTCTACTTTGACCGGGTTCGACGAAAAAATCCAAGCGCTCGTGCGAGACCTGCCGGACGCGGAAGGAGCGCGCCTCTTCTTCGAGCGTATCTCTACGGAGCATCCCTTAGCGTTCAAAGCGTTGGCGCGTGACGCGGGCCTGCTCTCGGATACGCTGGCGCTCGCGGCGTGGAGTCCTTTGCTCGCCGCGACGCTCGCGCAGAATCCGGATTATCTTTCGTGGCTCGCGCGCGAACGCACGCACACGCGCGTCAAGACACGCGAAGAGTTTGGCGAAGCGCTCGCGCGATTCAGTCTCACCAACTCGCAATTGAGTCCGCAAATTTTGCTCGCACGCTTTCGCCGTCGAGAGCTATTGCGGATTTATCTTCAAGACATACGCCGCACCAGCACGCTCGTCGAGACGACAGAAGAGTTATCGAACCTGGCCGGCGCGGTGCTCGCGCACGCGCTCAACCTCGCGCGACAGGATTTGGACAATCTTTATGGCCCGCCGCAAAAGAGGGATGAGAAGGGACGCGCGGCGAGCGCCAGTTTCTGCATCGTCGCGCTCGGCAAGCTTGGCTCTCATGAACTCAACTACGCCTCGGACATAGACCTCTTCTTCCTTTATTCGGACGACGGCACGACCGCCGGAACCGGCTCACGCGAAGAGACTTCCAATCGTGAGTATTTCATCAAACTCGCGGAAGCGGTCGCGCGAATCGTGGGCCAACCGGCGGGCGAAGGCGCGGCCTATCGTGTGGACCTGCGCCTGCGCCCGCACGGGCGCGACGGCGCGCTCGCTTCATCGCTCGCGGAAGCCGTGCGCTACTACCGCGACGCGGCGCAAGCCTGGGAGCGACAGGTTTTGATTCGCGCGCACGCGGCTGCCGGGTCCGAGACGCTTTACGCAAACTTTGCGGCGAGCGTGCGCCAACGCGTCTATGCCGTGGAAGAGACGGTGGCCCGCGCGCTCGCGCATGTGCGGCTCGCCAAGCAGAAGATTGACCGTCATCACGCGCGGGACGCGGGCGGCTTTAACGTCAAACTCGGTCGCGGCGGAATACGCGAAATAGAATTCATCGCGCAGGCTTTGCAACTCGCCTTCGGCGGGCGCGACGAATGGTTGAGAGCGCCGCACACGCTCATCAGCCTGGGCCGCCTGGCCGACCGCCACCACATCAACGAGCGCGAGCGCGCACAGCTTTCCGACGCCTATCTCTTCCTGCGCACGCTCGAACATCGTTTGCAGATGGAGCACGGCCTGCAAACTCATTCCGTGCCGGATGACCCCGCGCGCCGCTCGCTGGTCGCCCGCCGCATGGGTTTTCAAGGCGAGCCTGCTCTGAATGATTTCAACCGCGCGCTGCAACTACACACGGAGAACGTCCGCGCCGCTTATGATCGCGTCTTCGCAGAGGTCTCAAAAGAGGACCAGGAATCAACGCAGGACCAGAAACCGGATGAGAGGCGGACGGTTGAAGAGGGCGCGGCGGAAGACATCGCTCATCTTCATGTTACTGAGCATGATGAAGGGCAGGCTATCTTAGAATCTCCGGCTGACGCCGAAACCCTGGCGCTGACCAGCGCCGCGCGTATTCTCGCCACGCGCCTCATGACAACCTTTCCCAGAATGAGCCATGACGAGCGCATCGCAAGGGCCGAACACTTTCTGCGTCTTGAATCAGACGCTTCGCGCAACCCTCATCGCGCGTTGATGCTGACTTCCCGCGTCGTCTCTTCGCTCGACAAAGCCGCGCCGGAAGTGACCATCTCACTGATTAACTTTAAGTCTCTCGTGCGCCTCTGCGGCGCGTCGGAATTTTTCGGAGAACTGCTCGCCGCCAATCCAACGCTCATCTGCACCTTGCCCTCCCACGGCTCACCCTGCGTCGAGAGGAATTACCGCGCGCTGCTTTATGAAGCCATCGAAGGCGAAGAGAGCTTTGGCGCGGAGTTGTCTGCGCTGAGGCGTGCCTGGTCCAGATTGATAGTTGAGATCGGCGCGCGAGATGCCGCATGGGAAATCAACATGCGCGAGGCGAATCGCTGCCAGACGGAGTTAGCCGCCGCCAGTCTGGACGCCGGATGCCTCATCGCGCGTCGCGAACTGGCGCGTCGTTATGGCGAACTCGACGCGCAGGCGAGCCTCGCCGTGCTCGGTCTCGGCAGGCTCGGAGGCAGGGGCATGGATTACGGTTCTGATCTGGATGTCGTGTTGATTTACGATGACGCCGCGCCGTCTCCCGTCAAGCGTCTCTCGCACCTGGAAGTCTACGGTCGTCTCAGCGAACTCCTCGTCGCCGCCATCTCAAGCGTGACGCGCGACGGCTATCTCTACAGAGTGGACCTGCGCCTCCGGCCCGACGGCAGAAACGGCGCGACCTGCTCCGGCGCGTCCGCCTTCACGGATTATTTGAGTGAGCGCGCGGTCCCCTGGGAGTGGCTCGCCTACGTCAAACTGAGGGCCGCTGCGGGCGAGTTGGAACTGGGCCAGAAAGTTGAAGGGGAAGCGCGCGGTATCATTCACGAAGCGGCCAGCCGGGCGGGTGATGAATCGCTGCGTACGGAGACGCGCCGCGTGCGCGAGCGGCTTGAGCATGAGAAAAGCAAACGGCGTGGTCGCGCCGGAATTGACATCAAGTACGGGGCGGGCGGGATGCTCGACGTGTACTTCGCCACGCGCTATCTACAACTGCGCGATAACGTGCCAGACGAAGGAGAGGACCGCTCGACCAGGGCCACTCTCGAACGCCTGCGCGCCGCAGGCTCTTTGAGCGAGCAGGACTACGAAGCGATGAGCGAAGGCTACCCGCACCTGCGCCATCTGGACCACTCGCTACGCCTCATCGTCGGGCGTTCCACACGCCTCCCCGCCACGGACCACCCCGCGCTCCGAGACATCGCCCGCAATCTCAATTACCCCTCGCCCGCCGCCTTAAAGGAAAGCCTCGCCACACACATGCATAACATCCGCGCCGCCTACGACAGAATAGTGAAGAATTGATTCATTTGCTCATTGATTCATTGATTCAGTAAAGAAATGGACCAATAATGTAATGAATCAATGAATCAATGAGCAAATGAATCAATTCTTTCATCCTTCACAATTCCTACTTGCTGTCTCGTGCCAGCAGCGTGTGCACCATAGATGTGTCGCGGTGCGTTCGTTGAGGGTGAAATCGGCGGAGGCTGGGAGACGGCGGACGACTTCGCGCTCTTCGTCTCCGAGTTCGCGCCAGGAACGGAGGCGGCCTTCGCCGCAGCGTGGGCAGTTATGTGTGTCTTGAGAGTTCATCGTTCATCTCGGTTTCTTTGCAGTCAATCTCAAACGCTTGATCGGAGTCGTGGTTCAGTTTGGACTTGAGTGTAGATGACATTATGATTCACCACCGCAGACACAGAGGACACAGAGGACGCACAGAGAAAGGCATTCAACTCTCTGTGCTGACTCTGTGCGCTCTGTGTCTGCGGTGGTGAACTCTTCTTTCATACTCGCTCAATTCACATTGGCCCTCTGCTTCATCGGGTCTCTATTTGAGAATCGGACGCAAAGCGGGTTAATATCATTGCCGTCTTTAAACATACTCTCCATGAATTTAGAAAGCACGTCTGAAAATGACTTTACACGGACGCTTCCCGCTCGCCGCGCTGGTGCTTCTACTGCTCCTTTTACCCTCAACAATTCTGGCCCAGCGTGATGATTCCCGCTTCGACTTTTACGCGCGCGGGCCTTACCGCGAAGCAGTCCCGCGACCGCAGAGCGTGACGCGTTTCGAGGTCGGAGAGTTTCACACCAACTACGCGACGATGGAGCGTTACCTGGAAAAGTTGGCCCAGGCTGCCAGCGACCGCGTCCGCGTCATGGACATCGGCGAGACCAGCGAGCATCGCATGATGCATCTCGTCGCCGTCACCGCGCCGGAGAACTTGCAGCGACTGGACCAGATAAAAGCCAACGTCGCGCGTCTCTCGGACCCGCGCACGCTCTCAACGCAGGACGCGCAGAGAATCACGGGCGAGACGCCGCTCATCGTCTGGCTCGCCTACACGATACACGGCAACGAGTCTTCATCCTTTGAAGCGATGATGCAGGTCCTCTATCAACTCGCGGCCTCGAACGAACCGGCGACGCTCGAAATTCTGAAAAATTGCGTCGTGCTCATCAACGTCTGCGAGAACCCGGACGGGCACGAACGCTTTGTCAGTTGGTACAACTCCAACGCCGTCGGCAATCCTGAACCACTCGCCGCAGAGCACCGCGAACCCTGGTCCGTTTACGGGCGCTTGAATCACTATCGCTTTGATCTCAACCGCGACAATATCGCTTCCACGCAAATCGAGACGAGGCACATGCAGCGCGCTTACCTCGAATGGAATCCACAGGTTTTAGTGGACCACCACGGCCAGCCCACGCAGTATTTCTTTCCCCCCGCCGCGCTCCCCATCAACCCGAACCTGCCGCCGGAACAGACCGCGCGCTGGCTCACGGCCTTCGGCAAGGCCAACGCCGCGCAGTTCGACGCGCGCAACTGGGATTACTACGTGCGCGATGTCTTCGATCTCTTTTATCCCGGCTACTGGGATTCCTGGCCCAGTCTCAACGGCGCGACCGGGATGACTTACGAGACGGACGGCGGCGGCGAGAAGGGCATCAACTGGAAGCGCGACGATGACACCATCGTGACCCTGCGCTCTTCAATCGCCAAGCACTACATCGCATCGCTGACGACCCTTGAGACCGCCTCGCAGAATCACACGGCGCGGCTCAACGATTACGCGCAGTTCAAACGCAGCGGGCTTGAAGAGGGAAAAACGGAGCGCCTTAAACGCTTCATCATCCTGCCCGGCAAAGACCCTCTGCGCGCGGCTGAAATGGTGGAGGTCCTGCTTCGCGCGGGGATAGAAGTGAGCCGTGCCGAGCAGCCCTTTCGCTCCACGGGCGCGCACGATTACTCCGCGATTAACAGCGTGGCGAAGGCGAAGGATTTTCCGGCGGGCGCTTACGTCGTCGAGTTGGCCCAACCGCAGAAACGTCTCGCCAAAGCCCTGCTCGAACCGGGCACGGAGCAGGACGCGGCTTTCGTGCGAGAGCAGGTGGCGCGTTTCGCGCGCAACGAGCGACGCGGCGCGAGCGGCCAGAAAGAGGAGTACGGCTTTTATGATATAACCGCCTGGTCACTGCCTCTCATCTTCGGCGTCGAAACCTACTGGACCGAAGATGGCGCGACGAACACAACGAACGCGAGTGCTATTGTGACTCTACGCGAGGGACAGGCGGCGAGCGCAGCCGCACAGGTCAACACCTCGCGCGCTTCCGTCGCTTACATAATCCCTTACGACCGCGACGGCGCGGGCGCGCTCGCCTATCGTCTTCAACGCGAAGGTTTCCGCATCGCCGTCTCTACGCGCAAGCTCAACGCGGGCGGGCGCGATTGGCCGCGCGGCACTTTCGTCGTCCGAGTCTCGCGCAACCCCGACACGCTGCACGACGCGATAGCCAGACTCGCGCGCGAAACGGGCGTGCAGGTCACAGCCGTCAACAGCGGTTTTCCTGAGACAGGCGAAACGGGCGTCGGCTCGGAGAATGTGATTTCGCTGAAGCCGCCGCGCATCATCGTCGTCGCGGACGAGCCTGTGGATCAGACGAGCTACGGCGCGATGTGGTGGCTCTTCGACCGCTACGGGATAGACTTTACGCCGATGACGATTGACGCCATCAAGCGCGCGGAGTTGGACCGCTACAACATCATCATCATGCCCGACGGCTCTGCCGGAAGATACTTCGCGGCCTTCGGCAAGCCCGGCATAGACACCCTGCGCGCGTGGGTTGAACGCGGCGGCACGCTCGTCTGCATCAAGGGCGCAGCCGTCTTCGCCGCGCTCAAGGATGTCAACCTCACTTCATCGCGTCTCGTCGGCAGCGCGGAGGATGAGCAGAAGGACCAGCCGCTCGATGAGTCTGAAACTACGCCCGCGCCGACGCCCACAACACAGACGCCGACGACGCGGACGCCCGCGACTCGCACGCCGACGGGCACAGCCGCGACGGACCTGGACCAGAAACTCTCGTCGTCGCGCAGGGGACGACGCGCGCCGCAGACGGCGACGGACCAGCGCCGCAACGAAGCGGACCAGACGGAAAAGCTGGAGGGCGCGCCCCCAGTCCTGCCGCCCATCGCTTCGCCTTCGTCTAGGCCCGGCAGAGTCCCCGAAGGCGTGCCCGGCGCTATCCTGCGCGCGACGATTGATCGCACAACGTATCTGACCTACGGCTATGAAGAGCCTGACCTGCCTGTGCTCGTCGCCTCCGGTTTCTTTTTTCGCCCGTCGAAAGAGGGAACCAACGCCGTCATCTTCAGCCCGGACGCGAATCAACCTTTGCGTCTCTCAGGCTT
>DASYML010000260.1:0-12442 GCA_036009045.1 Pyrinomonadaceae bacterium
GCACATCGCGCCGTCTCTTTTTCCAAACTCATGATCAATCTTGTACAGGTGGAATCCGCCGCGCAGATCGAACAGGCGCGAGCGCTGTTTGAAGAGTATGCCGTGTTGCTCGGCATCAACCTGTGCTTTCAGAATTTCGAGCAGGAGTTGGCAGAACTTCCGGGAAAATACGCTCCGCCGGAAGGCCGCCTGCTGCTCGCGCTGGACGAAGAACGACTCGCCGGATGCGTCGCCCTGAGACGGCTGGATGGGTTGACCTGCGAGATGAAGAGGCTCTACGTGCGCCCGGATGCGAGAGGCAACGGTCTGGGCCGACGCCTCGCAGAGGCCGTCATCGAAGAGGCCAGGGTCGCCGGTTACACGCGCATGAGGCTGGACACCCTTCCTTCCAAAATGAAGGAGGCCAGCATTATTTACCATTCCCTCGGCTTCAGAAAAATAAATCCTTACTACCATAACCCTCTTGACGAAGCCACCTTCATGGAACTCGATTTAGAGCGCTAACAAAACTGTAGGGATAATCTCTGCCGCCACATTGGTTGCTGCTCATCCGAAGTTTCGTTAAGCGCTCTTACTCTACGTTGACATGCGTTCGAGGCTGCGCCTATGCTGGACGCAACGAATCCCGACACGTTGGCCTGAAGGTCAGGGGGCGTTGTGGCTTTCCGAGTTGGCCGGGGGCGTCCGCAGTTGTCCTCTCTCATTTTTTAAGGCTTCGCTACGGAGAGGCTCGCGGGGGTTTTATCTGATGTCGCAGCCGACGTATCTCGCAAACGGTAGTCGTGTCGCCGTCGTCGGCGCGGGTCCGGCTGGCTCCTTCTTCGCCATAGAGCTTTTGCGCCGCGCTCGCTCGCTCGGTCTGCACATCAGCGTGGACCTCTACGACGGCAAGAACTTCGCGCGCAAAGGTGCGCCCGGCTGCAACATGTGCGCGGGGGCCATCGGCCATCAACTGATTCAAGAGATAGAGCGTTCCACTGACACCATCCCGCGCTCTGTCATACACTACGAGATAGACGGTTACGCAGTTCATTACCAGGACTCCTCCGCGCGACTGGAAAACGATCCGACGAAAAAGATTTACGGCGTCTATCGAGGCGCTGGTCCTGTGAGCACCGAACGCGCGGACGGCGCGCGCAGCTTCGATCAGTTTTTACTGGACCAATCAATCGCGCTCGGCGCGCGGCATATCCCGCAGAACGTGCATGACATTGACGTGCCCGCGACGCTCGAACATCGCCCCGCCATACGCTTGAGCGCGGGCGGCGAGCGCATCGAGTACGACCTCGTCATAGGGGCCTTCGGCGTCAATTCGCAATTGGCCCAGAGACTACTCTACGGCTACGAGCCGCCGCCGACCTGGAAGACCTGCGTCATAGAGGCGCGCGTACCCGAAGAGTTCCAGCGCGAAAAGCTGCATAACCTGATTCACTTTTTCGTGCTCAAGCAAGCGGACGTGCGTTACATCGCGCTCATCCCGAAGGGCGAGCATGTGACCGTCACGGCCATCGGGCAGGATGTTGACGTGGTCTCTACGGAGAGGCTGCTGCGCGATTCCTACATGCGCGATTATCTGCCCGTAGACTGGAAGCTTGATTGTCACTGTCACCCGCGCGTCGCGGTCGGCGCGGCACGCCTTCCATACAGCGAGCGCTTCGTCATCGTCGGTGACGCGTCCGATTCGAGGTACTTGAAGAACGGCGTGGAATCGGCGCTCGTGACGGCGCGTCTGGCCGTTGATTGCGTGATCAATCACGGGGTCACGGCGCGCGATTTCGAGAAACATTTCTGGCGACGCTGCAATCGCGTCTTCGGTCGCGATAACATCTATGGTCGCATCCTCTTTGAGATTTACGACCGCGTCTTTCCGCACCCGCTCCTCGCGCCCGTCTACTTCGCCGTGCTGCGCTCCGAACGCAAACTCCAACGCCCCGGCGCGCTGCTCTCGAACGCGTTGCTCGCGGCCTTCACAGGCGACCAGTCATACAAGCGCATACTGGTCCGCGCTCTCGACCCAAGGCTCCTTGCGCGCATGGCAGGACGCGCGTGTGCGTTGGCAGTTGACCGCGCGCGCAACGTCGTCTTCAATTCCGAGCGACAACCCTTGAGAGGCTTGCGCTTGCGCACGGGCGCGCGTGTGGCGATTATCGGCGGTGGACCGGGCGGGGCGGCCTGCGCCATACGCCTCGTGCACAATGCGAGGGCCAACGGGCTGGACCTGCGCGTGCGTGTCTATGAACCCAAGTCTTTCCCGCGCCATCACAATCCGTGCATCGGCGTGCTCGCTCCGCCGACCGCGACGCTCCTGCGCGAACGTCTCGGTATAGAACTGCCCGCAGAGATGATTAAGCGCACGATCAAGGGTTATCGCCTGCACGGCGACCGCGCGGACGTAGAACTGCGCGCGCCCTCAACGGAAGAGCCTGCGCTGATGGTCTCGCGCTCGGAGTTTGACGAACTATTGTTGAAGCGCGCCGCCGGGGAAGGCGTTGAGGTTATCCCCGACCGCGTGACGGGCCTCGAATTTCACCCGGACAATCTTGAGCATCCCGTCAGGGTTTACTCGGAGGGCGCTTCACACTCTGCGGATATGGTCGTCGCCGCGTGCGGCCTGGATGACGGCTTGCTGTCTGTGCTCGAACAGGCCAGCCCGCGCCGCGCATCCTACAGGCGGCCCGCCGAATACATGCATTCAATCATCATCAAACTGCCCTGCGATGAACGCTACATCGAAACTCGTCTCGGCGGATTGATTCACGCGTTTCTGTTGTCGGACCTGCCTCGCATAGAGTTCGGCGCGATTACGCCGAAGCAGGGACACGTCCTCGTCAACATCATGGGCAGCCTTGTGCGCTCGACCGACATGGAAGATTTTCTGCTGCACAGGAAAGTGCGGACCCTCCTGCCGCGTTTCAATCTTCAGCAACTCGATTACTACGAGGGACGCGCGCCCGTGCGCCACGCGCGTCATGTTTCCTGGGATCGCTTCGTGGCGGTCGGAGACGCGACCGGCTGGCTGCGTCCCTTCAAGGGGATGGGCATTACGACGGCGATTCAGACGGGGACGGCGGCGGCTGACGTGATGCTCGAACGCGGGATTGACGGCGTCGCGCTTGAGGCTTACGCGCGCCGCTTGCGCGTGCTCACGGAGGACCATTCGCACGGCAGGCTCCTGCGCCGTCTCTGTCGCACGGGGATGAGCATCGGAGTGATGGACGGCGTCATCGAACTCGCCAGGACCAACGAAGAACTCTACTCGATTCTCTATCACATCATCTCGGGCCAGGACTCCTATCGCCGCATCGCGCGCGACCTCCTGCGCACGGCGCTCCTCTGGAAGATGGGCGCGCTGACCATCAAACGCGTCCTCCGCCCCATCGGCTAATTGCGGATTGCGGATTGCGGATTGCGGATTTAAAAGGCCAGCGGATTGAAGAATTAAGAGGCAAGCTGTTTAATTCCGCGATCCGCAATCCGCAATCCGCAATCGAAAAACTCTTTCCGAATTGCAAGACTTGTGCTATAGAAACGCCTTACCTTCGCAACCATAAACAGCCCAGCGGCGGTCACACTGAGTTTTGAACGGGGAGGACATCATTCCTGATGCGGATAAGTACACCCAAAATTGGACCAGGCGCGATGCTCGTCGTGCCCTTTTTGGCCTTGTCGCTGCTCCTCGGAAGCGGCTGCCTGCCGAAATCTCAGAGCAACACGACGGGCGGCATGCGGACCATTACCGTTTACGGCTTTTCCATCATGAAAGAGTCGCTGGAGAAATCCATCTTTCCGGCCTTCGCCGCGAAGTGGAAGCAGGAGCACGGCGAGGACGTAAAATTCGTTTCATCCTTCGCCGGTTCGGAGACCGTCACGAACCAGATTTTGCAGGGCGTCAACGCGGATGTCGCCATCCTCTCCATCGAACGCGATGTGGACAGGCTACAGCAGGCGGGCTTCGTCCCTGCCTCCTGGCACGACCTCCCGAATCGGGGCATCGTCAACAAGACGCCCTTTCTCATCCTCGTCCGCAAGGGCAATCCTAAGGGCATACATGATTTCGCGGACCTCGCCAGGCCGGGCGTCAAACTGATTCACCCGGACCCCGTCAGTTCGGGCGGCGCGCAGTGGTCCGTCCTCGCCATCTACGGCTCCGAACTCATCAAGTCAGAGAAGGAGACGGGCCAGCGCGATGCGTCGCGCGCGTTGCAACTCTTGAAAGCCATCTGGAAGAACGTCATCTCGACGCCGGGTTCCGCGCGAGAGGCGCGCACGCAGTTTGAGACGGGCTATGCCGACGCGCTGATTACCTACGAGATAGACGCTCTCTTGATGAAGGGGGCCGGAGGGGCCGTTGACATCGTCGTGCCCGAATCAACCATCTACAGCGAACACCCTGCGGTCATGATTGAGCGCAATGTGAAGGAGGACCAGCGTCCCGTCGTGACCGCCTTCATCCAGTACCTGTGGAGCGACGAAGCGCAACGCGCCTTCGTCAAGAACCATTTCCGCGCGGCCTCTAACGATTCCCTGAACGACGCCAACAAAGATTTCGCGACCATCAAAATGCCGTTCACCGTCGGCGATCTCGGCGGCTGGTCCAGCGCCTACCCGGAAATCATCGAACACGTTTTCCGCGACCAGGTGCAGAAAAAACAGTGACCAGTGACGAGTGACGAGTGACGAGGGACGAGCAACGATAAGCTCTTAAACTTGTCACTTGTCACTCGTCACTGGTCACCGAATTTATTATGAGTACAGTGATGACAACCATGAGGCATGTGCGCGGCTTTGATGTCGTGCGGCCTTTGAGTATTGCGACGCTGCTGGCGATTATGCTGCCGCTGGTGTTGTTGCCGCTGGCCTCTATCTTTATCTTCGGGACGAGCAAGGGGTTGGGCAGTTTTTGGGCGGCGTTGACCGCGCCCGAAGCCATCTTTGCGTTACAGCTTTCGCTGGTGACGAGTTTTTGGGCCACTTGCTTTAACGTGCTCTTCGGTCTCTTCGCTTCCTACGTGCTCTCGCGTCACAACTTCTGGGGGCGCAACGCGCTCATCGTCACCATCTCTCTACCGACGGCGATTCCGACGGCGGTCGCGGGCTTCGCGTTGCTCTTGCTGTGGGGGCCGTATGGGACTCTGGGCCGCCTGGTCGCGCCGCACGGCGTGCAGGTCATGTTCACGGCGTCGGCCATCATCCTCGCCAACATCTTCGTCACGTTCCCGCTCGCCTTCGGCGTCATCAAGCCCGTCTTCGATACGATGAGCCGTTCGCTGGAAGAGGCTTCTGCGACCATCGGGGCGACGCGCTGGCAGACCTTCTGGCACGTCACGCTGCCATCGTTGAGAGGCGCGATTGTGACGGGCGCGCTCCTGACTTTCGCGCGGGCCGTGGGCGAGTTCGGTTCGACGATTCTGGTCTCAGGCAATCTGGCGATGAGGACACAGACCGCGCCGCTCTACATCTTCTCCAAATTCAACGAGGGACAGATAGAGGCCGCCAACGCCATCGCCATCGTGCTCGCGCTTCTCTCTTTCTTCATCTTCAGCATTCTCTTCTTCGCACGCGACTGGTTGGACCAGGAATAAGGCGGGAGAATTTTTCGATGCAGCCGGAAGAGATAACCAACATCTTCGACCACGGGCCGATTAAGAACGAGGCTCCGCAGGATGCTTCGACGCAGGCTTTAACGCGAGCCAGGGCGGCGGAGGATGCGCCCGCGCGTAAAGAGTTTGCGGCCAGCGTGCGCGGCTTGAGCAAGAGTTTCAAAAAGACTGTGGTGCTTGAGGACATAGATTTCGATGTCGCGGAGGGCGAGTCACTGGTCCTGCTAGGCGCATCTGGAAGCGGCAAGACGACCATCCTTCGCATCATCGCGGGATTGGAAGAGCCTGACACGGGGCGCATCATCCTGCACGGCAAGGAGGTCACGGACCTTCCGGCCAGAGAGCGCGGCGTCGGCGTTATCTTTCAATCCTACGCGCTCTTTCCGCGCATGACGGTCGAGCAGAACATAGGCTACGGCCTGCGCATACGGGGCCGCGCGCGCAAAGAGGTGAAGGAGACAGTGGACGGCCTGCTCGAATTGGTCCACCTTGAAGAGCATCGCCGGAAATATCCTTCGCAGCTTTCCGGCGGCCAGCAACAACGCGTCGCCATCGCGCGCACGCTCGCTTATGAACCGCAGGTCTTGCTCTTTGACGAACCCTTCGGCGCGCTCGACGCGCAAACGCGCGTGCGCCTTCGCAGAGAAATTCACGGGCTGCTCAAGCAAGTCAAAGTGCCCGCCATCTTTATCACGCACGATCAGGAGGAAGCGCTCGAACTCGGAGACCGCATCGCCGTCATCAACGCCGGGCGCATCGAGCAGATAGGCACGCCCGACGAAGTTTATAATCGTCCCGAAACGGAATACGTGGCGACGTTTCTGGGCGCGGCCAATCTACTGCTCGGCGTCGTCAACAACGGCGCGGTAGAGCTTGGCACGAGCGCGATTCCCGCGCCCGAAGAGACACAGAGATTCCGCGAAGGCCAGTCCGTCAAGCTCGTCTTTCGCCCGGAGGATGTGTGCCTGAGTTGTTCGGGCGTGCTGCCCGCCGGATGCCGTCGCCTGACCAACGGCATCGTCGAAGAGATACACTTCGTCGGCGCATACGAGCGTCTCACGCTGCGGCTGGACCTGACCGCGCGCCAGCCCTCGGAAGGCGAGCCGCCGCTCTACAACGTGACCGTCAACACGCTCGAAAAAAGGACCGGCATCCCCATCATGGTGACGCGCCCGAAGCCTGAAGCGAGCGCCACCCGCCTCGACGTAGGCGACCGCGTCGCCGTTGGCTTGATGGCCTTTCGCGTCCTCCCGAATTATGCGCTCGCCTCTGAGCGCGGCAGCCGCGCCGTCGAAGTGCAAAAAAGATAGGATTGAAGGTTGGGTTGCAACTGAAAAGTTGAGAGAAATATTAGAGCAAGTCTGAAAAGCCATCCGTGCCCCGTAGGGGATAAGTTTCTCGCCGCTCCGTTCGCTTCCTTCAGCCAAAGATTGAATATCGGATGAAGGTAAGCGAAGCCTGTTGGAGAGGGATGCCGTGTTAAGTTAAGATGCCCTCATCCGAAAATATCAACGTTCAACCGGGAGATGAATGAGAGAGCTACCCGTCACACAGGCCCAACAGAGCGAGCAGGTCCAATGGGGCAAAGTCATAGATCACACGCGCTGCATCGGCTGTCATGCCTGCACGACGGCCTGTAAGTCCGAGAATCTGGTGCCGCTCTCGGTCACGCGCACCTACGTCAAGCATGTGGATGTCGGAGAGTTTCCGAACACGCGCCGCGCGCACCAGGTAACGCGCTGTAATCAGTGCGCGCACGCGCCCTGCACCGTCGCCTGTCCGACGACCGCGATGTTCAAACGCCCCGACGGCATCGTTGATTTCGATAAGTCCATCTGCATCGGCTGCAAAGCCTGCATGGCAGCCTGTCCTTACGACGCGATTTTCATCAACCCCGAAGACCACTCTGCGGAGAAGTGCAACTTCTGCGCGCACCGTCTTGATGTGGGCCTCGAACCCGCCTGCGTGGTGGTCTGCCCGACCGAAGCGATTCTGGTCGGAGACATGAACGACCCCGATTCAAGGGTCGCACAAATCGTCAACCGCGAACCCGTCAACGTCCGTCGCCCTGAGAAGGAGACTCTCCCGAAACTCTTCTACAAGGGCGCGCACCAGGCGACGCTCGACCCGCTCGCCGCGACGCGTCCGGCGGGCGGTCTCTTCATGTGGAGCGAGCAGAAGGAGGGGACTGATTACGTCGTCTCCGGCAATTCGCATTACTCAAACACTTCAGCCGCCGCGCTGCTTTCCTACGACGTGCCGCACACGATTCCCTGGGACTGGCGCGTTAGTCTCTACACCTGGACCAAAGGCATCGCCTCCGGCGTGTACATCGTCGCGGCGTTGTTCATCCTGCTGGGGGTTGCGCACTCTCAAGGCCCTGACGATTCTTTTATCAGCTTTGGTCCCTCTCCCTTATGGTTGTGGGTCGCGCCCGTCGTCTCCGGCATCTTCCTCGCCATCACAGGCGCGCTGCTCATCTGGGACTTAGAGCATCCCGCGCGCTTCTACATGATTTTCACGCGGCCACACTGGAAAAGCTGGCTCGTGCGCGGAGCCTTCATCATCGCCGCCTATTCTCTGGTCCTGGCTCTTCACTTTGCCGCGAGCATGATGAGAAGCACGCTGGCTCAAGGTTGGCTGTTGATACCGGGATTGCCCCTCGCCATCCTGACAGCCATTTACACGGCCTATCTCTTCGCTCAGGCCAAGGCCCGCGACATGTGGCAGAACCCTTTGCTGCCGCCGCATCTTTTGCTGCAATCCCTGCTGGCGGGTTCGGCCCTGCTCGCGCCCTTCGCCTTCTGGCTCGAACCCGTCATGGTCCAACCGCTGCTCTGGACTCTGGGCGCGACGACTCTCTTGCATCTCCTCTTCATCTGGGGCGAGGTGACATTGACGCACCCGACGGCCCACGCTCGTCTCGCCATCCGCGAGATGACGCGCGGCAGATACAGCGCCTATTTTTGGACCAGCCTGGCGCTCACGCTCGTCGCCGTCAGTGCTCCCTGGCTCGGCCTCGCCGCCGCGCCGCTCGCTCTGATGGGCCTCTTACTTTTCGAGCACGCTTACGTTCAGGCGGGCCAGTCCGTGCCGCTGGCATAAAAAGGAAACTATGAAGTTGAACGAACTGAATGAACGCGTGAGCGCGGCGCGCAGGGAAACAGAAGCGAGGGGCGAGACCTTTTATCCCGGTCCAAGCAGGATTCACCTGGCGTCTTTTCCGCCGAAGGAACGCTGGGACGATTGGGTGGAACTGGACACGCGCGCGTGGCCGAGGCGTGTCGAGCAACGTTACATGCTCGTGCCGACGACCTGTTTCAATTGCGAGTCCGCGTGCGGCTTGCTGGCTTATGTGGATAAGGAGAGCTTGCAGGTTCGCAAGTTCGAGGGCAACCCGGAGCATCCCGGCTCGCGCGGGCGCAACTGCGCGAAGGGGCCAGCGACGATTAATCAGGTGACGGACCCGGACCGTATCCTGTACCCGCTCAAGCGCGCAGGGCAGCGCGGCGAGGGCAAGTGGGCGCGCGTCGGTTGGGATGAAGCCCTGGACGACATCGCGGCGCGCATTCGCCAGGCCATCGTAGAGAAGCGGCATCAAGAGATCATGTATCACGTAGGCCGTCCGGGCGAGGATGGTTTTACGGAGCGCATCCTCGCGGCGTGGGGCGTGGACGGGCACAACTCGCACACGAACATCTGCTCAAGCGGCAGTCGCGCGGGTTATCAATACTGGATGGGTCTCGACAGGCCCAGCCCCGACCATGCAAACGCGAAGGTCATTCTCCTGATTAGCGCGCATCTGGAATCGGGCCATTATTTCAACCCGCACGCGCAGCGCGTGATTGATGCGAAGGCGACGGGAGCGAAGCTCATCGTCTTTGACACGAGGCTCTCGCACACGGCGACACACGCGGATTACTTCGTCTCGCCCTTTCCAGGCTCGGAGGCGGCCATCATGCTCGCCTTTGCGAACTACCTGATTCAGAACAATCTCTATAACCGGGAGTTCGTGCGTCGCTGGTGGAACTGGGAAGAGTACCTGGCGGTTGAGCATCCTGAGATAGAAACGAGTTTTGAGAACTTCGAGCGAGTGCTCAAAGAACTTTACAGTAGTTACACGTTCGAGTTCGCCGCGCAAGAATCGGGAGTGGACCAGAAATCGCTTGAAGAAATTGCGCGTGTCGTCTCGACGGCGGGCACGCGTTTCTCTAGCCACAACTGGCGGAGCGCGGCATCGGGTAATAGCGGCGGCTGGCAGGTGGCGCGGACGCTCTTCATGTTGAATGCGTTGTTGGGCGCGGTGGCGACGGAGGGCGGCGTCTTCCCGAACGCGTGGAATAAGTTCGTCCCGAAGCCCATCTATACGCCGCCGCACCCGCACATGTGGAACGAGTTGACGTGGCCCGTCGAATATCCTCTGGCGATGAATGAACTTTCGTTTTTGTTGCCGCACTTTTTGAAGGCCGGGCGGGGCAAGGTTGATGTCTACTTCACGCGCGTCTATAACCCCGTGTGGACCAACCCGGACGGCTTCACCTGGGTCGAGGCTTTATCGAACGAGAACTTGATAGGCTGTCACGTCGCTTTGACGCCGACGTGGAATGAGACGACCTACTTCGCGGACTATATCCTGCCGATGGGCCACGGTTCGGAGCGTCACGATTTGCATTCCTATGAGACACACGACGCGCAATGGATAGGCTTTCGCCAGCCCGTCTTGCGCGCGGCGCGCGAGCGCATGGGAGAGACGGTGATGGACACGCGCGAAGTCAATCCGGGCGAGGTCTGGGAGGAGAACGAATTCTGGCTTGAGCTTTCATGGCGCATTGACGCGGATGGAAGCCTTGGCATACGGCAGTATGTAGAGTCGAAGAAGAATCCTGGGACGCGTCTCGGCGTTGACGAGTACTACGCTTACATCTTTGAGAATTCGGTGCCGGGATTGAAGGAGAAAGCCTTGGCGGAGAATCTGACGCCGCTCGAATTCATGCGGCGCTACGGGGCTTTTGAGATACAGAAACGCGTCGGCGCGATTTACGAAGAGTCCGTCCCGGCGGACGAGTTGGAAGATGTACGCGTGGACCGCTTCGGTCGCGTCTACACAGGGACGCCGAAGCCCGCGTCGTCCAACATCGTGCCCATCCCGACCATTGATGCGGACGCGGACGGGCGTCGCTTCGCTGGCGTACAGGTTGACGAGAGAATCGTGCGCGGCTTTCCCACGCCGAGCGGTCGCCTGGAATTTTACTCGCGCACGCTCGCGGATTGGTCCTGGCCCGAGTACGCCATCCCCACTTACATCAAGAGCCACATCCACCGCGAGAGTCTGGAATTGGACCAGACGGTGCTCATCTCCACTTTCCGTCTTCCGGTACAGATACACACGCGCAGCGCTAACGCCAAGTGGCTCGATGAAATCGCGCATACTAATCCGCTCTGGATTCATACGAGCCACGCGGCGCGCTTAGGCTTGAGCACGGGCGAACTGGTCCGCGTCGAAACAGAGATAGGCCACTTCATCGTGCGCGCGTGGGTCACGGAAGGGATTCGCCCGGACGTGGTCGCCTGTAGCCATCACATGGGCCGCTGGAAATTATTGGACCAGGGCCAGCGGCAGATGATGGCGACCGTCTCACTGGATAATGAGGGAGACCGTTGGGGACTAAGGCGCGAGCGCGGCGTCGCGCCTTACGCATCGAGTGATGCGGACACTCTGCGTATCTGGTGGACGGATGTCGGCGTTCATCAAAACCTGACCTTTCCCGTTCACCCGGACCCCATCTCAGGGATGCACTGCTGGCATCAGGCCGTGCGCGTGATGAAAGCCGGGCCGGAAGATAAGTACGGAGACATTTCGGTTGACGTGCATAAATCCCAAGAGGTCTACGAAAAATGGTTGAAGATGACGAGACCCGCTGGCAGGTCTTCGCCGGAAGGCGAGCGCAGGCCCTACTGGCTCTTGCGCCCGCTCAAGCCCGCCAGAGAATTTTATCGCCTGCCGGACATCAGCACACCAGAGGGCGAAGAACTGGTGGGCGCTGACTGATGGAACTCTTTCGCGCGCTCGCCGCGCTGGCAGAGGCTCCCGCGAAAGACCTCGCGCCCGTGGCCGAGGCGCTCTTAATTGGTCCACTACCGGACGCGCACGCGTACACGGAACTCTTCATCTTCCAACTCTATCCTTACGCCTCCGTCTATCTCGGCGCGGAGGGGATGATCGGCGGCGACGCGCGCCAGCTTATCGCGGGCTTCTGGCGTGCGTTGGGCCAATCGCCCCCGGTCGAGCCGGACCACCTCGCCTTGATGCTGGCCCTCTACGCGCGCCTGAGCGAATTGGAGGACCAGGAAAGCGAGCCTCTGCGGAAAGAGGGCTGGCATCACGCGCGCATAACTTTCCTGTGGGAACATCTGCTAAGCTGGCTGCCGGTCTATCTCTCCAAGCTGGACACCATCGCGCCGCCCTTTTACAGGGAGTGGGGAAAGGTCTTGATGAACGCCCTCATGACGGAGGCCGCGTCGGCGGGAGAGCCTGTGCGGTTGCCGCTTCATTTGCGCGAGTCGAAATGTTTGGTTGACCCGCGCGCGGGCGGCGCGGTTGAAGAGTTTTTGCAATCGCTCCTGAGTCCCGTGCGGAGCGGAATGATTCTGGTGCGGGCGGACCTGGCCCACGCGGCGCGTCAATTGGACCTCGGATTAAGATTGGGCGAACGCTCATTCATCCTCAAGGCTCTCTTCGGACAGGACCCGCAAGGGATGCTCGACTGGCTGGCTGGCGAGGCTCGTTTGTGGACGACGCGGCACAGGTCCAAACGCGAAGCGCTCGGCGTGGTCGCGGCGTT
>DASYML010000261.1:0-3354 GCA_036009045.1 Pyrinomonadaceae bacterium
CTCGGCGGCGAGCAGCCATTCATCAAGTGTGGCGGACAGTCCGCGCTTGAGCAGAACCGGAAGCGAAGAGCGACCGGCGCGGCGCAGCAGCGAAAAGTTCTGCATGTTGCGCGCGCCGATTTGAATCATGTCGCCGTAACGCTCTACCAGGTCAATGCCCGCTTCGTCCAGAGCTTCCGTGACGATTTTGAGACCGTAAGTTTCCCTGACTTCCGCCAGCATCTTCAAGCCTTCTTCGCCGAGACCCTGGAAGGCGTAAGGGGAAGTGCGCGGCTTGTACGCTCCGCCGCGAAAGAATCTAGCGCCGCTCCGGCGCACGGCTTCCGCGACGGCAAAAACCTGCGCGCGGCTTTCGACGGCGCAGGGACCCGCGATAATCGCCAGTTCGTCGCCGCCGATGGTCGCGTCGCCGACGCGGACGATGGTTTTCTCAGGCCGCAGGTCCAGCGTGATGAGCTTGTAAGGCTTGCTGACGCGAATCGCTTCGGCGACGCCCGGCAGATTTTCAAAGCGTGTCACATCAACCGCGCCCTGGTTGCCGGTGATGCCAATGGCTGTACGCGTCGCGCCGGGCATTGCGTGGGCCTTAAATCCTAATTCGTTGACGATGCTCACGACAGCTTTGATTTCCTGCTCGGTGGCATCCGTCTTCATGACGATGAGCATGACAGTTTTTCTCTCTCTCTCTTGATTCGTAAAACGCCAAAGCCTGCTCGCAAATTGCAAACAGTCAAAAGCTACGGTTGATGGCTGGCGCTCGGATTCATTAACGATTCGCTCAATACACTTATAATCCCAGCCTTCAACAAAAGTACAGCGCCAGTGATTGCAAAGCCCGTGCCTTGAAGAGCACGAGATTGCGGATTGCGGAATTCGGATTGCGGATTAGAAGAATGTTGGTCCTTTAATCCGCAATCGCCAATCGCCAATCCGCAATCTCGTGCCCTTCAGGACACTCACATTCTCTCAGGGACGTTGATGCCGAGCGTTTCGAGCGCGGTGGTCAATTGCCTGCGGACAATCTCCGCGACGTTGACGAGGACGGCGCGGCGCGCTTCGTCCTCTTCGGCGATAATACGGTGGCGGTGGTAAAAGAGGTTGAAGGCGCGCGCCAGCGTGAAAGCATATTTGGCTAGATAAGCGGGTTCGGCCTGCGCGCCGGATTGGGCTATGACTTCGTCAAGCCTCGCCGCGAGGGTCAAGAGCGACCAGATTTCATCGCCGCTTTCATCGTTGAGAACGCGCGAGACGGATTCTCTGACGGCCTCTTCACTGAGGGCCAGCCGCATCATCTGTGCCGCAGACGTGCGCCTGCCCGCGTCCAGTTTGCGAAAGATGGAATTGGCGCGCACCGCCGCGTACTGGCAATATGGGCCGGTCTCTCCCTCGAATGAGAGCGCTTCTTTAAAATCGAAAGCGATGACAGAGTTGCGCGTGAACTTTAAAAGGAAGTAACGCAGCGCGCCGACGGCGATGGCGTGAGCCGTCTCGCTTTTCTCTTCATCAGTCAGGTCAGCGTGGCGTGTCTCGACTTCAAGCAGCGCGCTCGCTTCGAGCCGGTTGATGAGATCGTCCGCCTTGACGCCGAGTCCCTTGCGCCCGCTCATCTCTATGAAGGGACGCTTGCGGTCTTCGTCGCTGAGACGTATGCCAAGCTCTTCGGACGCGGCGACGGTGAGCGCGACCATCTCGTAAGAGAGATGTACGCTCGCGGCCTCGCCGACATCCGGGGCGACGACGGCGACGCCTTTGCGGACGATGTCCTGCGTGTAAGACTGGCGCGAATCAATGACGTTATAGACGGTCTGCCCGCTCCCGAAATGCGGGCGCGCACTGACGCCAATCATCTCCAGTGTGTTGGATGGACCGAGCGCGGGTTCGGTCGCGGTCATCCATGTGGTATGCCTGTCCGGGTACGTGCGAAACGGCTTGTAATAAAAATCAAGTCCGAGGCGGCCCAGTTTCCAGAGTTGATACGCGATGTCTTTGCCCGTGTATGTGACAGTGCCGTTAGAGCGGACGATGACCTTGTCCGCCTCGTGCTCGTCCGTGCCCGTGTGCGACTCGAACGGCATCACCCAGCAACCCTTGTTGCGTCCCTCTTCCTGAAAAAATATCGCGCCCTTCTCCTTCATCAATTCAAAGGCGCGGCCCCACAGGTTGAGATGCAGAATTTCAGACTCGCGCGGGAGCACGTCATAGCGTATACCGAGCCGTTCCATCGTGCTGAGAATGCATTCGACGTTGCGCGTCGCCACGTAATCGGCCAACAAGGCCGTCGGATTATCCCCCTCTTCGATGGCGTGCAAAGTTTCCGCGCGTTGGGCCAGCCGTTCCTTATCAGGCTCCGCGTTCGGGTCGTCTTTGCGATAGAACAAACCGACGCGCGTGTAGAGGTTCCAGCAGTAATAATCGAAAGGGCGTTCGGGCGGCAATTGCTGGTCCAGCGTCCTGATGTCTTCGAGCGTCATGTGTTCAAGATGGACAAAGCCGACGACCACATCCGCGACCTGCACGCCCGTGTTGTCTATATAGTTTTGAACTTCGACGCGTTCGCCCGCAGCCTTGAGAATACGCACGAAGGTATCACCGATGACGGCGTTGCGAACGTGGCCGATGTGCGCTGCCTTGTTCGGGTTGATGCTGGTGTGTTCGACCATGCGCTTCGGACGCGTCTCGTCAGCAGCATCAATCATTACTGGTCCAATCGCCTGCGCCTCAGAGAAGCGCGCGAGAAATCCCACGCGGTCATAAAAGACGTTGAGATAGCCAGCGCCCGCCACTTCGACACGCGCGACGCCCTCCGTCGCCTCCAACGCGGTCTTGAGTTGTTCGGCGATGGCACGCGGCGGACGCTTCTCTCCCGTCGCCTGTTTGATACGCTTCGCCAACTCAAAGGCGACCGGAAACGCCGCGTCGCCCAACTCCGTGCGCGGCGGAATCTCCACACTCAACTGTTCGAGCGTCACGCCAAACAACTCCCGCGCAGACGCCAACACGCGCTCGCGCAATCTCTCCTGCTGTTCAAGCAAACTCACGCTTTACCTGCCCTCTTAGCGATTTGCGATTGAGTGCGACTCTGTGACCAGCGTCCAGGTCAGTCCCGCCTGCTTAAGCCGGGCGGGTCTCTGCTACCTTGCTGACCCGCCCGGCTTAAGCAGGCGGGACTGACCTCAGTCGCACTCAATCGCAAGCTGTTATATCCAGTGTCATCAAATCAACCTGCCGCAAAAGCCAACAGTATAACGTAAGGCAGTGATGAGTGACGAGTGACAAGCTCAAGAGAAGTCAGGAGTCTCGGAGTCAGGAGTCGGGAGTCAAAAACAAGAACTCGCTCTTTGCTTTTGACTCCCG
>DASYML010000262.1:0-46984 GCA_036009045.1 Pyrinomonadaceae bacterium
TAACTTCAACAGACCGCCCGGACTTCCATGAGAGGACCGGGCGGTCTTTTCTTTATCGCACGCGCCGTGTGCTTGCTCGACTGGCCGCACGTCTCAGTTAGCGTGTCTCTCATCATGCTGCATACTCCTTTCAACACAGAAATAAAACTTGACGAGCGAGGCGCGCGCGCCAGAGAATGAGAGACAAGCTACAAGAGACAAACTCGGTAAGGCGTGCGCGTATGGAGGCGAGCGGGTGCGGTCCTGCTCGAACGGGTCTCAAGAGGCTCACTCATTTGGCTACACTGTCGAAGGGAGATTGATATGGCGAGTAAGGCGAGCATTGCAGGGCATCCGATTCATCCTATGCTGCTTCCGTTTCCACTGGCCCTCTGGGTCTTATCGTTTGTGACAGACGTGCTCTATCTCTTTGTGCCGAACCCCAGCTTGGTCCTCATTGCCAAGTACCTGCTCGCGACGGGCATCATCGGCGGGTTGCTGGCGGCTGTCCCCGGCATCATAGACTGGCTGGCGATTAAGGACCCGGAGGTGAAGAAAATAGGGAACTGGCACGCGCGCCTCAACATCATCGCGCTCGTCATCTTCGCCCTCAGCCTCTACCTCCGCACGCGCTACGGCGCATCATGGGTAAGTGGCAGTTGGACCATTCCCTTCCTCCTCTCTCTCGTCGGAGTCATCCTCATAGGCATCTCCGGCTGGCTCGGTGGCGATCTCGCCTACAAGTACGGCGTCGGCGTCAAGCCGCAGCACGACACACCCGAAGAGGAAGCGGCGAAGGTGAGATTCAACTAAGAGTCTCAAGTCCAGAGTCTGGAATCATGAGTCAAGAAGCGGAAGAGTTCTCTGCTTGACTCATGACTCCAGACTCTGGACTTGAGACTCTTAGTTTAACGTGAGTTCGCCGTCAGAGGCTGACTGACAATCCGTCTGTGCCCTGTAAGGGCAGAATGTGAGAGCCGGGTGCAGCGCCCCCGGTTCTCTCAACACCACACATGACGACCCTGAAGGGGTCGCACCTCAACCTTGAGTGTGCGACCCTTTCAGGGTCGAAGTCTATGTTGGACCAGGAACCGTGGGCGCTGCTCCCGGCTCTCATATGTATCCACTGACGTGGATAAGCTTGAAGGGTGTGCTCTGCCTGACATCGAACTCACGTTATTTTAAGAAGTCGTAAGTGATGTGGAGGCGGAGCGCACCGTCTATGATTTCGGAGCGGACATCTTTGACGTGCGCGTTGAGTGTGCCGTTGGTGGCCTTGATGGGGAGGTTGAGCGTCAGTTGCTCTGCGCGCATCATCTCCAGAGGATTGACGCGTTCGTTGATGGTCCGCTGGACGAGCGGAGTGATAAAGCCGCCGACGGCGGGCGAGATGCCTTCAAGGTTGACTCCCTCGACGTTGACTTGCCCGTAGAGTTTTTGATTCGCCTGATCGAAGGAGAGTTGAAGGCTCGTCTGTGCCCACCCTTTAAATTGCCAGCAACTTCCGAGCAGGTTATAGCTCCCGCTGAAAGCCATCGGGGCCGTAATCTTGCCGTTCGTAAAACGCACGCCCGTCTTGACGTTGCTGCCCTCGTTCGCCAGGACCACTTGATTCTTGCAGTCGCCGCCCTGGAAAGCCGCGAGGCGAATCGTCGCCGTCCCCTCTTCCGCGCCTCCTTCCAACTTCGAGAGTTGCAAGGGAAAGGTCGGCGCTCCCATGTCCGTGAAGATTTTGGAGAGCAACGCGTCGAAGAATTTTTCGTCGAGCGTGAGGACCGCAGTGCCCGGCTGGTCGCCGCCCTGCTCCGGCGCTTTGACGAGCGTGCCGGGCGGCAACTTCGCGTGCGAGACGCCCAGAAAGTAGAAGGCGAGCGCGCCGCCCAGCATCAAACCGAGTAACAGTACGAGTATATATTTCATCCTGCTCCTTACGGCTTACGGATTGACCGGCGTCGTTGATGCAGAGGCCGCTGGCGAAGGCGACATGCTCGCGTTGGGCGACGCGCTACTGCTGCTGCCCTGTTGCTGCTGGTTCACCATATTCAAGATGAAAACTTTGGCGATGGCGACGAACGCATCCACCTGCTGGCGCACTTGCTGTGGGTCAACCTTGCTGAAGCCCTGCGGCACTTCAAACTGCGAAGGGTCTACCTCCGTGTTGATGTCGCTCATCACCGCGACGATGTTCAAGCCCTTCACGCCCTGCACGTCTCCCGTCGCTTGCGAGGATAACTCCGCGCGCAAGGGCAGCCCCGTATCCTTGTCAATATAGACGAAGGTCTCCGCCTTCACCTCGCCCGCCGCAGTGCTCGTCTGCGTCGTGCCCGCATAGCGATACTTGACGACGGTGCGCCCGTCCCTCTGCTCTTCTCCGACGCGCTCATAGCCACGCTGTTGTTTGAGATACTGGACCATTTGCCCCGGCGTCATCATGCGCGCCACATCAAAGCCGAGCGCCTCTTGGGTCAACTCCGCGTACTGCTTGCGATTCGGCAGGATGGCGTAACGTTTGTCCGCGCGGTCCAGGTAGATGACAGGCTCGCCGTTCGGCATTTTGAAAGAGATGCGACGCGCATCGCCGTCGCGCGCCACGTCCGCCGAGAGCTTCGGAATATTCGGAGTGCTGCCGCTGCCAGTCGCCTCCGCTGTCAGGACCAGCGTCGCGCGATATTTGTCAGGCTCTCTGGTTTCGATGGTTGGCCCTGCGTCGGCAGTCGTGGGGCTGGCGTTGACGTTCATCGCGGGGCTGGTGTTCGCGTTCGCCGTGGCGGTGTTCGTATTCGCGTTGGACGCGGGCTGCTGGCACGCGCTGCCGAAGAGTGCGAGCGCGAACGTCGCAGAGAGAAACAAGAGCGTTGATGGTTTCAAGGCAAAGATGCGCATGAAGAGACTCTCCTTAAGGGTCCGGTGGCGCTGCTCAGGGGAAGCCGCCGTCCGTTTATGTTTGCATTGCAAAGGGAACGACGTAAGCATATCACGCGAAGCGCGGGGCGCGAAATATACAGGCGCAAATTCGCAGAGCAGCAAGATGATTAGAGGCTAAGGGCTGGAGGCTGGAGGCTGGTTAAAAGCAAAGATGTTTTTAACCAGCCTCCAGTCTCCAGCCCCTAGCCTCTAATTTCTTTCTTGACTTGCCGGAGAGTTTGGCATAGAAGCGCTGTGCTTTAACCATTCTCGCTTTGAGGAACGGAAATCTTAAAAGATGAAACACATCCCAACGCTGATTGTCCTGGCCTTCGCGCTCTCTCTTTGCGGTCTAGTAGGAAAGCTGAAATCATCCTCCGAATCAAACTCCAACACCGGAACCGGCGCTGGTTCGACTTCATCCGGGACGGCGGGTGATGCGACCGTCAAACGCCCGCAGCCGACAGCCGCGCAGGCGGCGGCGCTGGACGGAGGGCAGACGGTCAATTGGGATAAACAGGGACTGACCTGGACGCTCCCGCCTAAGTGGAGCAAGACGACCGACGAAGCCAAGACTCTGGTCTGGCGCTCGCCCGGCTCATCCGATGCGGCCTCTTTGATTGTCAGCATCTCTCCGATGGATGAAAATTTTCCGACCGAGGCGAGTCTCAAAGCTTATTATGACAGCAGCCAGAGCAGGGCCAAGAATGGCGAGGTGGACGAGGTCAGCTGGCTCGAACTCGATGGTGTGAAGGGCGTCCAATTTCGAGAGGCCGCGCCCGAAAAACCCGATGACGCGAGACGTTTACAATGGATCGCCTACCGCGACCTGGCGGGCCAGAAACAGATGATTAATCTCATGCTCGCCACCAACGGCAAGGATTTCGCGCGCCACCAGGACGCACTCTACGCCATCATGTATTCAACCAAAGTCGCGCACTAAAATAGAGACTAGAGGCTGGAGGCTGGTTAAAAACATCTTGCTTTTAACCAGCCTCCAGCCTCTAGTCTCTAACCTCTGCTTTTAATCCTTCTTGATGTAGGTCTTGTGAATCCAAGCTCCGCTCCTGGCGCGGTCTCGTGTTTCCAGAAGAATGTTTTCTTTCGTCTCACGCGTGACGCTCTGGATGCGTGTGGTGACATCCTTGCCGGTAGCCTTGCCGCCTTCCGCGTCGTCTATGAAAGATTCTACTCTATCGAGCGGCACGGGCGCGGCCTTCGGTTGTCCCGGCTGTAACTCCGCGATGGCTTCGACGGCGCTCGCTTCGAGAAGCCTCGGCCAGAGTTTCCTGAAGAGAGCATTCGAAGCATACACGTCCGCGCTGTTGACCTGCCCGTTGATGGCGAAAGCATAACCGATTACGTCCGGCTGGCCCGCGATAATCTTGCCCAGCGCTTTGATGTACGAATCCGCCGTTTCCTGGACCTGTTTGTTTTCGAGCGTCAGTTGAAGACTGCTCTCGGACTGCGAAGAATTAACGCGCGTCCCGACGTTGTTGCTCAACTTATCCTGCGCCTCCGCGACCTTGGCCCAGACCTGACTTTGAGAGCCTTCGCGCACGACCGCCAGCTTGATGTCTCTCGTCGCGACGCGCGACGAAGATGAACTAAATTGACTGGAGACTTCATTGCCGCGTTTTTCCCAGCGGCCATTCTCGACGCAGAAGGCAGCGAGTTTGATCCTGCCCGAATTGGGCGGCACGATCAGGTCAACTCCGATGGTCCTGTCCTGTTGCCCGCCTTTGACGATGTCTCCCGATTGAACGAAGATGTCTTCCGTCTGCGACAGATTCCTGATCGCAAGCTCGTTGACATCCTTCGTCTCGTAGACGATAACCTTCTTCTGTTTCAAAGCCTCTTCCAGCGTCAGGGTGTTTCGACTCGCGGACCTCTCCTTTCCGTGAATCAAAAAAATCGTCAGGTTGCGATGAATATAAGGCCCGGAAATTCTGTACTCCCCGGCCTGACCCCGATCATTCTTCTGCGAGGGATGCGAACGCCGCACCTGCGCCGACACCAGCATCGCCAGCGGAATACCGAGCGCAAGCAACACGACTCCCACCACTCTCCAGAGCGTTTGTCTCTTCATTTTTTTTAACTCCTCAATACAGCTTAGTGCTGAAATAGTCTCCCGTGTTCTGTCACTAGAACGAGCCACGCGGACTCTCTTGCAGGAAAAGAAGTACGACAGTAATGAGTAGTCAGATGTTGTCTGAAAAGCCGCCTGTGCCCTGACAGGGCCGAACATGAGAGCCGGGGCAAGCACGCGAGTGCGTCGCCCCCGGTCTGCTCGCGCCAACACAATTCGACCCTGCAAGGGTCGCACCTGCAACATTGAATGTGCGGCCCTTTCAGGGTCGGATTTATTCTGGACCAGTAACCGGGGACGATGCACTCGCGCGCTTGTCCCCGGCTCTCATATTGTATCCGCTGGCGTGGATCAGGTTGAAGGGTGTGCTCTAACTCTTCAGATAATCTGTCAGTAGAAAAACATGCCCTGTCTTTCTACTGGCTACTTCTTTCAGTCCGCCGCTTCTGTGATGTATGAGGTGGGGTTGTCCGCGTGCGGGACAAAGCAGCGGCGGCAGCGTGCTTCGTACATGCCGCCCGCGCCGACGGCGACGCGTTCTTCGGATTCAAAGGTGCGCTGTGAATAGTTTGCGGGCTGGCCGCAACGGACGCAGATGGCGTGTGTCTTGGTGATGTACTCCGCGATGGCGAGCAGTTGGGGCATCGGCTCGAAGGGCCTGCCGGTGTAATCCTGGTCCAGCCCGGCGATAATCACGCGCAGGCCGCGAGTGGCGAGTTGATTCGCCACCTCGATAAGGTCGTTATCAAAGAACTGCGCTTCGTCAATGCCGACCACTTCCGTGCCCGGCTCTATGCGCGTGAGCAGTTCGGCGGCGGATTCGACCGTCACGGATTCGTGGCGCATCTCCGAGTGCGAGACGATGTGGCTGTGCGAAAAACGCGTGTCAATCTTCGGTTTGAAGACCTGCACTTTCTGGCGCGCGATGCGTGCGCGGCGCAGGCGGCGAATCAATTCTTCGGACTTACCGGAGAACATGGAACCCGCGATGACCTCTATCCAACCGGGGAAGTGGCGCAGGTGATTGAGATGTTCGTCGTTGCCGTGTGCAGTGAATTCTTCCATCTAATGAATCCTTCGAGTAAAAATTTAATCAGGTATAAAACTTCTCGTTGTAGAAGGGCGCGAAGGCCGCGATGAGCGCCGCTGCAAAACTCTCCGAGCGTGTCAGCAGGTCGCGCGACAAGACGCCCCAGGCTCCCTGTCGGCTGCGCACGTCATGCTCGCCCGCCACCTCGTCCATTACTGGTCCAAGCTCCCTACGTCCATCTATCACGCGGCGGGCGATGGCCTCCGGCACTATGATGGAGGGAGACGCCCCAAAGCTGCCTCGCAAGCCGTCCGTCGCGTAGGCCCAGCCGCGCAGGAACGTGATCCAGCGGTCGTCGAGCGAGACGGAATGAAAGCCGCCTTCGAGGCCGACGTAAAGCTGCGCGCTCGTCCCTTCATGCCTCAACAGTTCGCGCACGGCCAATGCTCTCGCACGCGCGCCCAGCATCAATTGCTCATCCGTCAAAGGCATCGCGGGCGCATCCGTCTGGACACCGCGCGCGATGACCAACGTCTCGCGCCAACTCTCCGAGAGCGTGGCGATGCGCGCGACGCTGGCGCGAACCGCTTCAACTTTAGCCGCACGGTCTGAGCCGAGCGCAATCCTCATCATGAGTTTGAAAAATGACGGGTTGGTTCAAAAGCTTCCGAACAGCAGCAGCAACGGCAGCAGCGGCGCTGGCCCGCGAGTCGTCTCATATCGCAACGCTTGAGAGGCTATAACAGAGTACCTCCACGCGTCAAAGAAGAGATGCCGCTCGTCGTTTGTCTTGCTTGACATTCCGTGAGCCAGTTGTTGTAATCCAACTGTTTCCCACACCGATTGATGAACGCGAATCTCTTGAAACGGAAGAGGTAAAACTGCAAGTGCCTGTTGAAGATTTGATATACGACTGGAACACTATCGAGCCGTCGCTCCCAAGCCCCAATCGCCGCATCAGTTTCGATGACGAGACCCTGCGCGACGGCCTCCAATCGCCGTCCGTGTGCGAGCCGCCCGTCGAGAAAAAGATAGAACTGCTGCACTTGATGGACGCCTTGCGGATAGACACTGCGGACATAGGCTTGCCCGGCGCGGGCGGCACGCACGCGGCTGGCGTCGAGCGGCTGGCGCGCGAAATAGTGGACCAGAAATTGAAGATACGGCCTAACTGCGCCGCGCGCACACACCTCAGCGACATCACTCCGATTGTCGAAATCTCGCAACGCGCGGGCATTCCCATTGAAGCCTGTACCTTCATAGGCTCTTCGCCCGTGCGCTTTTATGCTGAAGACTGGACCCTCGATAAACTCTTGAAGCTGACGGAAGAGGCCGTCACCTTCGCCGTCAAAGAAGGCATCCCCGTGATGTACGTGACGGAGGATACGACGCGCGCGGACCCAGAAACTTTGCGCGCTCTCTACACGACGGCGATTCGCTGCGGCGCGCGTGCTGTCTGCGTCTGCGATACCGTGGGCCACTCGACGCCCGACGGCGCGCGCGCGGTCGTGCGCTTCGTCAAGAGCATCATCGAAGAACAGGGCGAGCCTGTGCGGCTAGACTGGCACGGCCACCAGGATCGCGGCCTCGGCGTCATCAATTCCGTCGCCGCGATTGAGGGCGGCGCGGATCAGGTCCACGGCTCTGCGCTCGGCGTCGGTGAGCGCGTCGGCAATACTCCGATGGACCAGCTGCTCGTCAACCTCAAACTCATGGGCTGGATTGATAACGACCTTTCGCGCCTGGGCCACTATTGCGAAAAGGCAGCGGAGTCCTGCGGCTGGACCATCCCTTACAACTACCCGGTCTTCGGGCGCGATGCTTTCCGCACCGCGACCGGCGTCCATGCCGCCGCCGTCATCAAGAGTTATAAGAAGGGCGACGCGGGACTCGCGGACCTCATCTATTCGGGCGTGCCCGCTGCCCTCTTCGGCCTCAAACAGAAGATAGAAATTGGTCCCATGAGCGGCAAGTCAAACGTCATCTTCTGGCTCGAAACACGCGGGCTGGAGGCCAGCGAAGAACGCGTCGCACGTATCTACGAACACGCCAAGCAAGCTTCGTCCGTCCTCGAAGAAGAAGAGGTCAGACAACTGGTCTGAAAGGCAGTGACGAGTGACCAGTGACGAGCGACGAGTTAAAGACAAAAGATAAGATGAAAGCTTGCCTCTCATCATCATTCGTCCCTTCTTCTTGCTTATTACTCATCGCTGCTGCTTCTTCTTGCTTGTCACTTGTCACTCGTCACTGGTCACTATTTTTATGATTCCTACTGCGACGCTTACGCCAGAAACGACGGTGCGGGGACTGCTCAACGCGGAGAGCGTGAAGCGCGCTTTTCATTTCTTAGAGACTCACGCGGACGCCATCACTGCGGAGCAGATGCGTATCTGCTCCATCCCCGCACCGCCGTTTGGCGAGGCGGAACGCGCGGAATACCTGCGGCGAAAATTCCTCGAATACAATCTCGAATCATTTTTGGACCAGGAGGGCAATTGCCTGGGCCTGCGCGCGGGCGCGAACTCCGCCCCGTTGCTCGTCGTCAGCGCGCACCTCGACACGGTCTTTCCGGCGGGCACGGATTTCACCGTCCGCCGCGAGGGCAGCAAACTCTTAGCGCCGGGCATCGCGGATGATGGCTGCGGGCTGGTGGCGTTGCTGGCCCTGCTCGGCGCTCTCCAAGCGGCCTCTCTTGAGACGGAAGGTTCTCTGCTCTTTGTCGGCACGGTCGGCGAAGAGGGCGAGGGCGACTTGCGCGGCGCGAGGCATCTACTGACGAAGGGCGAGTGGGCAAGTCGCATCGAAGCCTTCATCAGTTTTGATGGACCAGGAATCGAACGTATTACTTACGCGGCGCTCGGCTCGCGGCGTTATCGCGTGCGCCTGCGCGGTCGCGGCGGACATTCATGGGGAGACTTCGGCACGGCCAATCCCGTGCATGCGATGGGTCGGGCCATCGCCAAGCTCGCCGCTTATCCGGCCCCTCTTGACCCGCGCACGACCTTCAACGTCGGGCACATCAAGGGCGGCGCGAGCGTCAACGTGATTCCGGCTGAAGCGACGATGGACGTGGACCTGCGTTCGGCTTCGGCGGAAGAGTTGCGCCGCCTGGATGCCTTCTTTCGCCGCGCGGTGCGCGAAGCCGCCGATGATGAGAATGGCTCAAGACGCGCGGGCGATCCTCCGCTCGAACTGGACCTCAAACTGATAGGCGATAGGCCCAGCGGCGAGACTCCGACTGACTCTTCAATCGTGCGCCTCGCGGAAGAGGCCACGCGCGCTCTAGGTTATCGCCCGCGCCTGGACCGCTCTTCGACAGATTCCAACATCCCTATCTCACTTGGCATCCCCGCCATCACGCTCGGCGCTGGCGGCGCTTCCGGCAACTCTCACACACTAGACGAATGGTACGACCCGCGCGACCGCGACCTGAGCCTCAAACGCGCCCTGCTGGTTATCCTCGGCCTCGCCGGACTCAAATAAAACCCGGCCCGCCTTTATGTCTGAGTGGAGATGAGAAGTTTTGCATCGTCCGAGCGCTTTGTTGCGTCGTCTGAGCAGAAATTCACGCTGTATAAGTCATCTTTCACACTGTCTGAGCGAGGTTTCATATTGTATGGGCAGGGACAAGCCCTGCCCATATATGAACCTCTCCTGCTTTAATTTATAGGGATAGTGACGGTGGTAGAGCCGGGTTTGCCTGCGGGGAAGCGTTTCTGCCTGGCGACGCGGAGGGCTGTGGCGTCGCCGCCCGAAGCCTGCGTGACGCGGCCCGCTTCGTCATACGTGACCTGGACCGAGACCATTTTTGGACCAGTGCGCGGGGCATCGGTCTTTTTCGCGGGGTTGGCATTGGCGCTCGCCGTCTGTGCTTGAGCGTTGGTGTTGTCGGACTGCTTCGTGGCGGGAGCGTTGGCACGCTCTTCTGCGGCTCGTAACATGCGCTCGCGGTCGCGCGCTTCGCGCTCACGCCGCGCGGCGAGGATGGCGTCATTGTTTAAGGTGGCGGCGGCTGTGCCCGTCGCGCCCTCCTCGTTGGGCTTGCTCTCTTCAGCCTGCGAGGCTGTCGAATTGTTGTTCGAGGCTTCTTCAGCCGAAGGCGCGGGCGTTGAAGGAGCGGCAGGAGTCGCCAAGACCGCTGGCTTTGCTTTGCTGTACCAGCCTGCGGGCACGCCTATGACCGCGACGCTGGCCGCGAGGGCGACGACCACTGCGGCGACCAGAGGCACTTTGCTTCTGCCTTTGGAGGCGGCACTGTTGACCATCATCGGTAAGGGAGCGTTGGTCGCGCCGTTGGCCTTGAAGGCTTCCAGTCCATCAACCTCCGACTCTGTGATTTCATCCAACTCACTTTCATCTTCAGCGTTGCCGTCGTCGCCGCTGCCATCCTTGAACACCCTGGTCTGCGTGATGCCTTCGTCTATGCGGCGCAAGCCCTCCAGCACGACCTGCGTCCAGGGCTGGTGAATGGTCCTGCGCGACGCTTCAAAGACGGGGCTGAATTTAAAGGAGGCGTTGGGCAGAGTCAGCGCGTAGTAAACCGCTTCGACGCCGTTGAGGTCTCCAATCTTAGCGTCTACCAGCGAGCCAGACTGCACATAAAAGAAGCCGGGAGCCTGCGGGTAGATAACTTTCAAGCGTCCGGTCTTTCTCTGGTTGCAGAAGAATTCAATCAACTCTGCCAGCGAGAGATCGCTGAGTTGTCCGGTCAGTGCCATAAGGTTTTGCTCACCTCCGCGCTGCTTTGGAGGCCCTCCGATGGAAATTTTTTTACTGAGAAAGATTGAAGGTGTAGGTGATGTTGCCAGACACCTTGACTGGCTGGCCTGAAATCTTGGTCGGCGAAAATCGCGCACGCTGGGCCGCCTGCACGCACGCATCGCGGAGCATCATATTGCCGCTCAGCGCGCGCGCCGAAATGACCTTGCCCGTCTCGTCTATGATGACCTCCACATTAATCACATCGTTGGAGCGGATACGCCTCGCGGCTTCCGGGAGAACAGGCTTGGGCAGGTTAATCGCCTTCCCGTTGAGCACTCCGCCGGAGATGGGTTTGAGCAAGGGCTTCGGCGTTGGACTGGCTGGCGGCTCCGCGCTCATTGAGACGGCGGGGCTGCTACTGCTCGTGCCTGAAGTATTAAGGGGAGCTTTGACACCTTCGGTTCCCGACATCAACTTCGATTTGTCCAGAGACATGACAGCCGGGAGCAACAACGCGACAGGATTCTTGACAGCACCGCTCGCTTTGGAATTTGATGTCGCGCTCGGCAGCGTCGCGGGTTGCGCGTTAGCTTTGGACCCATCGGCGTTTACGTTGGCTGGTCCAGTTATATTCGCGGCGGGCGTCGTCGCGGGTTGGACCATCTTCGCCATGTTTTCATCAAGGTAGTAGGTGATCGTGCGATAGGTAATCTCGACCGGCTCGAAACTCAACTTGCCGCCCGCGACGACGGCGACGGAGGTTGACATCCTGATCCAATTGCCGAGCATGTCGTATTCGTAAGTGTAAGTCTCCTTGCTCAGCAGGGAACCGTCCGCGCCCTGCAAGGTCATCTCGCTGATGTTCCCCTTCTCGTCATACTTGTAAACTTCTTTGCCCGTCAGCGTCTCGCCGTTGACGGGGAAATAAGCGTTCTCGATCTTCGTTCCCTTGAGGTCATAAGCGGCGACTTCGAGCAGGACGCGCGACTGCTCTGCCAGCGCGCCATTCTTGTTCAAGAGTTTGGCGGTCTCCGTGCGAACCCTGCGCACGGGTCCGAGCAATCCGTCGCGCACTCTGTCCGTGTCGGCGGGCGCGGGCGACGCTGGCGCGCTCGCCTTCGCGGGCTGAAAACTGTTTGGAGTGGACGCCGGATTATTCTGCGCCGTGGCGGAAAGATTGAGCGCCATTAACAGGAACGCGCTCGAACAAATCAGGCCGGTTGATTTCAACATCGCTGTGGTCTCCTGTTGTCATGCATAGGCGAGAACCTTCAAAGCTTTGAAAGGGTGGGACTCCGCCGGAAGTTTTGCGCGGCGGATGTGGGTGGAGCGACCGTCCGGGCCGGACTCCTAAAACGCCCGCCGCACGGCGTAAATATATTACCCGTACAAACGTTGTTTGTCTATAGCAAACAATAAGAAAACAACGCGTTTGACAGGTAAGCTATTTAATATCTATGGCTTAGTGTTACGGCGGGAGGTGAGTCGAGCCACAATCTCATCAATAATCCCTGTACTACTGGCCTTTTCCGTCTCGTCGTTGCACATGATTGAGAAGGCGAGGGGTTCGTTATCCTCGGTCGTCGCATAGCCGGAAAGCGAGTTGATATAGCTGAGCGTGCCCGTCTTCGCCTGGACGCGGCCTGCCACATTGGCGGCGCGCAGACGATGTGCCAACGTGCCGTCGCGCCCCGCGATGGGCAGCGAATCCCTGAACACATCTGCGGCGGGCGTCTTCGCAATCGCGGCCAGCAGGCGCGCGGAACTCTCCGGTGTGACGAGGTCAAGGCGCGACAGCCCGGACCCGTCATGCAAAGCCAGATCGTCCGTCCGTATGCCCGCGCGATTAAGCCACATCAGCACCAACGCGAGGCCCGCTTCATCGTCTCCGCGCATCTGCATCCGTTTAGAGTTTGCATCCGGGACCATCCCGCCGCGCTCCTTGCCGAGCGTCCTCAGAATCAACTCCGCGTTGAGATTGATGCTCTCCTTATTCGTCGCACGGACCACCTGGCCGAGCGGCCTGCTTGTGAACGACGCCAACTCGACAGCATTTTGAATAGCCACCCTCTTATCATCATGATGCGAACGCGAGTCGCGGCTGCGCGCCTCGCCTTCCACAGTGATGCCGCGCGCCTTGAGCGCATCGCGGAAGAGCGAGGCCGCCCAGAGCGCCGGATGATGTACGGAGAGGCGCGCGTTGAATCCCTGTCCGCCAGCCGGAAAATCTCCCCACACGCGCACCTCATTATCAGAGAGGCCGCGCGTCAGTCCGACCGTCAAAGGCTCGCCGCGCTCGACCGTGTTCGTGTCGTTCGTGATGTGCAGGTAATCCGTCTGCGGGTCAAACTTCACATCCGGCTGCGCGTCCGTTTTACCTGCGGGAGTAATCCTGACGTTGACTTCGTTATCATTGACTGAAAGCGCGCTCACCTCCGCGCCGAAGTACCACTGGACATCATTCCAGAGCCACCCGTCGCCGAGCGGTTCGCCCTGAAAATAACTCTCATCGCCGACGACATCGCCGCGCACGCGCCGCACTCCACGCTTGTATAGATCATCCGCTAATTGGACCAGCGAAGCGGGCGTCTCCTTTTTCACACGCGAGGAGAGGTCAGGCGCGCCGCGCCCGTAAAGTATGAGGTCGCCCGCGAGCACCCCGCGCGCGTCCGGTCCTGCGTTCGCGTAGACTGAAGTGCGCCAGCGATAATCCGCGCCGAGCAGGTCCAGCGCGACGGCTGTCGTGTAAATCTTCATGTTCGAGGCAGGCGTAAACGTGCGGTCTCCGTTGCGCGAGTAGAGCACTCGCCCGTCGCGCATACTGGTGACGTAGACTCCCCAACGCGCCTTTGCAAACTCGCTCTCGTCAATCAAGCGGTCTATCTCATGGGCCAACTCCGCGTCCGTCGAAGAGTTTGAGACAACGCTCGCGGGCTTCGCCGCAGGTGAAGCTGAAATCTCAGCGGAGTTGCGTGGCCGCGCAGGAGCGGAAGTCGTCGCGGCCTTCTGAGTGCGGCCCTCAATCGGAGACCTCGATGCGGCGAAGACTAGAATGATGAGGAGCGAGGCGCACAGCAATCCGGCTATCGTTGCGCGCCGTGTGGTCAGACTTCTATTTATCATTTCAGTTTGTTGATAAAGCTTAACTGGCGAAGAGCGTCGCCGTGCGACCGCTGGCGAGCAGCGTGCGCGTCGCCGCGTAGACTTCTTCCATCGTGATCTCGTCAATCGTCTTATGGGAGATGGTTTCCAGCCGCTCGCTCAAGGGGAGATAGCTGCTCGGCGCGCGACGATCCAGAAGCAGCACGACCGCCGTTCCGACCGACGCGGCGATGTGCATTGGACCAGTATCATTCGAGACGAAGACGGCGAGGCGTGCCTGCGCCGCCGCGAGTTGCGGCAAACTGAGCCGGTCGAAGATTAAAGCCGAACGCGAAAAACTTGCGCGCAGTTCCTTAATCATGGCGCGCTCTTCCGGCCCCGCGAAGACGATGATGCGCGCCTCGTCATCACGCTCAAGCTTTTCCGCCAGTTGAGAGAATCGCGCGAGCGGCCAGCGACGGCTCGGATGGCCCGCGCCCGGAAACAATCCTATGAGCGGCGCGCCCGTCTCCGCCTTCGCCTTTCGCAAAGCCCGCTCGACGAACGCATCATCCTCCACGCGAGTTTTGAGACGCGGCACGCGCGCCGCATCCTTAATCCCTTTAATCTCTAAGGGCGCGAGCACGTCCAGGTAGCGATCAACCAGATGCCGCTTTTTATGGTCCTCTTCGACGGGCGGGCGCGGGCTGAAGTTAGCCAGAAAATCCAGCGAGCGTCCGGGTCGTCTGGAATAAAGTCTCTTCGGCGCGCCGGAGAGAAAGCCCAGCAGGTTCGTCTCCGACAGGCTGTGTAAATCAATCACGAAATCAAACCCCCTGCGCCTGACATCCCTGACGATGTTCGCAATCTTCAACAAGGCCCAGGGCTTTGGCCCATCGCGCAACGCGACGCGGTCCACCAAGAGGGTCTCGTTCGCGTAACCCGACAAATCCACCACAGGCGCACACGACGTGCCCACCGCCACCGTCACACGCGCCTGCGGAAATTTCTCTCGCACAGCGCGCAGAGCGGGCAGGCTCATCACCACATCGCCCAGTTGGCCGAAGTCTATGACGAGAATATTGCTCGGATGAAAACCGGATTGGACCATTATTTTCTTTGGACCATTATTCTCTCTCTCAAGCTTCACGCAAATCGCGCCCGGTCATCTCCGCTGGCTTTTCAACTTCCAGCAAGCCGAGAATCGTCGGGGCGACATCTTCGAGCGCGCCGCCCGTGCGGAGTTTGATGCCGACGGAGGCTTCGTCTATCAGGTGAAATGGGACGGGGTTGCTGGTGTGGGCGGTGTGGGGTTGGCCCGTGGTGAGGTTAATCATCTGTTCGGCGTTGCCGTGGTCCGCTGTGATGAGTGTGAGGCCGCGCGCACGGCGGATGCCTTTGGTAATCCAGCCGAGACAGGTGTCAACGTACTGGCATGCTTCGATGGTCTTGTCGAGTTTGCCCGTGTGGCCCACCATGTCCGCGTTAGCGAAGTTGATGATGAAGACATCCGTCTCGCGCTCTTCGATGGCGCGCAGGACTTTGTCAGTGACTTTGAAGGCGGACATCTCCGGCTCTAAATCATAAGTGGCAATCTTGGGCGAGGGCACGAGCAAGCGACGCTCGCATGCGTACTCCTTCTCCACGCCGCCGTTGAAGAAGTATGTGACGTGAGCATACTTCTCTGTCTCCGCGAGACGATAATTACGCACGCCTTTGTGGCCGAAGACTTCCGCGAGGACGTTGCGATGCTGTTGCTGCGCGAAGGCTATCGGGAGCGGAAATTCCCTGTCGTATTGAGAGAAGCAGACGAACTCTACATTGGGCCTGTGGGGCGTGGGAAATTCTTCAAAGCCGGGGACGGCGAGGGCGCGCGTGATTTGCCGCGCACGGTCCGGGCGAAAGTTGAAGAAGATGACGGCATCGCCGTCTTGAATGGTGGCGACAGGCTCGCCCGTTTCGCGTTCGACGACGATGGGTTCGATGAACTCATCGGTCAGGCCGCGCTCGTATGATTTTTTTATCGCCTCGACGGGGTCTATGGCCCGCTCGCCTTCGGCCTGGACCAGTAATTTGTAGGCGCGCTCCGTGCGCTCCCAACGCTTGTCGCGGTCCATCGCGTAATAGCGACCGACGACGGAGGCGATGCGGCCCGCGCCGATCTCGCCGCACTTGACCTGCAAGGCTTCGACGTAGCCGTAGGCGGAAGCGGGCGGTGTGTCGCGCCCGTCGAGGAAACAATGTACGTAGACGCGTTGGAGTCCCTTCCCTTTCGCCATGCGGAGCAGCGCGTAGAGATGTTCCTGCGATGAGTGAACCTGCCCGTCGGAGACGAGGCCCATGATGTGCAACGCGCGGTCTCTGGTTTTCACCTCGTCCATCGCTTTGGCGAGCACCTCGTTCTCAAAGAAAGCGTCCGTCTCTATGTCGTAATCTATGCGCGTGAGGTCCATGCGAATGACGCGGCCCGCGCCCATGTTGAGATGACCCACTTCGGAATTGCCCATCACTCTGCCGGGCAGCCCGACGCGCGTCCCGGATGCTTCGAGCAGCGTGTGCGGGTACTTCAAGGTAAGCTCATCATAAAACGGCGTGCTGGCGAGAGCGATGGCGTTGCCCTCACCGGCGGGCGCGGAGCCCCAGCCGTCTATGATGATGAGCGCGAGCGGCCCTCTGTGCTTAGCCAAAATAATTCCCCTCCGGTTCAAAACAAAAGTTCATGGCGTCATCTGAAAGCGCGTTCCGCAGGTCGGGCACTGGACCAATTCCTTCACGCCGCTCAGCGGAATGACGGGCACGACGAAGAAGAGCGTGATAAAACGCATGCCCTTCTTCATGATGAAGTTTGAGACCGTCCCGCATTTGCTGCAATGCATGGGCTGCGACGTGCGCTCGGAACCCCAGTTGAAAAAATGCGTGCCGATGATGAAGAAAAAGAACATCGCCGCTGTCTCCTCTTTGATTAGTAGTAGCTGAAGGCTTTCTCACTCGCTCGTCTTGTTGGACCAGTAATCTGGACTCTCCCGCATCAGCGGGTCGGGTCTCTCCATCCATCTTTCGGGCCGCCTCAAGGCGTCAAATCCAAACGGGCGATAAATCTCGTGAGCATCCTTTGTCGCCAGCACCCAGCGACGGAAGCCCTGCAATTCTGGATGGGAGAGGATGACTTCGACGAGCCATGTGCCCAGACCCCGCCCGCGAAATTCTTCGAGCACGAACACGTCCGCCAGCCACGCGAAGGTCGCGTAATCCGTAATCACGCGCGCGAAGCCGATTTGCCGCTCGCCCATGTAAACGCCGAAGGGCAGAGAGTTTTCTATAGAGCGCTTGACGACTTCGACGGAGCGACCCGTGGCCCAGTAGGAACTGTCGAGAAACGTGTGGATAGTTTCCAGGTCCAGCCGCGCAAGGTCAGTGCTGATGAGATATTCTCCACGATTCCATTGATGGACCATTTTTGTCTTCTCGCTCTTAACGCCACACTCGATGCGCTCGTCTCAACGCTTGGCGGCGGACTTGTGTCCGCCTGTCTTGCCTGCCGTGAATTGCGCGGGCGCTTTGATTTGATAGAAGGCTTCGATGCCGGGATAACGGGCCGCAGCGCCGAGGGTCTCTTCGATGCGAAGGAGTTGGTTGTACTTGGCGATGCGGTCGGAGCGCGAGAGCGAGCCTGTCTTGATTTGTCCGACGCCGGTGGCAACGGCGAGGTCCGCGATGAAAGAATCTTCCGTCTCGCCGGAGCGGTGCGAGATGATGGCGGTGCGCCCGCTCTTGCGCGCCAGTTCGATGCAGTCGAGCGTTTCCGTGAGCGTGCCGATCTGGTTGACCTTGATGAGAATGGAGTTGGCAACGCCGAGTTCTATGCCTTTACGCAGGAACGCGGTGTTGGTCACGAAGAGGTCGTCGCCAACGAGTTGGACCAGTTGGCCCATCTCGTTCGTCATCGTCTTCCAGCCATCCCAATCATTCTCCGCCATGCCGTCTTCGATGGAGATAATCGGATACTGCTCGCTCCAACTCTTCCAGTAAGCGACCATCTCATCACTTGATAGCCTACGCTGGTCAGACTTTTTGAAGACGTATGAGCCGTCCGCGAAAAACTCGCTCGCGGCGGGGTCGAGGGCGAGCAGGCAATCCGTCCCGGTGTTGTAACCGGCCTGCGCGATGGCTTCGAGAATGGTCTCGACGGCCTCCTCGTTGGACTTCAGGTTGGGTGCGAAGCCGCCTTCATCTCCGACGCTCGTCGCGTAATTCCTCTTTTTGAGAACTCCCTTCAAGGCGTGAAAAATCTCCGCGCCCATGCGGAGCGCTTCTCTGAAATTTTCCGCGCCGATGGGGACGACCATGAACTCTTGAAAGTCCACATTATTGTCGGCGTGCGCGCCGCCGTTGAGAATGTTCATCATCGGGACGGGGAGGGTGCGCGCGTTCGGCCCGCCAAGGTATTGATACAATTCCTGGCCCTGGAATTCGGCGGCGGCGCGGGCAGCGGCGAGCGAGACGGCGAGCAAGGCATTCGCGCCGAGGTTGGATTTATTCTCCGTCCCATCGAGTTCGATGAGCGACTGGTCCAAATCGGCCTGATCCAGCGCATCTATCCCTTCAATCTCCGGGGCGATCTTCTCGTTGACGTTTTCAACGGCCTTGAGCACGCCCTTGCCGCCATAACGTTTCCTGTCATCGTCGCGCAGTTCGACGGCCTCATGCTCGCCGGTGGATGCGCCGGAGGGCACAGCGGCGCGTCCCATCTCGCCGCTCTCCAGAATAATCTCCACCTCGATGGTCGGATTGCCGCGAGAATCCAGTATCTCGCGCGCGTGTACGTGCTCAATCAGGCTCATAAGATTTTCCTCTTTTTAACTTTTCGCTCTCTCTTTATTTCCGGTGCCGTTCGCGCTCTGGTTGGCTGCCGCGTGGTTGGGCGCTTGAAGCTCTTCGGTCTGTTCCATCCGCACGCTGAGCACGCGGCGTTTTTCGACACGCTCTATATAGAAGAGAAGGCCGTCGTGGCGTATCACTTCGCCGCGTTCCGGGATGTGCCCGGCGGCGGTCATGAGAAAGCCTGCGATAGTCGTGTAGGCTTCGGATTCCGGGACCGAGAGTTTGAGACGACGATTGAGGTCGCGCACCACCAGTCCGCCGTCGAGCAGGTACGTGCCGTCGCGTTGTTTCAAAATCTGCTCGTCAACTTCCGGGTCGTGTTCATCCGAAATATCGCCGACGATCTCTTCCAGGAGGTCTTCGAGAGTGATGATGCCTTCGACGCCGCCATGCTCGTCCACGACGAAGCCGAAGTGTACGCGCTCCTTCTGCATCTTCTTGAGCACGTCTTCGAGCCGCGCCGTGTCCACCACGTAGAGCGGCGGCGTTTGCAGCACAAGCTCAAGACGAAATTTTTCAGGATGCAGTAAGAAAGGCATCACGTCCTTGCTGTGTATGAAGCCGAGCACGTCGTCCAGCGATTCCCTGTAGACGGGCAGGCGCGAGTAGCCGTGCTGGCGAAACGCCTTCGCTATCTGTTCCAGCGTGGCATCATTCGGAATCGCGGCCATCTCCGTGCGCGGAACCATCGCCTCGCGCACCAGGGTGTCAGAGAACTCGAAGACGCGATGAATGAGGCGTTGCTCGGCAGGGCGCAGGTGCCCGCTCTCGCGCGACACGTCTATCAGTTGCCGCAGTTCCGCTTCGGTATACACGGAGGTATGTTCGAGCGATGACTTGAGGCCGATGAGGCGTCCGAGGGTCGCGCCCGTTTTGTTGAAGACCCAGAGCGGCGCGCGGAAAATTTTTGCGAAAAGCTCAAGCGGGCGCGAGGACAGGAGCGCCAGCGTCTCAGCCCTTTCGAGCGCGATCATCTTCGGCATCAGTTCGCCAAAGACGATGTGCATATAGGTGATTAAGCTGAAAGCGATGGCGATGGCGAGGCCGTGCGCGATGATGAAAGCGGTCGTCCCGGCGCTGGTGTATTTCTCTACCAGGGGCAGGAGCATCGCTTCGATGGTCGGCTCGCCGAGCAGCCCCAGCGCGAGCGAGGCGAGAGTGATGCCGAGTTGAACTGCGGAGATAAAGACGGTCGGGTTGTCCACTAAGCGGAGGGCCGCCAGCGCACTCTTGCTGCCCGTCCCGGCGCGCGCCGCCAGGCGCGTCCGGCGCACGGAGACGAGCGCGAATTCCGAGCCGACGAAAAAACCGTTGGCTGCGACCAGCAGGAAAACGGCCACCAGCCTGAGCACAGCCCCGCCAAACGTGAGGGGAGTGTGGAGCGTCGTCTCGTCAAAAAAAAGAGCTAACAAATAACCGTCAGGTTCGTCCATCGCGATTCAATGCGGGGAGAATTAAAGACCCATCTGTTCCGATAAAATTAAGGCGCGAATTATAACACGCGCCGCGCCTTTGGGACATGCCTTCGTTGGACCACGCGGCACATACTCAATAGCCGCCCTCTCATCATCTACGCGAGAGCGCTGCCTGCAAAAAAATTCGCGCGACCTCTGCGACGGAGTTCTCCGCACGGGGGTCGCGCAAATGCTTTTGACGCTGGGACGCTCGCGGCGTTCAGCGAGACGGCTTAGAAACTGGAAAACCTGCGCCGCTCTATGACAGGCAAACCCTTCTCGTCCTCTCCGACAATCTCGTGAGTCGCGCCGGAGGGAAGGTCTCCGCCTTCGTCCGGCTTGGCTGCTTCACCACGAATGATGACGCCTCTCGTGAAAGTCTGCGCGGCACGCTCAGGGATGGCATTCTCTGCCGCAGCAGAGTCGTCCGGCTTCGCCTTCTGGCGGGATTTCCCGCCGGATTTTTTCGACGAAGCGCCTTTACCTTTAGCTGGCATACTTCTTTTTCCCTCCAAAGGTAATCTTACGCCGCAGCTTTAATAGGAGTCAAACCCGCAATCAAAGTTGCGCCGGACGAGGACGACCTGCCCGCCGTCGCGCCGCAGTTCGTGCGTCTGCCTGATGAAAGTGGGCCGCTGTTCGCGTGTCTTGGCGGAGACTCCGCGCGTGCCGCTTCCGCTCCCGCCCATCTCGTCTATAGAAACACGACCGCGCTGGAACAGGTCTTCGACGAAAGAGTGGGCCGCCGTCTCATGCGAGGGCGGGGTCTGTGGACCGACGGCAGCAAACGAGGCCGACCTCGCCGCGATACGCTTGGTCTGTCCGGGAGAGTCAACCACAATCGAACCGAGGTCCGCGAGACCATATCTCCCGGCATCGAGCGGGACTTGAGGCACGGGGGCCGGAGCCTCTTTCTCCGTTTCCACGCCGACCATGCTGGCGATGCCTCTCCTGGCTCCGACGGCAGCGCCGGGCCTGCTGGCGACCATCGCCGCTTCGAGCGAGAGAATACCGCGACGGACGAAGGCGCTCTTGATGGCCGCCTGGTATGTGCCGCCGCTGTCGGCTTCGACCATGTGCGCCGCTATCTGGCTGAAATATTCCGGCACAATCGGCGCGTCGGCGATGGCATCAAGCAAGAGCCTGCCCGCGTCCTTCGTGACCTTCTGAATGTCCGCCGGAGTCGGGGTCTGTGTGAGGGTGTAGAGCATGCCCGCGACCGCTTCCAAAAATCCCGCCGTGAAGACGCGCGAGAAAGAATGCGGCTCGGTCGAGAGGGTGGTCGCCGGACCGTTGGGCGGCAGCGTGTCAGGGTCTTTATAGAAGAAAGAGTTGACGGCGTTGCGTAGCGAATCGCTCTCAACCGCCGTGGGCTGAATCTGGCGGATGGCCCAGCCGAGTTGTTCCGCGAGACGCGAGACGCGCGAATTGCGATTGAGCCTGCCTCCCGTTTCGGCGATGACAGCCGTCTGCACGGAGGGGAGTTGCAACGCGCAGAGCAGGGCGCTCATGTCGCCGAACGATTCATGAAACGCGGAGGTCTCGACGCTCGCCACATTCCATAACTGCGGGCGCACGGCATCGAGTATGGCATGCCCGAACTCATGACAGACGATGTCCGGGCTTTCACCTGAATAGACTGTCTTGCCCGCCACCGTGTCGTGAAAAAAGTTGAGCGCCCGGCGATCATAATAAGCGTTGAGGTCTTTGCCTTCGTCCAGGAAGATGGGCAGAGTGTCCCTGTTGCCCTGCCATTTCCCGGTTTTAATGAGGCCGCCCCAGTAGTCAGAGGCGCGCCGCAAAGCATCCGCCGCCGCCCAATAGCGAAACTCAATCGTCCCGGTGCTGTAGGTTTTCGGAGCCGGGGCCGTGCCCTGAATCTTTGTGCCGAAGGGGGCCGCGCCGACGTTCGGGACGGGCCTGCTGATGGGCGGCAAGCCGGAGATCGGATCATCTTCCCAGGCGAGGATGCTCCCGCCACCCGAAGTTCCTCCTCCTCCTCCTCCTCCTCCGCTCGAACTTCCTCCGCCACCCTTCGAGCCTCCCTTGGAACCCCACCAGGATGCCTTCTTGCCGCTCGTGCCTGTCTCTTTGGTGGAGGTTCGTCCCTTCTTCGCACTCTTTGTTGCTCCCGTCTTGCGGGCGCTCCTCTTTGTTGCCATGTACTGCTTCTCCTTTCAGAAATCTATCTGATTTAGCCAGCCTTAACCTGTGAGGGTCGCGGGCTGAAACGTTAAGCTGTTAGCGTGAAAGCCTTCCTGGTCCATAAATACTGGCGAATCCGGCTCTTTCATTTCATGAGAGAAAGACGCGGCGGACTCCAGGGCTTGACAGGTTTGACAAAAAACGGGCTTGCGCGAGGCTTGAATGGTAGAGTGGGCCAACCCCGTCCGGGGCATGCCCGTCCGTGAAGAGTGCTCAGGATTACGGCTGCCAACAAACGTCTCTCAAGACGCCAGGCAAACGACGCTCAAGCTGCTGCGAAGTGCTGACTGAGTTGGTGAAAATACCGCGTTCAGTGACCGGCGACCGCTCCGACGGCGCGCGCGCGCGCGGGGCGGCGTTCATGCTTGGCACAAGCGCGGGCGAGGGCTTGTTCGACACGCGGTTCGATACTGCATTCGGGCTGACGGCAGACGGCAGCCAGTTCGGAGATGACCAGGTAGCGTGCGCGCTCCAGCATCCGCTGCTCGCGGAAACTTAGTGGCTTGAGGTGGCTCAGAAACGTCAGGTTCTTGAGCACGTCGGCGACGCCGAAGATGTCGCCCGTGCGCATCTTCTCGGAAAACTCTTTGAAGCGATCTTTCCAATCGTTGGCGGGGGCGGCGAAATCATCCCCCAGATTCTTGAGGAGCATCTCGCATTCGCCCGATGAGATGGGCGAACGCAGGCCCACTTCCGATGCGTTGGCGACCGGAACAAGGACCACTGAGTTAGTAGCAGCAAGACGAAGCGTGTAGAAGGGAAGTGAGGTAGCACCTATCTGCTTCTGTTCAATCTGCTCGATGGTCCCAATCCCATGATTAGGATAAATAACTTTCTGGCCGACCTTAAAGCCCACCATAGCACCTCCATCGAATGTAAATATCAGACTGCGCCGCACGCACAGGTCTGGGGGAGTTAACCCGTTAATTGAGCGACGCACAGGGAAGCGTCGGGTTCTCACTTAAATCTCACAAAAGTGTAACAAGCCCTCTCACGCAGCGTCAAGGATAATCAAACGACGATGCCTCTCAAGCACACTTTCGAGACGAACGAGAGGCAAACGAAGGCCAGGATGAAGTAGGAGGGCGGAAGGATGAGAGAAGAGCTATGCGTCTTGAATAGCTCCTCTCTCATCCTTCCGCCTTCTTAACTTCCGACTTGCTCTTCCTGGGTGGCTGCTGTGTCAGTCCCGCCTGCTTAAGCTGGGCGGGTCTCAACGCATATCACCCGCCCGGCTTAAGCAGGCGGGACTGACAACCAATCTCTCTCTCCTTCATCCAATTCTGTCCGATTATTAAAAACGGAAGATCGTGTCGAACTGCAACCTGACGGTCGGGCGATTGAGCGAACCCTGCGGGGTCGCGCCGAAGACGCCGTTGAGACCGTTGGGGCGCTCGCTGAAGATGCCCGTGAAGTTGAGCGTGACGCGCGGATCAACCGCGTAGTAGACATTCAAACGTTGTGCGCGCACGTCAGACTGGCGGACTATGTCATCCCAGTTGAAGGGCGTCAGCACGGCATCCTTCTCTATCCGCAGGAATGTATAGCCGAACTGCACGTCGCCGCGTTCCTTCGTTTTGCCCACCTGAACCTCCGCCCAGTAACCGTTGTTCTCCCTGTTATGCTGGAACAGAGTTGTGCCGCCCGGACCCGCGACGGAGACATCATGCGTCTGCGTGTTATGGACGAAATCCAGAAGCAGCGCGACGGGCCAACGTTTGCTCTGAGTGAGGTCAAGGCGTCCGATGAGGTCCACCAGGTTATAGCCGGAGGCGAGCCGTCCATCACGATTGACGGCGTTGTTGGAGGCAGCGGAGACACCCAGATTGCCGTTGCCTGTGACGAGAAGTTCGCGCGGGATACTGACCTGCGTGGTGATGGTCTGGGCCGGAGTGGTGGTGGTCGCGGGGATAGTTATCGTCACGGGAATTTGCAGGTTCGGGCCGAAGACCTGGACGGGCGTGATGAATTGCGTGCCCGAAAAAAAGAGGTCTGCGGCGGAGAGCGTCAAGGCGACTTTGGATGAAGGCTCGAAGCGCGTGCGGACCTGTGCGCCGAAGAGTCCGAGGTCGCGTCCTTGTCGGCCAGATTCGTCCAGGTTGACCGTCCCGTTCGCGTTACGCACGAAGGCGGAGGGGCGTTCCAGCATCGGCAGTTCCCAGGCGACCAGCGTCAGATTCTTGAACGTGGAGTTTTTGAAATTGCGCGAATAGGTCTGGCTCAATCCCTCCGGGTTAACGTCGTTGTCAATCGTGAGTTCCGTCTTCAGCCAGGGAACCTCGAATTTGCCTCCCTGCAAGCGCAGACCGGGCACGCGGCGCGGCGCATAGCCGACGTAAAATTGGTCCAGCCCGAAAGGCTTACGCGTGTAGAAATCCGTCAGCACTTGATTGGCCGTGAAGGCGTTGGCGAAGCTGCCGGTCGCAAAGCGCAAGCCCCAATCGAACTCTTTGCCGATGGTGCCGCGCATGGCTAGACGCGCCCGGAAGCGCAGGCGATTGCGCGAGGTCAACTCGTTGCCCACTATCGCCGGATTGCTCGCGTTGGCGGAGTTGTTCAACTGGTTGAGGAAGGTATCGTATTGCAGGCGGAAGTCGCCGCTGAAGCTAATCGAGCCGAGTTGTTTGGCGAGGGTCTCGCTGGTCTTTTTGGCCTGCTCTTCGACGCGAGAGAGACGCGCGTCCGTCGTCGTCTCGCTCGCTTGCGGCTTCTGCTCAGCCGTGGCTGACGCGGGAGAGTCCGCGCCGTTTGCCACGCGCGCGGTCGTATCGCTGACGGCGATCTCGCTCGTGTTGATGACTCCGGGGTGGGCCGTGCGTTGCTCCGTCTGCTCGACGCGCTGGCGCAGCGATTCTATGAGACCCGATTGCTGGACCACTAAAGCGCGCATCCGCTCCAACTCCCGCTGCTGCTCGCGCAACTGGCGCTGGACCTCTTCCATCTCTGATTTAGCGTCCGCCTTCGTCTTCACTTCCGCCTTCGCGTCGCCGGAATTGGCGGCGAGCGCAGAGGCGACGGGAGCCTGTGCGGCGACGGTCAGCGAGAAGGCTATGCAGGAAGCGCATAAGAGGAGCACGCGGGCGATTCTAAGTTGTGTCATAACTCGATCCTTTCCACTCAAATTCCGAGGTGTTCGGTTGATACGCGGTCAGCTTCAGGCAACACTACTCCCACGAAGAGAAACCCTGGAGGGCCAGACTTCAGTCACTCTGTGACGGGCCAACGACGCCTGAACTGAAGATTATATGAACCTGATATTACAGTAGAGTTAATTATTCTGTTTTATTTTGCAAGGAAAATCTGACGAGAGCGACAAAGTTTTAAAAGTTGTCAGCGGTGGCGCGTGCTGCTAGGATGCAAGTGTGGTTTGCCTGTAAAATAAGAGTCGGCTTTTTTGACCGAACCAACAGTGAATTAACATGGCTGTCCTGAAAATCATAGACGCGAGCGGTACTCAAACCGATTTCACACTGGACATGCAGTCCATCTGTACCATCGGGCGCTCGCCGGACAACTGCGTGGTCCTGGACGACCCGCGTGCCTCGCGCCATCACGCGCACATCAAGTATGTAGAGGGCGAGTATTTGATTCTCGATGGCGTCGTGGTCGGCGGGCAACTGCGGCGCAGCGCCAATAAAGTTTTCATCAACGGCGAGCAGCGTTATGAGCACAGGCTCAAAGACAGCGACCGCATCACCATCGGCGCGAGCACCCTGCGCTTCGAGCAGCCCGTCGAAGAACGCACGGAGAGCGTGCGTTACGACGATAAGCCGCTCGGTCATACGCAACTGCTCATCTCGCAGAACGACGTGATGAATTCCGTCCTCCGCGCGCGGCCCGCCGTCCCCACGCGCGACAAGGAGATGGAGGCCCTGCGCCGCAAGGCGGACATCCTCGCGGAGCTTTACGAGATGAGCAAAACGCTCGGCTCCGTCTTCGACCTCAACGCGATTTTCAAGAAAGCGACGGACATCATCTTTCGCGTCACGCCCGCAGACCGCGTCGTGGCTTTAATCGCGGATGGGACCATCGAAGCGGACACGGGCGAAGTCCATCTGGAACCGATTGCGGTCAGCGCGCGCGACGAGAAGTTGGAGGCCCACGCCAAGAAGTTGACGGTGGGCCGCACCATCACGCGCAAGGTGATGAAGGACAAGGTCGCCATGCTCTCGCAGGACGCGGCAGCCGACGAACAGTTCGCGGGCGTCGAATCCATCGTCTCGCAGGGCGTGCGTTCGACCATCTGCGCGCCGCTCGTCGCTGAATCGGGCGTTCACGGCGCGCTCTACGCGGACCGCCTCGACCCCTTCGCTTCATTCAAGCCGGACGACCTCGAATTGATTTCCGCCGTCGCCGCGCAGACCGCCGTCGCCGTCGAAAACGTGCGCGCACACGAACGGCTCGCGCGCGAAGAAGTGGCCCGCGCCAACTACAGCCGCTTTCTCCCTGAGTATGTCGTCAAGCAGATGCTTGAGAATCCAGAATCTTTCAAACTCGGCGGGACCAACCAGACCGTGACGGTGCTCTTCGCGGACATACGCGGCTTCACTCGCCTCTCGGAAAACGCGGAGCCGCAGAAGGTCGTCCACCTGCTCAACAAATATTTTTCGGCGATGACGGAGATCATCTTCGCGCACGGCGGGACGCTCGACAAGTACATCGGCGACGGATTAATGGCCCTCTTCGGCGCTCCGACCGCGACGCCCGAAGACTCTTCCAACGCCCTCAACGCGGCGGTCGCCATGCAGCGCCGCATCCTCTCCATCAACGAGGAACTGCGCGCCGAAGGTTACAGCGAGATAGGCGTCGGCATCGGCCTCCACACGGGCGAGGCGACGGTCGGCTACATAGGCTCCGAGCGCCGCTCCGAATACACGGCCATCGGCGACACGGTGAACCTCGCATCGCGTCTCGAATCCAACGCGCAGGGCGGGCAAATCCTGATTAGCGAGGCCACCTCCAACGCCGCCCATCGTCGCTACAAACTGGTCCCGCGCGAACCGATTACCGTCAAGAATCGCACCGCCCCCGTCCCCCTCTTCGAGGTCCAGTGGTATCTCGCAAGCGGAGCATGAAGAGCAGTGACAGGTGACGAGTGACAAGTTAAAGCAAGGTCTTCTTGCTCGTCACTTGTCACTCATCACTCTTCACTTCAAGTGATTTATGGAATCAAGCAAACGTAAGACCCGCACCTTCCTCAGATTCAACGCGCTGCGCAATCTGGTGTCCGACTCGATGGCGATAGACATGGGGTCCGCGAGCACGATTATCTGGGTCCGCAGTCGCGGCGTCGTGGTTGACGAGCCGTCGGTCGTCGCGGTCAACAAGGCTACTGGGGAATTGGTCGCGGTCGGCAGCGAGGCGCACGGGATGCAGGGACGCGAGGCGCGCGACGTGACTTTAATCAGGCCGATGGTGGACGGCGTCGTGGCGGATTTTGAACGCACGCGAGCGATGCTTGATTACTTCGTCCGCAAGGCCCGCAGCGGTATCTCTCACTTCAGCCGACGCGCCGTCATGAGCGTCCTCTCAGGCGTCACGCAGGTCGAGCAACGCGCGCTCTTGAACGCGGCGGAGAACGCGCACATCGGTCGCGTCTACATGGTGGAAGAGGGACTCGCGGCGGCCCTCGGCGCGGGCGTCGGGCTTGAGGACGAACGCGCCTCAGCCGTCGTTGATGTCGGAGGCTGGACCACTAATGTGGCGGTCGTCGCGCAGGGCACAATCGTCCACGCGCACGCCGAGAGAATCGGCAGTTCCAATATTGACGCGGCCATCGTAGACCGCTTGCGGCGTCATCACGGCTTGATTATCGGCGTGCGGACTTCGGAGCGTTTGAAGATCGAGATGGCTTCGGCGATGCCGCCTGCGGACCCCGCGCGTAAGTCAACCGTGAAGGGCCGGGACGTGCAAACGGGCAGCCCGAAGGCGAAGGACATCACGGCTGAAGAGGTCTACCAGGTGGGCCAACCGGTGATTCGCAAGATCGCGCAGGAGGTCGAAGAATCGCTCGCGGAGTTACAGCCGGAAGTGGCGGCGGACATTTATGATCGCGGCATCATCTTAACCGGCGGAGGCGCGCAGCTTGAAGGCTTGCAGCAATATCTGCAAACGGAAACGAAGCTCTCCGTCCGCATCGCAGACGAGCCGCGCCTCGCCATCGTGCGCGGCCTCTCCCAACTCTTTGACGAACCGCTCCTCCTCCGCCGCGTCACACGCAACGAGTCGCAACTCTTACTCGGCGCAGACAGCAGCGCCTTTGAAACGTAAAAACAGGGAAGCCTTTCGACCGTTCTTGCTTTTATTCTGACTTCTGGCTCCTGGCTTCTGACTCCCTGGTGTTGTCATGAACGTCCTGGCATTTTTTAGACGACAGCTTTTGGTGGCGCGTGTGTACGGGATTCCCGTGCGGATAGAGTTGAGTTGGTTTATCGTGTGCGCTTTGAGCATCTGGCTGGTTGCGATGAGCTTGCAGAGCGGGCCTCAATATTTCAGCAAGATGGTCTTGCCTCCGGTTGAGCCTCTGACGGCATGGATTCTGGGCGTGCTGACGACCGCCGCGCTCTTTCTCTCAACTTTCGGACACGAACTCGCGCACGCCTTGATGGCCCGCGCCGAAGGCGTCGAGATGGAAGAGATAGTCCTGCATCCGTTCGGCGGCCTCGCACGCATGCGGACACAGCCCGCCAGCCCGCGCGCAGATTTTCATATCGCGATTGCCGGACCGGCGGCCAGTTTTTTGTTCGGGGCGCTGGGCCTTGGCGCGGCGGGCATCGCCAGCCTGTGGCATTTCAACACGGCCGTCGCCATCTTCTTTTTCATAGGCTGTGGCAATATCCTGCTCGCCGTTTTAAATCTCTTCCCCGGCTACCCGCTCGACGGCGGGAGAGTCCTGCGCGCCATCCTTTGGCATCGCAGCGGAAACATGGCGGAGGCGACGCGCATGGCTGGCGTGTGCGGCGTCCTCATCGCGGGCACGCTGACCATCTTCGGCATTTACATGGTGGTCAGGCTGGGCGCTCTCCTGATGGGATTGTGGACCGTGCTCGTCGGGCTGTTCCTACTCCGCATCGCCTACAACATCGTCAAAGGCGCGCGCACTATCAAGGCCGTGACGGTGGGCGATGTGATGGGCGTGCCCTTCACGATTGAGCCGGACATCCTCATCAGCAATCTCATTGATTCCGTGCTGGCGTTGCATCGTCAACCGAGTTTTCCGGTCGCCGAAAGCGGGCGGCTCTACGGCATCCTCTCGCTCGAAGACCTCAAAAGCGTGCCGCGCGAAAGCTGGCACAGGACGCGCGCGCGCGACGTGATGCGACCCGTTCACCCCCAATTCTTCGTTGACCCCAACGCCACCATCACGCACGCCAACCGTCTCATGCAAAACAACGGCGTCGGCTCTCTCGCCGTCATCAACCACGCCGGAGAACTCATCGGCTTCCTCCAACGCGGAAAACTCAAAAGGAGAGGCTAGAGGCTAGAGACTGGAGGCTAGTAAAAGCGGCGAGGTTTTTAACTAGCCTCCAGTCTCCAGCCTCTAGCCTCTCTTCTTAACCTTTGCTTTGAAGGATTTTTTGCCGCATAATCCAGGCGGAGCCATCGTTCTGTAAATGGCTTTTGGAAGGCCCCTGTGGACAAATACCGGATGCGCTCTTTAGTGAAGATAAATTCGGACTATGGATGCCGCTTGAGAATTCTTGAGCGACGGGAATCAAGAGGACATCTCCCGCGCTTCACGAATTCACATCGCCGCTCCGAAATCCATCATCCTGAATCCGCAATCGAGAGATGCTTTTACCACTGCCATACACGGAATATCTAGGGCGACTCGCGGAGCCGCGCAACATCGCGGACATCGTGCTGGTCTTCTTTATCGTGTATGCAGTTTTGAAGCTGGTCCGTGGCACACGCGCCGCGCCGATGGCCGCCGCCATCGCGGCCTTCGCACTGCTCTACTGGCTGGCGGTGGTCCAGGATTTAGCGACGCTCGAATTCGTCCTGCGCGGGGCCTTGCTCTACATCGGCGTCGCCATCATCGTGCTCTTTCAATCAGAGATTAGACAGGCTCTCATTTCCTTCGGCAATCGCGTGCGGATGCCTTTCACCAGGCGTCATCGAGGCCAGTTCGGCGAAGGCATCTACGACGAGATAGTGTTGGCCGCGACCACGCTCGCCTCTACCAAGACGGGCGCGCTGGTCGTCATAGAGCGCGGCGTCGGACTCAAGAACGTCACCGATGGCGGCGTCAAACTGGATGCCGAACTGAGCTACGACCTGCTCGTGACGATCTTTAATCCAGCGACGCCGCTGCACGATGGAGCAGTCGTCGTGCGTCGCCATCGCGTCGCCGCCGCCGCCTGTTTTCTGCCGCTCACGCTCAACCCGCGTCTCTCGAAAGACCTCGGCACGAGGCATCGTGCGGCCCTCGGCATCACGGAGGACACGGACGCCGTGGCGGTCGTCGTTTCAGAAGAGACCGGACTCATCTCTTTCGTTCAGGCAGGAAAAATCAAGCGCGGCCTTGATGCCACGAAACTCCGCGCCAGCATCTTTCAGGCGCTCGAAGTCCCGACAGCCGAATCCCGCCGCGAGAAAGCCAAGCCGCTCTCCGACACCGAAGCCGAGACCAAGGAGATAGTCTCAACGTGATTGCGGATTGCGGAATTCGGATTGCGGATTAACGGATTGCAGAGTTCGGATCATAAGTTGATGTTCGAGGAGCGTTGAAGTCGGAGCATGCAGGTTCTTCAATCCGCAATCCGAATTCCGCAATCCCAAATCGAAAGATGTCTTTTCGTGAAACAGATGAAGAACCCGGACGGCTGCCGCGAGTCTCTCTGGGCGGCGCGCGGGGATGGCTGCGCGAGATTTTCGTCGAGGACTTGAGTTTGAAACTGCTGGCGCTCGCCATCACGCTCGGACTCTGGTACGGCGTGACGGGCCAGCGCGCGCCCACCACGAAACGCCTCTCCGGTGTTCATCTCAGCTTTCAGCAACCGAAGGACATGGAGATAAGTTACGACGCGACGACGCAGGTTGATGTCACGCTGACGGGTGCGAAACGCGAGATGGATCGTCTCAACGCGCGCGACCTGGTGGCGACCGTTGACCTCACTGGCTATAAACCCGGCGCGCGCAGCGTCAAGCTGACGAGCAATACTGTCAAGATAAATTTGCCGGAGGGCGTGCGCGTAGATGATATAGACCCCAACACTGTGCCCCTGCGGCTTGAGCCGCGCATCGAGCGCGAGATTGAAGTTGAACCGAAGTTGGAAGGCAAACTGCCGGAGGGTTACGAGTTACGACGCGTCAATATCTCTCCGATCAGAATCAGGGTGCGCGGTCCCGCCAGCCACGTCAACGAGCTACAGAAGGCTTTGACAGAACCCATCACGCTCGACGGGCGCAAAGAGAGTTTCACGGAGCAGCAGGTGGCCGTCGAAATTTTGGACCAGCGAGTTGATGTCATGGATACGCTCGTTAATGTCTACCTGGAAATAGGCGAGCAGCGGATAGAGAAAAGCTTCGCGGGCATCAGCGTGCGCGACGGTCTGCGCGCGCAGGTGCGTCCCAATGGCGCGAGCGTGACGCTCTACGGCGACCGCTCCATCATCGAAGGCTTGCACGCCAGGGACATCCAGCTTGAACTCAATACTGCCCCGGATGGCGCGACCACGACGCGATTAGTCCTCCCCCCTGGCATGGATGGTCGCGTCGAACTACGCTCTACCAAACTGAACAAATGAGTCCAAAGTCCAAAGTCAAGAACAGCAACCTTCCGCCTCTTGAGTTTGGACCTTGAACCTTGAACCTTGGACCCTGGACTTTTTTTATGAAGAGGCTTTTCGGGACGGACGGGATGCGCGGCGAGGCCGGACGTTTTCCGCTTGATGCGGCGACGGTCAGGATGGCTGCGCGTTCGCTGGCGCGACACCTCGCGGCGCGCATCGAAGACACGCATCGCGCGGTGCAAATCGTGGTCGGGCGCGATACGCGCGAGTCCGGCGAGTGGCTGGAACAGTCTCTCATGGAGGGCGCGCGTGAAGCGGGCGCGGAGTGCCTTTCGGCTGGCGTCATCACGACGCCGGGCGTCGCCTACCTGGCGCGAACGCTCAACGCGGATGCGGGCGTCGTCATCAGCGCGTCGCACAATCCGTATCAAGACAACGGCATCAAAATCTTCGCCCCTTCTGGACGCAAGCTGGACGACGCGACCGAGCGACTCATCGAAGCGGACATCCTGGCCCATGCGGACAATGCCAGCACGCAATATCAACCAACAGACAACGCTTCCGTGAATTTAAAGACGGAAGCAACGGGCGCGTTTGAATCTGCCGGATTGCGTGCGCGCTATCTTGATTACCTGGCAGACGAAGTCGCTGCGGGTCTCTCTCTGGAAGGACTGCGTATCGTCATAGACTGCGCCAACGGCGCGGCCTCGCAACTCGCTCCCGCGCTTCTGACAAGGCTCGGCGCGCGCGTCATAGCGATTCACGATGCGCCGGATGGACGCAACATCAACCGGGAGTGCGGCTCGCTGCACATAGACGGCCTGCGCCGCAAAGTCATCGAAGAGGGCGCTGACCTTGGCGTGGCTTACGATGGCGACGCAGACCGCGCGCTCTTTGTTGATGCGCGCGGGCAGTTTGTGGATGGTGACGCGACGCTCTGGGTGATGGCGAAATATTTGGACCAGCACGGGGAACTCAACGGCGGCCAGGTCGTCGCCACCGTGATGAGCAACATCGGTCTGGAAATAGCCTTACGCTCGCAAGGCTTGCAACTCCTGCGCACGGACGTGGGCGACAAATACGTGTTGGATGAACTCCTGCGCACGAAGGCTGAACTCGGCGGCGAACAATCAGGACACATCATCTTCCCGCGCCGGAGCCTCGCCGGAGACGGCATGACGACGACCCTCTACCTGCTCCGCGCGATGAGAGAGACGGGAGCGCAACTCTCCTCCCTCAACGAAGGCTTCGAGCGCTACCCGCAAGTGCTCGTCAATGTCCGCGTGCGCGCAAAGCCTCCCTTTGAAGAACTCTTAGCGGTCACGCGTGCCGCCGACGAAGTCTCCGCCAGACTGGGCGACGCGGGCCGCCTGCTCCTCCGCTACTCCGGCACCGAACCGCTCGCCCGCGTCATGATCGAAGGCCAGAGACAGGATGAAATAGAGCGTTACGCCAACACCCTCGCCTCCGTCATCAAAGAGACGATAGGATAACGTGAGTTCGACGTAAGAGGCTGTCAGACAAGCGGCCTGTGCCCTGTAAGGGCAACCTGTGAGAGCCGGGGGCCAGCCTCAGCGTCGCCCCCGGTCCTCTCACCACCGCACAATCCGACCCTGCAAGGGTCGCACCTCTTCATTGGGTGTGCGACCCCTTCAGGGTCGGTGTCTATCTTGGACCAGTCTCTGGGGGCGGTGCCCCCGGCTCTCATAGGTATCCCCTACGGGGATCAAGTTGAAGGGTCTGCTCTGCCTTACATCGAACTCACGTTAGGATAGAGCAGTTTTGAGTTTTGAGTTTTCAGTTTTCAGTAAAGACAACTTGCTTTTATCTGAAAACTCAAAACTCAAAACTGTTCCCATGCAATTTCTACATGGTGGGGCGTGTAAATCTTACGTGTTATTGGGCCATTAATTTATGCGTGGAGGCCGTCTATTTCGGGCATCAGATGGATTTCCTAAGGAATTTAAGGGTCGTGCAGCGCAGATGATTTATACCTTGCACGGCATGGCTCTTGCGATGTATATTGTGGGGCAAGAGAGACGGTTGGTGAATCCTCCGTCTCAAGTGGTTGCTGGGGTGAGGACAGTGACCACGAATATGAATGGGCGCGGCACACTCCCACGTTGCCGCGCCTGTTCGCATTTTACGGTCCAATAAATTTCCCTTCAACGTCGCTCTTTCCGCCTCGTTCGCCATCGTCCAACGGCCCGGCCTCATGCTACAATCGCCGCGTGTCTCTTCCATCTCTGACATCAAACGCGCTCTGCTATTTTGTGAACCACAGAAGTGACCCTCACAAGTCATGAATATCAGCGACTATCGCCGCGACTTTGCGGACTACAGTTCAGCCACAGAGTTGGCCCACTACCGGCATCGCGCGGGCTTTGAGCCTGAACTCCGCACCGAACCCATTTACGAACGCTACGGCGATCTGTTTACGCTTGAGAATATCTCCGCGCTCAAAACGGCGGAGAGCGAGACGCCCGCCCATCTGGAGACGGAACGGGCGGGCCTGCGCGCGCTCTATAGCGCGGCCTGCATAGGCTATCTGGAAGCGGAGGTCAGGGAATTGACGGACGAGCGCTCGCGTTGCGAAGGCGCCGCGCGCGTTGATTGGAACGGGGAAAGCATCCCTCTCAACAGCGTCCAGAAAATTCTCACCAACGAGCCGGACGCCGCGCGCCGCCGCGAACTGGCCGCGCGTTGGAGCGATGCGCTCGCCGCTTGTGATGACTTGCGAGCCGCACGCTTTCAATCCTTTCATGATTCGGCGCGCGCTCTCGGATTCGCTTCCTACCGCGCGCTCGTGTCAGAGATTACTGGCACGGACCTCTTAAAGTTGGCCCAGCAGACGAACGCTTTTCTGGACCAGACGGAACGTGCTTATACCAGTGCGTTGGCCCACGCGACGGCGCGCGACCTGCCCGGCGTCTCGTTCACAGATTTACATTACGCAGATTACTTCTTCTTTCAACGCTACACGCGGCTCGACCCCTTCTTTCCCGCGCAAGAGGTGCTGCCGACTTACCAGGCGGCGATGCGTGGCCTCGGCATACGCGTCGAGCGGCAGCAGAACATACACATAGACGACGAGCCGCGCCCTTTGAAGAATCCGCGCGCGGCCTGTTTTCGCATTCACCCGCCGGATGACGTGCGTCTCTTGCTGGCTCCCGTCGGCGGCGTCTACGACTATACGACGCTCTTTCACGAGGCGGGACACGCGCAACATTTCGGCTGGGCCTCGCGCGAACTCTTCGAGCGATACCCGGAATTCGTCTACGCGCCGGACCACGCGACCACCGAAGGCTATGCTTTTCTCCTGAGCCATCTGCTACAGGACGACCTCTGGCTCAGCGAGCACAGGAATATCGCGGACCCCAGCCGCGCGCGCGAACTGAGGCGCGAGATCGCGCTCGTCACCTTCCATCAGATTCGCCGTCTCTGCGGTAAGCTGAGCTATGAAATCACGCTGCACGACAGCCCGCAATTGCAATCCGAACAGTTGGCCCAAACTTACACCGCGCAGATTTCACAGGCCACGGGTTTTCGCCGCACTCCGGCGCACTACCTGATGGACGTGGACGATGGTTTCTACTCCGCCGCTTACCTGCGCGCGCTGGCCTTTGAAGTCTCACTGCGCGAGCACCTGCTGACGCGCTGGGGACGGCGCTGGTGGGCTTCCCAAAAGGCCGGGGATGAACTGATAGACCTCTGGAACACTGCCTCACGTTATTCTGCGGAAGAACTCGCGCGGCTCATAGGCTTTGGCGAGATCAGCTTTGAGCTTCTGGCGGAGACACTGATGGCCGCTATCAAGAGAGATTGAAAAAGAGAGTGCAAAGCGTGCGCGTGCGCCTTCGTGCGCAACCGTCAGAGTATGAGATTAAAATCGGAGCGGGAACACTGGGCCTGCTTGGCAGGGAAGCGCGCCGCTCCATCTCAAAGCATGCGCGCCGCATCGTGATAGTTTCCAACCCGCGCGTCTTTGAACTCTACGGCGAGCAGGCGCGCGCCAGTTTACGCGCCAGCCATTTTCAAGTCGAGCTTCTTCTCATCGGTGACGGCGAGCGGCACAAATCCTTACGCACGCTCGAAGCCGCCCTCAACCTCTTTCACAGCGCGGGACTTGAGCGAAGCGATGCGGTCGTCGCGCTCGGCGGCGGCGTCGTGGGCGATCTGGCGGGCTTCGCGGCGGCCACCTACCTGCGCGGCATAGATTTAATGCAGGTCCCGACCACGCTGCTCGCGCAGATTGATGCCTCCGTCGGCGGCAAAACGGCTGTCAATACTCCCTGGTCCAAAAATTCCATCGGGGCGTTTCACCAACCGCGCGTCGTGCTCATTGATACGGAGACCTTGCGAACTCTGCCCGCGCGCGAACTGACCGCCGGGTGGTGCGAGGCCGTCAAGCAGGGCGCTGTCGGGAGTCGCCAACTCTTCCTGATGACGTATGATTTTCTCAGCCGTCATGCGTTCGATGGCGAAGGCTTGAAGAGCGCCTCTCAATCGGGCCAAAAAAGGCGCGCGTCCCGGTTGGACCAATTAATCGCGGCGCAGTGCGCCTTCAAAGCTTCCATCGTCGCGGGCGACGAGCGCGAGAGCCTTGCGCGCACGGACGCTTCCTCGCGCCGCATTCTCAACTTCGGCCACACCACGGCGCACGCGCTGGAAACCGTCACGCGGTACCGTCGCTTTCGTCACGGCGAGGCGGTCGGCTACGGGATGCTCGTGGCGGGGGAAATTTCAAAAGGGCTAGGCTTGCTTGATATTTCGGAGTTAGAATACTTGCGCGCAGCCGTTCGCTTGACGGGGCGTCTGCCGCGCACAGGTGACCTGGACACGGATGCCGTCACGGGTGCGTTGGCCCATGATAAAAAAAGCGTGGGCGGCCAGATCAAATGGGTTCTGCTCAAAGCCCTCGGACGTGCGGTGCTGGTGGACGGGCGAGAAATCCCGCGCACGCTCCTGCGCGACTCGCTCCGCGCGGTTCTACAAACAACTCCTCAATAGAACTTTTGAAGCGTGTCTCAAGATAATTTTTGAAGAAGGACGGATGGACCAGTATGAATGAATCGCGCGGCCTGAGCCGGAGAGTCAACCTGGGCGAACGCGGCGGCACGCGCCTCAAGTTTCTTCTCATCATGGCCCTCATCTTAGGGGTCGGTTATGTGTGCTATCAAAGCATTCCAGTGGTCTACCAGTACTCGCTTTATAAACAGGCGATGCAGGACACGCTGGACAAAGCTTCCATGACGGGCCAATCCACAGGCTGGGTCAAAGAACAACTACAGGCCAACGCCAAAGAGTACGGCGTGCCGGAGAATGCCGAAATCACGCCCGATAAAATCAATGGCCGGATGCAAGTCCGGGTCAAGTTCATACGCCCGATTAACTTCCCAGGCTATACATACCAGTATGACTTCGATCACACGGCCAAGAGCACGGAGCTATTCTCGCCAGCGAAATAGAGAGAGTCTGAAAAGCCATCTATCCCCTGAAAGGCAACACGTCATAGCCTGCCTTGCCCTGAAAGGGCAACATCTATAGCGATTTTCAATTGAGTGCGACTACAGGTCAGTCCCGCTTGCTTAAGCTGGGCGGGTCGTGGCTGAGCCAGGAAACCCGCCCAGCTTAAGCAGGCGGGACTGACCTGGACGCTTGCCACGATGATCGCATCCAATTGAGAACCGCTATAATAGCTGTGGGTAACGCCCACGGTTAATGGTCCAAGATAGATTTCGACCCTGAAAGGGTCACACCTGCTGTGTTGAGAGGCGACCCTTTCAGGGTCGAGATGTGTTGACGTGAGCGTACCGTGGGCGATGCCCATGGCTATCATATGCATCCCCTCAGGGGATAAGTCCGATTAGTCTTTACGCCTGTTGTGTCTCTACGCTTGTTTAGCGTTGGACGCTTTCGAGAAAAGCCTTGAGCTTGCGTGAGCGCGAGGGGTGGCGGAGTTTCCTGAGAGCCTTGGCTTCAATCTGGCGGATGCGCTCGCGCGTGACGGCGAAATGTTGGCCCACCTCTTCGAGCGTGTGTTCGGACCCGCTGCTGCCGAGACCGAAGCGCATCTTGATGACCTTCTCTTCGCGCGGCGTGAGGGTCGCCAGCACCTCGTCCGTAATTTCGCGCAGGTTCGAGGCGACGACCGCATCCGCAGGATTGAGGATGGACTTATCTTCTATGAAGTCGCCGAGATGCGAGTCTTCCTCTTCGCCGATGGGCGTCTCCAGTGAGATAGGCTCCTGCGCGATCTTCAAAACTTTTCTTACCTTTGAAACGGGGATGTCCATCTTCCTGGCGATTTCTTCGCTGGTCGGCTCGCGGCCCAATTCCTGGACCAGAGCGCGACTGGTCCGTATCAGCTTGTTGATGGTCTCGATCATGTGGACGGGGATGCGGATGGTCCGCGCCTGGTCCGCGATGGCGCGCGTGATGGCCTGGCGAATCCACCACGTCGCGTAGGTGGAAAACTTATAACCGCGCCGCCACTCGAATTTATCAACAGCCTTCATCAAGCCGATGTTGCCCTCTTGAATCAGGTCCAGAAATTGAAGGCCGCGATTGGTGTATTTCTTGGCGATGGAGACGACGAGGCGCAGGTTGGCTTCGATAAGCTCGCGCTTGGCCTGGCCCGTCTGAAGTTCGCCCGTGACGATGGATGCGAGCGAGCGTTTAATCTCCATCGGCGAAACGTTGTGGTCCACTTCGATCTGCTGAAGCTTTTTCCTGGCGGCGGCGACGCGGCGCTTATACTCCTTCTCATCCTCCGGCTTGATACGTTTCTTGTTGAGCCGCTCCGTAAAATTCTCTACCTCGCGTTCAGCCGTGCGGACCTCCTTCTGGACGCCGCGTATGGAATTGATGAGACGCTGGCGGGCGCGTTCCGTGAGGTTGAGGCGGCCTATCTCCTGCGCGATTTCGAGGCGCGTGCGCGCGACCTTGCGTTTCAGTCGCAAGAGCTTTTTGCTCTTTTTGCCGCGCATCACTTTTTGCTCCGCGCGCAGCTTTTCCCATTCCTTGAGACCAGCGCGATAGAGCTTGCGTATATTCTCTATGCCCTCAATGGTCCACTTGAGATACTCGTCCGCCTTGTCCTCGTCGCCGGTCAGTTCGGCCTGCTCCGAGAAGGTGACGATGTCGCGTATGTTGAGCGTGCCCGCCTGTAGTTTGTCACCGATGTTGAGCAGTTCTTCGACGGCGATGGGCGAACGCGAGATGGCCTTCTGCGTTTTCTTTTGCCCGCGTTCGATGCGCTTGGCGATGGCGACTTCGCCCTCACGCGTGAGCAGCGGGACGACGCCCATCTCGCGCAGGTAGAGACGCACGGGGTCGTTGGTTTTTTCCAGCGCGCCAGCCGAGAGGTCAAGTTCGATGTCTTCGTCAATGGAGTCTTCATCGTCATCGGTCGCCAGGGTCGCGGCCTGTTCGATGAGTCTCTCTTCGGAATCGGCGACGGGGATGTTCGAGCCTTCCAGCTTTTGCAGCACGTCCTCTATGTCGTCGGGCGAAACGACGTTGTCTGGCAATTCACGGTTGAGGTCATCGAACGTCAGGTACTTCTTATCGCCGCCCAACTCCAGCAGGCGCTGCATGACATCGTCTCTGTCTTTCTCTTCCATGCTCAATGTTCTATGTACCTCAAGGTAGAGACCGGAGGCTGGAGAGTGGAGGCTGGTTAAAACATCTTTGCTTTAACCAGCCTCCACTCTCCAGCCTCTAGCCTCTGGCAATCTGATTTTTCCGTCGTGTCCAGTCCAGATGCTCTAAGGCCAACTGGTCGCGCCGCGCCATGTCACCCGCGCGTTCGGCGGCGACCATCTCAAGTCCAAGCTCTGCGATGCGCCGGTCCGTACTCATCAGACGCAAAGCGTTGAGGCAGCTTTCCGCCATCGCCAACACCTCATCCATCGCCTCGCCTTCGGCGCGCTGCGATTCCGTCATCAAGAGCAAAGGCAAGAGGTCTGCGGCCACAGGGTCTTCAACCGTCTTCTCGCTCAGAGTGCTGAAATCTACGACCGCACCTTCATCTTCAATCTCTCTCAGAGCGTGAAAGATACCGGCGGTCGGCAAGCTCTCGTAATCGGTCGGCTCTATGCGCGGCAGGACGGCCCGGCGCAAATCTTCATCCGCGAAGAGCAGTTCGAGCAAGCGTTGTTCGGCGATGGTCGGCTTGACGGCCTTGCTCCGCACGCTCATTTGCTGGACTGCCGCGCCGTCAACGCTCGCGCCCGTCTTCACTCTCGACCAGAGTTCCCTGCGCATCTCTCCATCAACGCGCAGCGTATCCATTGCGATGTCAAAATATTCGCGTTTCTGAATCTTACTGCGGACAGCACGAACAACGGGAAGCACCTCTCCGATTGCCGCATCCTTCTCAGGAGGATGGTGAAGATTGCGATCCCGTATGGCCTGATCGAGCACGAATTGTATGTATGGAAGTGCCTCCCCGCGCCTGCGTTGATACTCCTCCAAGCCTTCGCGCCTGATGAACTCGTCCGGGTCTGCGTTCAACGGCAGGACCAGCACCTTGACTTCAAAATCTTCCGCCAGAAGAGTCTCTATCGCACGTTTGGATGCCTGCACGCCCGCTTTATCACCATCATAATTGACTACAATCTTACGTGCAAACCGTCCCAGCAGTTTCGCCTGCTCAGGTGTCAGCGCCGTCCCTAAAGAAGCCACGGCATTACGCACGCCGAACTGGTAAGGAATAATCAGGTCCAGATAACCCTCCACCAGAATCGCAAACTTGCGCCGCCGTATCTCGTCTCTGGTGACGTGGAGGCCGTATAGATGTCTGCCCTTGGTATAGGCTGCGGTCTCCGGCGAGTTGAGATACTTAGGCTCGCCGCCCGGCTGCATCGTGCGCCCGCCGAAAGCCACTGGCCGCCCCTGCGCGTCCATCACCGGGAAAATCAAGCGCCCGCGAAAACGGTCGTAAAAGCCGCCCGCATCTTTTTTAACTACCAGCCCGCTGCGCTCTATCTGAGCCGCGCTCGCGCCGCGCCCCTTGAGATAGTTTGACAACCCGTCCCAGCTATCCGGCGCGAAGCCCATGCGAAAAGCCTTCAACGTCTCCGAAGAAATCCCGCGCCCCTCTATGTACTCGCGTGCGAGACGCGCCTCCGCGCTCTCCGCCCCCAACTGCGCCTCCCACCATTCGAGCGCCCAGGAGTTTAACTCTATGACTTCATCAGCCTCCTTCTTACGCGTCTCAAACTTCTTATCCTCCACCATCACAGGCATCTGCACGCCCGTCTTCTCCGCCACGATCCTCACCGCTTCGGGAAACGACACGCGCTCCATCTCCATCACGAAGTTGAACACACTTCCTCCCTTGGAGCACCCGAAACAGTAGAAGATTTCCTTCGCCGGATTGACCGAAAACGAAGGCGTCTTCTCCTGATGAAAAGGGCAGCAAGCCATCCAATTTGCGCCCTTCTTCTTCAGCGACACATAATCCTGAATGACGCGCACGATGTCCGCCTGGCGTCTCAAATCATCAATGAAGGTTTGCGGAAAACGCATGGCTCTATTTCATCAGATGGTGAACTACTGTTTCAACTCGACGACGGTTGCGCCCGCGCCGCCCTGGTCCTGCGGGGCCTGCGCGTAGCGTGCGACGTGCGGGTGGCCGCGCAGGAGGTCCGCGATGGCCTTGCGGAGCGCGCCCGTGCCGTGGCCGTGGACGAGGCGTACGTGATGAAGGCCGTTCATCACGGCGTGGTCCAGAAATTTGTCCACCTCGTCGGCGGCTTCGTCCGTCGTGCGACCGATGACGTTGAGTTCGGAACGTATCTCTTCGTCGGGCGCTGTGAGACGCACTTCCGTGCCGCGCGAGACGCGCTTGAGCAGCGCGGCGCGTCCGGTCTCCGCCTGGGGCGGTGCGGCTTCCACCAAATCCAGATTAGAGACCTTCTCTCTGAAGCGTAGTGATTTGACGCGCACTTCAGCATCGCCCCCGTGCAGGGCTTCGACCACTCCGATAGAGCCGAAAGAGCGTAGGCGCACATGGTCTCCGACTTTAATCTCGCGTGTGGGAACGATGCGCGGCGCTTCGTCCGGCGCGGTCGTCTTCGATGATGCGGAATCAACCAACTGACCGTCGCGCATGATGCGCACGCCGCGCGGTCGTGTGTGTTCGCTCGTTGAGGTTGATGAAGCGGTGGCGGCACGAGCCGCGCGTTGTGCTTCGCGTTTGAGTTCCGCCGCGTGCTTTTGTGCTTCGCGCTCTACGCGCACACGCTCCGCGCGGTCTTCTATCTTCGAGACCATCTCGCGCGAGCGTTTCTCAAACTCTTCGATGGTCGAGAGGAGTTCGCGTTCAAAGCTCGCTTCTCTGGATTTCTCGCGTCGCTGCGCTTCCGCATCGAGCGAGGCGTACTTCAACGCGACCGCCTCGCGTTCTTCTTCCAGCGCGCGTCGCAACTGCACTGCCTCTTCCGCCTCGCGCCCGATGGTCCGCAAATATCTCGCGGCATCGAGCGCCGAGGTGTTGACGTGCCCGGATGCGGCGCGCACGATTTCATCCGGGAAGCCGAAGCGACGCGCGATTTCAAGGCCCGACGAAGAACCGGCGACGCCGACGAGCAGTTTGTAAGTCGGCTGCAAAGTCTTCTCGTTAAATTCGACGCTCGCGTTGACGACGCCCTCTTCGTTGGCCGCGTACATCTTGAGGCCGCTGTAGTGCGTCGTCGCCAGGACCTGCGCTCCACACGCGCGCCGAAAATGGTCCACCACCGCGACGCCAAGCGCAGAGCCTTCCTCCGGGTCCGTGCCGGTCCCGACTTCATCAAGGAGGACCAGCGCGGGCGCTTCGCAGAGTTCGAGCATGCGGCTGATGTTGGCGACGTGCGCCGTGAAGGTAGAGAGATTCGCGGCGAGCGATTGATGATCGCCGATGTCCGCGAGGACGGATGCGTAAAGCGGAATGCGTGCGGCGCGCGCGGGCACGGGCAAGCCTGAGAGGGCCATTAATGAGAGCAGTCCCGTCGTTTTCAAGACGACCGTTTTGCCGCCCGCGTTCGCGCCCGAAATGACCATCACAGGATGATCCATGTCCAGCGCAAACGAGACGGGCACGACCGCGCCGCTACCGCTCGCGCGCAAATTCTCTTCGAGCAGAGGATGACGCGCTTCCTTTAGTTCGAGCGTGCCCGCCGTGTCTATGATGGGGACGACGCAATCGAATTTTTGGAGAAAGACCGCCTTCGCGCCGACGAAGTCGAGTTCGGCGACAGCCGTCGCGGCTAGTTCGAGCGAGGGCAGTTCGCGTCTCAACTCTTCCGTCAGGGTGAAGAGAATCCTGCTCACCTCGCGCTCTTCAGTCTCGCGCAAGCCCTGCAATTCGTTGTTCGCGTCAATCGTCTCCAAAGGCTCTACGAAGATGGTCGCGCCGGATGAAGAGAAGCCATGCGCGACGCCGCCCACGCGACCGCGATAATCCGCTTTGACGGGAATCACAAAGCGTTCGTTTCTGACCGTCACGAGTTCATCCTGAATCGCCTCGCCCGCGCGGCGCATCAGATTTTCGAGCGAGCGCGTGATGTTGGAACGCAGCCGCGTGATGTCATGACGAATGCGCGCCAGTTCTGGACTCGCGCGGTCGTCCAGTTCTCCGCCCGGCAGGATTTTGTTATTGACGCGTGCAGAGAGGCTGTGCAACTCGCGCGGCAAAGCCTGGACCATCTCCCAGAGCACAGGGCAATTTTCGCGTTCCGCCAGGATGGCCGCGCGCGCGTTGAGCGCCTGCTCGGAGAGACGCGCGAGTTCGAGCATCGCTAAAGGTTCGAGCGTCGTGCCCTCTATGCGAAGGCGCGCGAGAGATTCCGACGGGTCCATTAATTCCGAAAAGGACCAGGATGCGCCGCGCTCTCTGAGCAACACACACTCCGCGACGGCATCCAGCGCGCGTCGCAAATCCTCTAGCTCATCCAAAGGCGCGAGCGCGTCCACACGCGCGCGTCCGACGGGCGTCTGCGCTCCGCGCCGGACCAGCGCGCGCAACCCTTCATATTCCAACGTGACAAAAGCTTGATCGTGCATGATAGAAAAACTTTTGAAGATTCCTTCCGTCTTTTATCTTAACATCAGCCGCGAGTTTCAGAAGCGACGGCGGCGACGGTCCACGCCCTGCATTGCCACGTTGAATATCTCCTGAAGATTGAGCAAGGCCATTTCCTCCTGATGTTCGTCCCGGATGATGCCGCGCAGGACTTTCAATCTCCCCTCTGGTCCAGGCGATGATTCAATCTCGTCTGTATAAATCTCTATCGCGCGGGGCGCGTTGTCCGACGCGAGCGCGAGTTGCTCATCGCCGCGCAGGGGAATGATGAAGGAGTATGCAGGACGAGCTATTGAACCATGCTCTGTGTCCGCGATTTGCTCGCCAACGAGCGCTTGAGAATCGAGGACTGTAAACATGCGGCCACGTATACTGACGATGCCGAGCACCGCTTGAGGAGCACGCGGGAGCGGCGTCGGTTCTCTCCATTCGACCGCGCTGTGTGCCTCATCCGCCGGGACGCAGAGCAGGCGCGAACCGGCTTTGAACAAGAGCAGTTCGCGGCGCTCGCGTTTCAACGTTTCCCGGTCCAACGGGCCGGATGCGCTCTGTCCCGTCGCCGCGCCCCCGGAATGATCTGTTCGCCCTGTCATGTCTTCAACCACTGTGTGCCAACCCCTTTGAGAATGTTCTTGACGCCGCGTGGCGTGTGCTAAAGTGTGAGCCAAATTGCTTGCGAGCGCAATCTGAAAACGAGGGCCGGGACGTATCTTACTGTTGGCATGTGCGGCGGTTCCGAGAGGGGATTGGATGGTCATGAACGGATGGCTGAAGAATATTTGGACCAGTGCCTGTCCGGCCCTGGCGCTCGTTTTATGCATGGTTGTGCTGGCAGGAGCAGTTCAGGCTTCTTCATCGAAAGGGTCGAAAAATCTTATGCCCGTACCTCAAGAGGGGCGCGTGCGTGCGCCGGAACTGACGGGAGGCCGCTCCTGGCTCAACACGGATGGGCCATTATCGCTCGCGGCTCTCAAAGGCAAAGTCGTGCTGCTGGATTTCTGGACCTATGGCTGCATCAACTGTATTCACATCATCCCGGACCTCAAACGGCTCGAACAGAAATACGGGAACAACCTGGTCGTCATCGGCGTTCACTCTGCCAAGTTCGATAATGAAAAAGAGACGGACAACATACGCCGCATCATCCTGCGCTATGAGATAGAGCATCCGGTCATCAATGATGCGGATTTCAATATCTGGAATTCTTACGGGGTGCGTGCCTGGCCCACGCAAATCCTGATAGACCCGGCGGGCTACGTCGTCGGCAGCGCCTCCGGCGAGGGCAATTATGAAATGATAGACAAGGCCGTGGCGCAACTCGTCGGCGAATTCCGGCAGCGCGGCGAACTGAATGAAGCGCCGCTCAAACTCACGCTCGAACGCGCGAAGGTTGGCGATCTACCGCTCGCGTTTCCGGGCAAAATCCTGGCCGACGCGAAGACGGACCGTCTGTATATCGCGGACTCGAACCATAACCGTCTCGTCATCGCCAGGCTCGACGGCACGCTCGTTGACACCATCGGCACGGGCGCACGCGGCGCGCAGGATGGTCCAATTGATCGCGCCACCTTTCATCGCCCGCAGGGCATGGCGCTCGAAGGCGATTCGCTCTACGTCGCGGACACGGAGAATCATCTGATTCGCCGCGTTGATTTGAAGACTCGCACGGTGGAGACCGTCGCGGGCACGGGGCAACAGACGCGCGCGTATGGCGCGGAAGGCGCGGCGCGCTCGGTCGCTCTCAATTCGCCATGGGACCTGCAACTCGTCGGGCGCGCGCTCTATATAGCGATGGCCGGTCCGCATCAAATCTGGAAATTGGACCTGGACGCGCGGAGGATTAAGACGTTCGCGGGGACAGGCCGCGAAGGTCGCAGTGATGGCCCAAGAGAGGCTGCGAATTTTGCGCAGCCCTCCGGTCTGGCGACGGACGGCCAGCATCTATACGTCGCGGACAGCGAAAGCAACATCATCCGCGCGATTGATCTCAACACGCCGGAAGGCAACGTCCGCACGCTCGCGGGCGGAGACCTCTTCGACTTCGGAGACGTTGACGGCGCGGGCGATGAAGTGCGCTTGCAGCATCCTCTGGGCGTGGTCGCGGACGGCGATAAAGTGCTCATCGCGGACACCTACAATCACAAGATAAAATTACTGGACCCGCAAAGCGGAACCGTCAAGACTTTCGTCGGCACGGGCAAGCCGGGCCAGTCCGATGGTGCTGCTCCATCCTTTTATGAGCCGGGCGGGCTGAGCATCGCGGGCGGCAAACTCTACATCGCGGACACGAATAATCATGCCGTACGCGTCGTTGATTTAAAGACGAAACAGAGCGCGACGTTGATGCTCAAAGGTCTCAAGCCGCCAGCGTTGGAGCCTGCGCGAGAGGGTGCAGACGAGGCCGCTTCAGCCGGACCCAACGCGGAAGAGATAAGGCTCGCGCCGCAGCCTCTACAGGCTGCCAGCGACGGGACGCTCATGCTGGATGTGGCGCTCCCTGCGGGCTATCATCTCAACCCGTCCGCGCCGCAGCGTTACAAAGTCTCTGTTGAGAACGGCGCGCAGCATCTCACATTTCAGGATGGCAAGCCCACGACCGCACGCACGACGAAGGATTTGCAACTCCCCCTCCGTCTTCCCCTGCGCGCTTTAAACGCGGGCGCGGCTGAGATGAAAATCCAACTCACGCTCTTCTATTGCCGTGAAGACAACACCGGAACGTGCCAGATCAAAACGCTCGTCTGGCACGCGCCCGTCAAGGTCTCCGCAGAGACCAACGCCCCGCACGAAATCAAGGCTCAAAGCAAGATAAAGTAAGAGTCAGGAGTCTCGGAGTCTGGAGTCTTGAGTCAAAGA
>DASYML010000263.1:0-4335 GCA_036009045.1 Pyrinomonadaceae bacterium
TGGAGGGCATCTTGGAAGAAGGCGGGGTCGAGTTGAAGCATACGAACAGGGGCACCGTCGTCAGAATGGACCAGCCGTATGGGGCTTTCGCAAAGGCTTTGCTGGAAAGACAACGCTATCCAGACCTGCGCGATGCGAGCGGGCATCCCGTCGCTCCTTATGATGTCACGGCGCACACTCTGTCCTTATTGATGGGAGTCGAAGTGACTCCCGTGTTCGCGCCCTTCAAGTACAGCGAGGTCGGCATCGGGGCCGGTGACGGCGTGCCCGGTAAGGCTTATGAGCGGGTCGCGGTTTATAAGTCGCACGTTCCCGCGATTGACGAGGGATGGACGCGCTGGGTGCTGAAAGATTCTTTCAATTACATGCTGCACCCGGTCGAGGCGAAATCGCTGGAAGATAAAGAAGCGCGTGAGGGAAGCTTGCTGGCTAAATACGACACCATCATCATCCCGGACCAGGCATCGCGCGCCATCTTGAATGGCTATAAATCCGGCACGATGCTGCCCGAACTGACAGGCGGGCTGGGCGCGTCAGGCTCTCAGGCCCTGCGCGAATTTGTCGAAGCGGGCGGCACGCTCATCTGTCTCAACAGGGCTTCATCTTTCGCCATCGAAGAGTTCAAACTGCCCGTACGCGACGTGACGGAGGGACTCAAGCGGACGGAGTATTACGCGCCCGGCTCGATTCTGCGGACGGAGGTTGATGCCTCTCACCCGGTTGCGACGGGGATGCCGAAGGAGTCCATCGCGTGGGTAGAAAACTCGCCCGTCTTTGAAGTGAGCGACCCCACGCAAGGCTCGCGCGTCCGCGTCATCGCCAGTTATCCAAGGGATACTAACCCTTTGCTCTCCGGCTGGCTGCTGGGCGATGAACGCCTGCGCGGGAAGGCTGCGCTCTTGGAGGTCTCGCTCGGCAAGGGTCGCGTTTACCTGTTCGGCTTTCGCCCGCAGTATCGCGGGCAATCATTAGCTACGTACCCGCTTTTCTTTAACGCCATCCTGCAAGCCTCAAGCTTCTCGCGCTGACGAAAAAGAGTGACGGTCGGAGGGCTAAAAGTGATATAAATGGCTGGGCGGATGGCGGAAACATTTGGGCCAGAGCCGTCGTATTAGTGTTGAAGGTAACGCACGGCGGAAAGCGCGGCCCGGATGCAAAAGAGGTCGCACGCGGCGTTCAAAAGCCTAACATGGGCACTCTTTTCATCACCTCTTTTTTCCTGCTGGGAATCATCATTTTCGCTCTCTATCTAAGGCACAACGCTTCTTCTTCTTCGGATGACTCTGCGGGACATGCGCTGCCGCCTGACGGTCGTTTCGGCGGACTCTTCGGCGTCCATTCGGAGACCCCTTCGCCAGATGATAAAGCCGCGCCCGATGTCGAAGACGCGGAGAGACGTGCCAGCCTGCTCGCACGCGCCGCGTCCGGCGAGAGGGAGACTCTGGATGAAGCCCTGTCGAGCGGCGACGCAAAGCTCTACGATGAAGTCTTGAACGCGCTGGTCTTGAGCGTTTCTGAGTCCGACGCGGGGCTGCTCGCGCTCGTCTCTTACATCACGCGGGCGGAGAGTTTGCGCGTCAACAGAGGGCTGGCCGAAGCGTTGATGTTGAACTGGCAGAAGTCGCCCGGCAGGGCCGCGACAGCGAAGATGCTGCACCTCGTCGCGCTCGCGGACGATGCCTCTCTGTACCAGAGGGCCGTCGAACTCGCATTGCAGTTCTGGCGCGCGGGGCGCGTGCAGGACCTTTCAGCCGCAGAGTTACGCGCGCTGGCAGATGGTGAGTACTGGGTGCTCACCTCTCATTCCAGAAGTTCGGGCGCGGGCTTTCTGCTCAAGCGCATGCTGGCACACTTGCGCCGCGAACTCGAAGACCCAAAGTGAAGGACAGTCTTTGAACGCTTTTTTTATGACCTCTCAAACAATAGGCAAGCCAACCAACTAACTGACTAGAGGACTAAAACCCATGAACATCTCTGACATCCCATTTATCATCCCCTTGATAGTCATCGCGGTCGTGCTCATCGTCGCGCTGATTCTTCTCAAAATGTTTTTCGTGAGCGTCAGGGCGCGCGAGATAGCGATTAAAGAGCGGCGCTATTTAGGCAGGAAGATGCCTCCGGGGCGCGTCGTCGCCGTCGAGGGTGAGGTCGGCATTCAGGCGGACGTGCTCAAGCCCGGACTGCACTTCATCTTCTGGCCCATCGAGCGCGTCGAGCGCAAAGTCTCTCTGATAGAAGTCGGCGCGGACGAGATGGGCATCATCGAAGCCGTGGACGGCGAGCCGATGCCGCCGGGACGCGTCTTCGCACCCGACCGCGCGCAGAACGCGCACAACAATTTTCAGGACCCCATCGCCTTTATCAAACAGGGCGGCGTCAAAGGCATACAGCTACGCACACTGCCGCCGGGCTTGTGGCCCATTCATCCTTATCTCTTCCGCGTCTCCATCGCCAAGACGACGGTCGTGCCGCAGGGCAAGGTCGGCATCATCACCGCCGCAGACGGAGCGCCGCTCGATCCGGGCCGCCTGCTCGGCAAGGCGATACAGGAGCATCTCAACTTTCAGGACGCGGAAAGATTCATCTACTCCGGCGGCCAGAAGGGACCGCAGGTTGACATCCTGACGCCCGGCACGTATCGCATCCTGACGCAATCCCTGCCCGTGGACGGCGGCACGACGACCAAGCCCGGTCTCTTCTACGTGCGCTTCTTCGATGCGACGGTCATCAACGAGAATCAGGTCGGACTGGTCGAAGCCCTCGACGGCTCGCCGCTCAACCCGCGCGATTACGTCGCCACTCCGGTTGAAGGTCACGACAACTTTCAGGACGCGCACGAATTCATCAATCACGGCGGCCAGCGTGGTCCACAAAAGGACATCCTGCTGCCCGGCACTTACTACATCAACCCGCTGCTCTTCAAAGTGATTCCCGAATCGGCGAAAGAGGTGAAGCCCGGCGAGGTCGCCGTCATCGTCTCCAACACGGGCAAAGACCCTTCCGAAGACGTGCGGCGCGAGATGGCAAGGAAAGTGCGCGAGCGCATGGAGCGCGAAGAGGACGAGCAGGCCCAGCAATCCGCCGCGCGCCTCGACAAGATAGATGATAAGCGCACCGTCGAAGAGATTAAGCAGGACTTGATGTCCGGCGACCCCGCTGACCGTCGCCTTGACGAAGGCGCGCACGAAGCCTACGTCGTGCCAGAAGGCTATCGCGGCATACAGGAGACGGTGGTCGGGCCAGGACGTTACTACGTCAACACGCTCGCCGTCAGCCCGATTGTCATCCCGACGACCAACCAGACGGTCGAGTGGACCGCTGGCGAAGTCGTCAACACCTTCAACCCCTTCGAGGTCATCTCGAAGGACGGCTTCACGATGCAACTGGAAGTGCGCGTCGTCTTTCGCGTCAAGCCGGAGGACGCGCCCTTCATGGTCGCCAAGATTGGCGGCATCGAACGGCTCATCCAGAACGTCATGCATCCTCTGATTGACTCCATCTTCCGCAACCAGGCGTCTGAGAGTTCCGCGATGGCCTACTTGCAGAACCGACACGAAGAACAGGAGCGCGCAGAAGCACGCGTCCGCGCGCACCTCTTGAAGTATCACGTTGATGTCGTCAACGTGCTCATCTGTCACATACATCTCCCGGAAGAGTTGATGAAGACGCAAACGGAGAAGATTCTCGCAGAGCAGAAGCAGAACATGTTCGACGCGCAGCGAGAGGCGGAGACCAAGCGCATCCAGCTTGAAAGGACCAAGTCTCAGGCTGACAACCAGAAAGACCTCATGAGCGCCACGGTCGGCGTAGAGATCGCGGGCAAGCGCTCCGAACAGCGCAAGGCCGAAGCCGACGGCGAAGCGCATTACATCCTCGCCACCGGCAAGGCCGAAGCCGAGAAGGTCCGCCTCATGGGCGAGGCCCAGGGCGTCGCCTATCACGAACAGGTCAACGCGCTCGGCGCACAGGGCGTCGCCCTCGTCGAAACCCTCAGAGTGATTGGCGAGAAGAACGTCCGCATCACCCCGGACGTGATGGCCTCCGGCGGCTCAGGCGACGGCGCGGGCGGCATCGGAACCCTCCTCCTCCTCAACCTCTTCAAAGACCGTCTCAACTTTCCCGCTGAGAACGGCTCCAAGACGAGCGTCAAGTAAGAGGACCAATTAACTCCTACACAAATCGGCTGCTCTCTCACAAAGGGAGCAGCCGATTTTTTTCACAGCATGAGTGGCAGAAGGGCCATGTAGACCTTTCCTCATGAGAGGCGGTCTGCAATTAAGACAGGTCATGAGCGGATGTATCTGGACGCATCTCGGCTTTGCCTAAAAAGTATCT
>DASYML010000264.1:0-10994 GCA_036009045.1 Pyrinomonadaceae bacterium
TATTTTCGGGCGTCTCGCGGAGATTATTATTCAGCGTCTCAACCAGGTCCCGGATAAAAATTTTCGCGCCTACATGAATTTGCTGGGCGTCTCTTTGCTGCCGCCGCAACCCGCGCGCGTGCCGCTCACTTTCACCCTGGCCGCTGGCAGCAACAGCAATGCCATCGTGCCCGTCAGCACGCAGGTCGCCGCGCCTCCCGGTGCGGGCGAATCACAGCCCGTCATCTTCGAGACCGAACGCGAACTCGTCGTCACGGCGGCGCAACTCTCTTCGCTCTTCGTGCGCAACCCTGAGCGGGATACCTACGGCGATCACAGCGCGCTCATCAACTCCAACGCTTCATCCGAAGCACTCATCTTTCAGGGAGACACGCAGGTTGAGCATATCTTTTATTTCAGCCAGGACAGGCTGCTCGGCTCACTCGGACTCACTAAGCTGGACCTCACGCTGACGCTCTTGCAGAATTTAGGAGACAACGCTTCTGTGCTCTGGCAAATCTGGAACGGGCTTGCGTGGGAGACCAGACTGCCTTCCGAAACAGTCGCCGGGAGTCTCAACCTGAGAGTGACAGGAGCCAACAAGCTCTCCTTCAATTTCACACAGCCCGTGCCGCAGAGCACTGTCAACGGAGCCGAACATCGCTGGCTGCGCTGTTGTCTTCTGACGCCCATCACGCCTGCGACAGACGCGCTCGAAAACGGGATGGTCCGCGCCGCGCTGTTGCCCGTCGTGGACGACATGAGTATGCAGGCCACCGTCTTGCGCCAGAACGTTACGCTCGATGCGGCCTTCATCAACAATCTTCCGCTCGATACGACCAAGCAATTTTTTCCCTTCGGTGACCGGCCAAAATTCGGAGACACGCTGTACCTCGCGAGCACAGATGGTTTCTCGCAAGCAGGCTCTTTCGTGGCGCTCGATATTCCTGTCAGCAATCCGTCCACGGCCAATCCGCAGACGACGCCGATTCCGCCGACTTACGCGGCCAACAAGCCGCAACTGCAATGGGAATTCTGGAACGGCAGCAACTGGGTCTTGCTGGGGACGGCTGTCCAGACGGGAGTCACGATGATTCCCAGCACGGACCCGAACAGACCCCTGTTCAAAGACACGACGCTGGCCTTCACGGTCAACGGGACCGTCAGTTTCACGCTTCCGGCTCAACCCGCCGCGACCGTTATCAACGGCGTGCAAAATTTCTGGGTGCGCGCCCGGCTCGTCAGCGGCAACTACGGCGTCGAAGCGCACTACGTGGCGGGCGGTGACAGTGGTTATACGCTCGTCGCCTCGACTCTTCAGCCGCCCGCCATCAACCAGTTGACCAGCACCTACAACGTCAAACTCAGCGCGACGCCCGACGCTATCTGGTCCTTTAATAATCAGTCTTATCAGGATGTCACCAGCAGCAACTCTTTCAGCCCGTTCAAGCCCGCGACGGAGAGCGTTCCGACGCTCTATCTGGGCTTCACTCTCCCGCTCAACCAAAATAAATTTCCGAATCGCAATCTGACTCTCTACAACGGCGTCGCGCTCACGACCTACGGCGAAAAGTTCGCGCCCCTCTGGCCCACTCAGAGCAAAGCATCCGGCGACCCTAACACAATGGTCGTTCATAGCTTCTCTCTCATCAACGACTCGGATCAATTGGTCCAATTTATCGTGAACGTGCTGGGCGTCAGTTGGTCCATTGATTATAGCGATACGGAAGTGACGCTGAACGCGGGCGAGAGCGCAACGGTTGAGGTGATGGTGACGATTCCTTCAAATGCCGAGCCGGGTGATAGCGACTCCGGTTTTTTGCGCGTCTTTAATGCGAGCGCTCCTCTCATCGTCTACGATGCGAGGTTCAAGACCTACGCCGTCGCGGAGACGCCGACCAACGAGCAGTTGAGACTGGATTGGGAATACTGGAACGGCACGCGTTGGTCCAGGCTGACGGTCGTGGACGATTCGGAAAGCTTCACACGCTCAGGGCTGGTCGAGTTTGTCGCCCCGCCGGATTTTGCGAGCCATAGCGAGTTCGGTTTGCCCGCGCAGTACTGGCTGCGCGTGAGTTGGAGCGGCGGCGAGTATGAATTGGACCCGCGTCTCAACCGCGTGCTGCTCAACACGACGATGGCGACGCAGACCGTGACCATCAAAAACGAGGTGCTCGGTTCAAGCGACGGGAGCGCTAACCAGTTCTTTCGCACGACGCGCACGCCCATCCTCGCGGGCCAGCAACTTCAAGTGCGCGAGCAGGAGATGCCCTCCGTTGATGAATTGTCCATCATCGAAAATGAAGAAGGCATGGACGCCGTCAGTGTCTCTTCATCCGCGAACGACGGACAGAAACAGGTCTGGGTGCGCTGGCACGAAGTCCCTGACTTTTACGGTTCGGGTCCGCGCGACAGGCATTACGTGCTGGACCATTTAACGGGCATGGTCTTCTTCGGCAACGGGTCTGAAGGGTTGATTCCGTCCATCGGCGCGGGCAATCTACGGCTGGTCCAATATAGGACCGGCCAGGGCATTTCCGGCAATCGTCCGCCCGGCAGTATCACTCAACTCAAAACCACGGTCCCTTACATAGAGAAAGTGACCAACGTGGAAGCGGCGACGGGCGGGGCGGAAGCGGAGACGATGGACTCTTTGCTCGAACGCGCGCCGCGCACGATACGCCATCGCAACCGCGCCGTGACGCCGGAAGATTATGAGGACCTCGGAAGACTTGCGACGCCGGAAGTGGCGCGGACCAAGTGTGTGCCGCTCTATGATCTGGCGAGCGACCCGGATGCTACCGCGCGCCTGCTCGGCACTGTCAGCCTGATCATCGTCCCGCGTTCGATTGAAGCGAAGCCGCTGCCCAGTCTCGAACTCATCAGCCAGGTTCAAGACTACATAGAGGCGCGGCAAATTCCGACGGCGAAGTTAATCGTCGTCGGCCCCGAATACATACGCGTTGATGTCGAGGTCGAGGTCGGGCTGAGTTCCATCGAGGGCGCGAGCGGAGTCACGGCGGCCATCTCCGATGCGCTCTCGCGTTACCTGCACCCGTTGAACGGCGGGCTGAACGGGCTGGGCTGGAACTTCGGACGCAAGCCTCACACCTCGGACCTGTATGTGGTGCTCGAAGCCGTGCCCGGTGTGGACTACGTCAAGACGCTCAACTTTATTGAAGTTGAGGACCGGACGGGTGCGGGCCAGACCGGACGTTTTCTCGTCTACTCCGGCACACACACGATTACCGTGACTTACGAAGAAGATTAATTGGACCAGAACTTTTTTGAAGATCGAATCCGTTTTTAACAGGCGAAAGGATTGCGCGCATCGTGCCGATAGAACTACCGAATCTTGATGATCGCACTTATGTGGACCTCGTCAGCGAAGCGCGCACGTTGATTCCGACGCACGCGCCCGAATGGACCAATCACAATCCTTCGGACCCCGGCATGACGCTCATAGAGCTTTTCGCTTATCTGACGGAGATGATGATTTACAGGCTCAATCGCGTGACGGATCAGAATATGCTGGCCTTTTTAAAACTCCTCAACGGGAACCCGCAGTGGGAGCCGCCGCAGGGCTTGAGCCTCGCGGAGACCGTCAAGGAGACCGTCCTCGCCTTGCGCCAGCCGTTCCGCGCCGTGACCTGCGGGGACTTTGAGAATCTGGCCCTCAACTTCGATGAAGAGTACGTGCAGGAGGGCGCTCTGCCGCAGGTGGCGCGCGCGCGTTGCGTGCCTCGCAGAGACCTCGTCGCGGATGATCCGAGCAATCGTGGTGTGGATGAACCCGGACACGTCTCCATCATCATCGTGCCCTTCAGGGTCAAGGACGAGAAACTTCCGCAACCCACTGATCAGTTGAGAGAGAAGGTCTATGAGTATCTCGATAAGCGCCGTTTGATTACCACCATGATACACGTCGCGCAGCCCGCGTATTTCGGTTTCACAGTACAACTCACGATAGTGCTCATGCCGGACACCATCGCACTGGACCAGGCGATGATACTTGATGACATCAAGAATGTGCTGCGGAATTTTTTCGATCCGCTGACGGGCGGGGATGAGGGGACCGGCTGGCCCTTCGGGAGAAACGTCTACGTCTCGGAAATTTACAAGCTGTTGGATGTCCAACCCGGTGTTGACTACGTCACGAAGACCGTTGACCCGACTGACTCGACGGAGCTTCCAGAGTTGGCGGTCGCCAAGGCCGACACGAACCGTCTCATTCTCAACGCCCGGAAAGAGGCCGTCGGCATAGAGATTCTGGCCGAGGAATTAATTGATGCTCAACTTAACATCATCCTCCCGCCGAGCGCTTGAACCAGAGGTAAAAGTAACAAGTGGCTACGAACCCAACATATACGTCGAGCGATCTGCTGAGCTATCTGCCGGACATCTATACCGAAGACCCATTCCTGGGCCAATTTCTCTCGGCCTTTGAAAAGGTCCTGCTCGGACGCAATGACGTTGACCTCTGTTACCAGAACGGAAGGTTCTATGCGAGCCGTTCGGACCCGAACATCAAGGATGATCCGTCGAACCCGCTCGTCTGTTACCAGGGATTGGAAGAGACCATCGCGGGCATCTCCACCTACTTTGAGGCTGACACGACGCCGCAGGATTTTCTGGGATGGTTGTCGGACTGGGTCGCGCTCACCCTGCGCGCGGACGTGCCCCCCGCCATCCAGCGCACGTTCATCGGCAAGGCCGTCTGGCTTTACAACATGCGCGGCACGATGCAGGGAATTAAGGAGACGATTAATATCTACGTCGGGACTTATCCTTCTATCACAGAGATGGGGTTGCCTTTCGAGATCGGCGTTCATTCGACCATCGGCGTGGACACGCTGCTCGATTCGGGCGCTCCGCATTTCTTCCGCGTCTCTCTCAATCTGAACACGACGGACACGGACCAGATAAACAAAATCACACAGGTGGTCACTTCAATTCTGGACCTGGAAAAGCCCGCGCATACTTTCTACGCTTTGACAGTTGTGACACCGACGCTGGAAATCGGCGTTCATTCGACCATCGGTGAAGATACTCTGCTGGGCATCCCGTAATCTTAACCAGTTAATAAGGAGAAAACGACCGTGACAGACCCTATCAAACGCCTCAACTATTTCGACCACCAGTTCCTTCACGCGGCAGACTTCGCGGACGAGCAGAACTATCACCTCAACATGCGTCGTCGTCACAATCGTGTGCTCCACACTTCGGGCATCGCGGAGGGATTGGAAGTCTCATTCAATCAGGGCGAGTCGAAAGTTTCCATCCAGCCGGGGACGGCCTATGACGGCAATGGCAGAGAGATGATCGTGCTCGATAAGACGGACATTGATTTACAATCGCTGGCGAACGACGCGACCGGTTATCTGTTCATCAAGTACAACGAGCTACCGACGGACACCGTCAACGCGGCGGGAGTGGCTGGCGATACGCGCATGACCGAGACGCCGATCATAGATTTTGCGCCCTCCGCGCCCGGCAACCCGACGATGTCGCTGATTCTCGCCGTCGTCGCACGCAAGGGAAAACTGATTGACAGCCTGGACCTCACGCAGCGTCCCATCGCGGGAGCCAAGGCTGGCGACCTCATCGCCAATTCCCTCACCTTCAGGATTGACGGCGTCGGGTCGGGCCAATGGCCCAAGCTGAGCAGCAGCAACCTCGGAGGCAGTAAGGGTCTGCTCTCCTCACTCACCAATTCATCTTTACAGTTGGACGCGGGCAAGGAACTCGTCCTCTACGATGGCGGGCAGGTGCGTAGCAATGATTCCGGCTACAGGCTGAGCTTTAACAGCACCGGTAAAAGGATGGAGCTACAGACACCGACCGCCTTCGACATGACTTTCCTGACGGGCAGCGCGGAGCGCATGCGCCTGACGGGGAGCGGCAACCTCGGCATCGGCACAAACGCGCCGGATCAGCCGCTGACCATCCAGGGGTCAGCCGGGGCCTACATGAATTTCAAGGGCGGGAACGGCGCTTACATCTTGCAGGTGGGCGCAGATTCAAGCGGCGGCGTCATCTCCACCATGACCAGCCAAGACTTACAGTTAAGGGCCGGGTCGAACAGCCCCATGCTGACCATCAAAGCGAGCGGCAACGTCGGCATAGGTATTACGACCCCCGCTTCCAGGCTCGATGTCGGAGACCGCATGCGTATCCGGCAGGGACCATTAGGCACAGCGGCGCTCTCGTTTTTTCAAACCGCCCCGTCGCAGGACGTCGCTATGCTGATGATGGCTAATGACACGCAGTTCGGTCTGTGGTCCGTCAAGACATCGAAGTGGGGATGGCTGCTGGATATGCCCACGGGCAATCTGGGCGTGGGGGTCGCTAATCCGACGACGCGTGTGGATGCCACGGGCGGCGAGGTTAAATGGGGCAATTCGAGTCGTTTGTCGTCGGACCAGGGCGGCAGCCTTGAGCTTGGCGGGGACAACTACACAGCCGGAGTCGGTGTGCCCTTCATTGATTTTCACTACAACGGCAAGTTGCAGGATTTTAATGTTCGTCTACAAAATGACGCGGACGGAAGATTTACTATCAACGCCCCGACGTTGCAAATCACGGGCAATGTCGGCCTCGGGATTGACACGCCGACGAACAAACTGCACGTCAACGACGCGAGCGGGATTCGCCAGAACTATCTCTACCTCAGCGGCGGAAACAAGTGGAGTAGCCTAACTTATAACGCCTACCACAATTCGGCTAACAGCGCGTGGGTTTTTCCAGACACAACGCAGGCCGCTATCACGGCTGAAATTGATACCATCAGTGGCTGGAAGCCGCGCTTCGAGCTTTTTGCAACCAATCAAGCTGCCCCGACTTCATGGGTCAAGAAGTTCGCCGTGGACTTAACCAACGGCGCGATCTCAAGCCCGATGTGGAATGTTAATATGGTCATGTCTTTCAAGAACGGGCCATTACCCGTCACCAGTAATCAGTTTACGACCGGTGGCGGGACGTTGCTCATCTTCGCCTCCGGCTCGGCTTATTTACCCGGCACCGGAACACTCGGCGCATACGTCTATGTTGATTATAATGCGGGCACTTTTTTCGGCGGATACCTGTTCCGCTTCACGAATGAGGTAGGGAGTCACAAGACCTTCATCCCTTCAGCCTATCCAGTCAAGGTCCCAGCCGGAACACATACTATAACTATCGTTCCCTGGGGCAGTACACAATCGGATGGGAACGATTACTTCTTCGTCTCGGTCCTGGAGTTGCCCTTCTGATGATGACGGTCAAAGCTCAGGCATGAAGGCTCGCTCAAGCGCCGGGTCTTAGTTCAAGACTCTTTATCTGATGCTATCAATCATGTAGCAGGAAGGAAGTTCACAAAATGCATTTGGTCCAATTTACCAATAACCTGGAACAGTCAATGACACAGGGTGATGTGCTGGTCATCGGTCATCGCAAGGCGTCTCTTTCTCATCACGCCAGTATGGGCAACCCGATTATCGGAGCCGAAGTCTCTGAAGAAGCCTACGACACGCGCGTTTGCGGCATCGTCTACGAGGTTCACGCCGACGCGACCCCCGAAGCGTTCATCCCACCCGAAGCAGAGCCGGAGGGCGCGAGGGCCGCCAGGGGCAAGAGCAAGGCCAAGAGCAGCAAAGCCAGCAAGGCGAGCAAGGCCAGGCATCTGGCGATGCAGGCTTACGACCTCAAGCAACTGGAGAAGCTGGACCGCGCCAAGGTCAAACCCGGCCAACTCGGTTACATGGTGACGCATGGAGCCATCGCCTCTTGCAAGGTTGACGCGGATATTGCACCCGTCAAAGTCGGCGACCTACTGACGACCAGCCCGACCAAAGGACACGCGCAGAAAGTCCTCGACCCGGCCAACGCCATCGGCGCTATCCTCGGTAAAGCGCTCGCCTCTCTCAAAGAAGGGAAAGGCGTTATTCCGGTCCTCGTCATGATTCAATGATGGACCATTAAAGAATCGTCGTTTGATAATTTGCGCGGCAGCCGGAAGAGCGCCGCCGAAGATTGAGAAAGGGATGGACGAACATTGCGAGAACAACTACAGTCACGCCTTGACGAATTGAAGAGGGAGTTCGAGACCGGGCAGGCCCGTCTGCGGGAGATGGAGACCGCGCAAGTCAACCTGCGCGAGACGCTTCTGCGTATCAGCGGCGCGATACAGGTCCTGGAAGAATCGCTCGCCGCTTCCTCCGGGACTGACATGAGCGAAGAGGTCCAACTGGAATCACACTAACCCGCGCCGACATAAAAAAAAGTCTCCAGAGTGTTTTCACTCTGGAGACTTTTCCCTGCCTCAAAAGACTATCTCTTTATAGCTCGTCGCTTTGCACAAAGGGTTTGAGGATGCGGGCGCGCGACGGGTGGCGAAGTTTCCTGAGCGCCTTGGCTTCAATCTGGCGAATGCGCTCGCGCGTGACATCGAAATCCTGGCCCACCTCTTCGAGCGTGTGCTCATCGCTCGCCGTGCCGAGTCCGAAACGCATCTTGAGAACCTTCTCTTCACGAGGAGAGAGGGTTGCCAGGACTGCTTCCGTCACTTCGCGCAGATTCTCCGTCACGACCCTATCCGAAGGATTGATGCTCGCCTTGTCCTCCAGAAAATCCGCGAGGTGAGAATCCTCTTCTTCACCAATCGGCGTTTCCAGCGAGATGGCCTGTTGAGTCATCTTGTAAGCCTTGACGACCTTCTCGACGGGCATCTCAAGATACTTGGCGATCTCCTCATGCGACGGCTCACGACCGAGCTCCTTGAGCAGTTCGCGTGAAGCGCTCCGCAGTTTGTTCAAAGTCTCGATCATGTGGACGGGGATGCGGATGGTCCGCGCCTGGTCCGCGATGGCGCGCGTGATGGCCTGGCGAATCCACCACGTCGCGTAGGTCGAAAACTTATAACCGCGCCGCCACTCGAATTTGTCCACACCCTTCATCAATCCCAGGTTGCCCTCTTGAATCAGGTCCAGAAATTGAAGGCCGCGATTGGCGTATTTCTTGGCGATGGAGACGACGAGGCGCAGGTTGGCCTCCGTCAGTTCCCTCTTGGCCTGCGTGGTCTCATACAAGCCCTGTGCGACAATCTTATGCGAACGCTTGATCTCGACGGCTGAGACGAGCGTCTCCGTCTCGACCTGATGAAGACGACGCTTGCAGGCGCTCAACTGCCGCTTCAATTCCTTCTGGTCTTCGGGCTTGAGACGTTTCTTCTCAAGCTTCTCATGCAGCTTATCCATCTCGCGCTCATGAGTGCGGACCTCTTTAAAGCGCGCGGCGATGGCGTCAATCAGACGCTGCCGAGCCTTCTCGGAAAGATGAAGCTGGGCGAAATTGCGCGCAATCTCAAGACGCTCGCCAGCCACTTTGCGCTTCAGGCGAAACAGTTTTTTGGTCCGCTTTCCCCTGTGCGCCTTGTGCTCTGCCTGTAGGTCTTCCCAGTGTTTGCTTGCCTGCCTGGTCAGCTTGCGCAGGCTCTCGACGATTTCCAGAGTGCGGCGCAGGTACTCGTCCGCGCGGCCTTCGCCCTCCTCCAAATCTTCCTGATCGGAGAAGTTGACGATCTCGCGTATGTTGGCCGCGCCGGTTTCCAGTTCCTCACCGATTTTGATGAGTTCGCGGAGCGCGATGGGCGAGCGCGAAAGTGCGCGTTGCGTCTTAATCTGCCCCCACTCGATGCGCTTGGCGACGGCGACCTCGCCCTCTCTCTTGAGCAAGGGGACGACGCTCATCTGCTGTAGATAGAGACGAACGGGATCGCTCGATTTATCATACTCACCGGCGGAGAGATCAAGCTCTGGACCATCATTGATGTCCAGGCTGTCTCCGGCCAGCGCATCCTCCGCGACGTTACCATCCAGCAAGAGAGCATCTTCCTCATGCTCGAGGTGTTCAGAGACGCTCAATTTCTCCAGCACCTCTTCTATTTCGACAACCGAAGGAGCGGTGTGGTCGCGCTCTTCTTCCGGCGCTTCAAATTCCAGGCGTGCTGTGCCCATGCCCTGTTTTCGTCCTCCTCAACGCGTGTCCGACAATCAACGAAAATAAAACCGGGGGAATCCCGGTTCTCATTATAACAGCTTATTCCCCTTGTCACTCTATTAGATGCAGAAATGAGTCTAACAGTTTAACAGATTTGGCGAGGGAAAGGGCTTTTTTTTGTGTGAGCGGCTGCGGAAACGCCCGTAGCGCCGAAACGGAGCATCCCCGGCGACGGAATATCTCTCAACGCTTAAGCGGTGCGGAACAATTCTGCAAAGGCCCGGCGCGGGTCTACGCGGGGCTGTTGCCGTTCACGGACCCAGCCGGAAACCACCGTTTTGACCTGCCGCGAGGCCATTTCCAGGGCCGAGACCTTCTCGCCAGCACTCTTTTCAGGCTTGGCATTCAGGCCACGCTCGTCTCGTTTGATGACTCTAACCGCTACTTTTGCCGCCATGATTTTACTCCTCCACCCTCTAACGCGAGATTCCGGGCCGGAATCAATCACAGGACCAAAAAAAATTCATAATACAGCCGTTGGCAAATGCATGGGACCACAACGGCCCCGCGACGCTGTCAGTCCCGCCTGCTTAAGCTGGGCGGGTTTCCTTGCTCAGCCACGACCCGCCCAGCTTAAGCAGGCGGGACTGACCTCAGTTGCATTCATTTGCAAACGTGCGCCTCAAAATAGCCCGAACCAGCGATTCGAGTTGAGCAGTTCCCCGCAGGCGAAGGAGAGCAGGTTGGCGATGACGATGACGGAGAAATTACGCAGGGTCGCCCTCAAGCCTCCATCGAGTTTGTGACGAAAGGCCAGCCAGAAGAGAGCGCACTCCGCGACAGGCGCGAACGTCTCCGCCACCAGCAAATAGACCTGCCGCGTGGAATCTGAGAACAGGATTGGCAGGACCAACACGACGATTGGATAAGTGCAGGCCGTGAGCCACAGTCCCGCGAAGAAGCGTTGCCTGAAACTCAGTTTTTTTGAGAGGCCAATGAGTAAAACCGGAGTCTCTATAGCAACGGTGAAGAGATAGCCT
>DASYML010000265.1:0-3094 GCA_036009045.1 Pyrinomonadaceae bacterium
TTGATGAGCCTCCCCTTGAAGCCAGCCTGTTGGAGAGCTTGGATGGCCCTGGCGCTGCGCCCGCCCATCTTGCAGTGAACGACCGTTTCGCGTTGCGGGTCAATCTCGGACATGCGATTGACCACCTGCGCGAGCGGGATGTGTATGGAGTTGGGGATGCGCGCATGGGCATATTCGTTCGGCTCGCGCACGTCTATAATCTGTATGTCTGCGCCCTGGTCCAATTTTTGTTTGAGTTCGGTCGCCGTCACCTCCGGCATCTGCTGGTTGGTCGCTTGATTCACTTTCTTTTGAGCCTCCGTTGTAATTTGAACGAAGCACATTGTATCCACCGCCGCAAAGGCAGACAAGCATCGCTCGCAGGCAGGCTCTCTTCACTCAAGAAAGAAAAGATTAGCCACAGAGGTCACAGAGACCACAGAGGAAGGAGGGAGTTTGATAAGAAGCAAGCTTGCTGTGCTTTTTCTTCTCGTGCGCTTACTCTGTGCGCTCTGTGGCCTCTGTGGCTAATTTTCTGAGAATGATTAGACCCTGCGTTTTCTATTCCACACAGAGGTGCGTTAAACTCTGTGCCTGCGCGAAAGTTTCTTTGATGATGCGGGGTGCCCCATTCATCCTTGAGCGGAGAAAGAGGGAAACAGATGAGGTTCGAGTATTATCATTCGGGTCTGGCGGACGTGCCGAAGCTTTCCATAGATGGGACCGTGCCGAGCAGCATCCACTTCTCGCACTGGGAGGGCAACCGCACGCCGCTTGAGGTGAAGGCAGACACCTCTACGGAAATCGCTCTCAATCTCGTCGGCTCGAAAGATTTCGAGCGACTGACGCAAGGCATCGAACTCGTCATGAATAATCACTTCGATACGGACGGCGTCCTCTCCGTCTGGACCGTGCTTACGGGAGCGCGCGCGCTGGACCTGAAAAGCGAACTCATCGCCGCCGCCGAAGCCGGAGACTTCTCCGCTTACACGAATGAGCGGGCCGTGCGTGCGAGCATCGTCATACAGGGTTCGGATCAACCAGTCGAGGGTGAAGAGGCGGGTTCGCCCCTCGCCCATCATCTCGCGGGGGGACCTGTGGCGGATGATGCGCGCGCTTACGAATTGGTCCTGCCGGAAGTGGAGCGCGTGCTCAGGCACACGGATGCTTACGAGCCTCTGTGGCGCGATGCATGGAGATTCATAGAAGCATCGCTGGAAAGCTTCGCGCGCGGGACATCAACCGTCGAAGAGCACGCGGATGTGGGTCTTTCCGTCGTCACACTCGCGCCGGAATTGTTTGGGCCGAGCGGGTTCAAACCGACGAGACACGCCGCGCCCTTCACGGCCATCACGCGACATGCGCGCGGGCAGGTCTACTTAATCGCCACGCCTTTGTCGGATGGGTGGAGCTATCGCGTTGACTACCCTTATTATTCCTGGGCCGAGACCATCGTCCGCCCGCGCATACAACGCCGCGACTTCGGCCCGCTCATCGCACGCCTGAACGAATTGGAGCGCAGTCAACGCGGCCTTTGGATGCGGGACGCGAACGAACTGGCCTCGGCTATCAAATTTATGGACCAGAATGGCAGCCCCGCTGCATCCGGCCTTGACCCTCAAACGGTGGCAACAGAGATGCGAAACGCAATCAAGTAGGGAGTCTAGAGTCTGAGAGTCAGGAGTCTAGAGTCAAAAGCTCAAAGCAAGTTCTTGTTTTTGATTCCTGACTCCTGACTCTCAGACTCTAGACTCCCGACTCCTGACTCCTGACTTGTCTTATGTATGACGTTGTGATTATCGGTGCGGGACCGGCGGGGCTGTCTGCCGCTTTGTGGTGTGACGAGTTGGGGTTGGACGCGCTGGTGTTGGAAGAGAAGGGGGAGGTCGGCGGGCAACTGCTGTCGGTCTATAATCCGATTGGAAATTACCTGGGCCTGCGCGCGTTGAATGGGCTTGAGTTGCGCGACCGTTTCGCGGAGCAGGTGGCGGACGCGGGTTTCGATTTGTGGACGCAGGTCGAGATAGAGAGCGTGGACCTGCGCGCGAGGCGCGTCGTGTTGCGGAGCGGGGAAGAACTTCAGTCCATCAGCCTTGTCATCGCCACCGGAGTGAGGCGTAGAAGGCTGGGGATTCCCGGCGAAGCGGAACTCGCGGGGCGCGGCATCGTTGAATCCGCGACGCGCGACCGCGCACTGCTCGCAGGGAAAGACGTGTGCATCGTCGGAGGCGGCGACGCGGCGGCGGAGAATGCTTTGATGCTCGCGGAAGTCTGCCCGACCGTGACGCTGGTCCAGCGTGGGCCAAGACTGCGTGCGCGCAGGGAATTTGCCGAGCAACTGAGGGCGCATCATCGCGTCACGGTCTTTACGGAATCAGTGGTCCAGCGAATCATCGGCACGGACGAAGTGTTGGGAGTGGAAATATTGCGCGGGGGTGCTCTCAAGCCTTTTCAGATGGCGGTGCAGGGCGTGCTTGTGCGTATCGGGGTGGAGCCGAATGCGGAGTTGTTCCGCGAACAGTTGCGAATGGATGACGACGGTTACATAGTGGTGACGGGCGAGCAGGAGACGAACGTCGGCAACGTGTTCGCCGTGGGCGACGTTGCCAATCCAATCGCGCCGACCATCAGCGGCGCGACCGGCGCGGGCGCGACTGCCGCCAAGATTATCGCCGCGCGTCTCAACAGCCGCTCAAGTTGAAAGCACGGGCGACGCGTCTCGGACCTGAGCGTTCCGCATCGAAATGAGAGCATAGAGGATGAGCTATGAAACGATAACACCGGCGGAACTGGCGTTGCGGCTAAGGCGCGGCGAGCAGGTCTTGCTGGTAGACGTGCGCGAGCCTGTCGAATATCAGATCGCGCGCATAGAAGGCGCGCGACTGCTCCCGCTCAGCAGTTTTACAGAGTGGTCGGGCACGCTCGACCCGGCGCAGGAGACCGTCTTCATGTGCCATCACGGCATCAGGAGCGCACAGGTCTGCGCTTTTTTGGCCCAACAGGGATTTGAGAAACTGTTCAACCTCGCGGGCGGCATAGACCACTGGTCGGAAGAGGTTGATAGCAATGTGCCGCAATACTAAGAGAGTCGGGAGTCTGAGAGTCTGGAGTCGTG
>DASYML010000266.1:0-35092 GCA_036009045.1 Pyrinomonadaceae bacterium
TATGTATCCCTTATGGCGGTTTGCAATTGAGTGCGACTACGTGTTAGTCCCGCCCGCTTAAGCTGGGCGGGTTCCTGTCTGGGCAACGACCCGCCCAGCTGAAGCAGGCGGGACTGACAAGGACGCTTGCCGCAGTGGTCCCATCCAATTGAGAACCGCTATACAGGGATGTCCTCTGTGGTGAGTTGGGGTTTAGGTCATCTCAACGCGCATCTTCTGTAATCACGTCGAAGGCTTTCTCGCTCATCATGTAAATCGCGGTGACGATAAAGTAGCCGGGAATTTTCGGGAAGACGGATGCATCAACGACGCGCAGGCCCTGCGTCTGGCGAACGCGAAAGCGGCTATCCAGGACGGCCATAGGGTCATCGTCGGGGCCGATCCTGTTGGTGCATGAGGCGTGATGGCCCCAGGCTTCGTTCCTGATAAATTCGCGTAGCTGGTCGTCGCTCTGTAAGTCCGGCCCAGGCAGTTCTTCCTGTTTGATGATGCCGAGGCGATGCAGGCGCTCGTTGGCGGCGCGTGCGAACTTGACGCCGTCGAGGACCGCATCGAGGTCCGGGTCGTTCAAGCGCTGGCCGTCACCGAAGTACTGAAAATTGATGTTGGGCCTGTCCCAGGGATGGGGGGAGGTGAGCAAGACGCGTCCGGTGTTGCGCGTGCGGGCTTTGAGGATGGCCCAGGTGAAACGGTTGTGATGACGCTCGAAGTTTTGCGAATAGCCGGGTTGATAACCGCGAAAATAACCGGGCAGTCCGAAGATGTAAAGGTCCGGGTCCGGCAGGTCCGGGCTTGAGCGTTTGATGATGCCGATGAGCGCGCCGTTCGAGGCGTAGACGCCCGTCCCGTTCGTCTCCCACTGTTTGAGAAACGCGTCCGGGTCTGTGCCTTCCTCAGGGATGCTGAAGGTCGCGCCTTCTATGAGGGCGAAGTCTCTGGCGAACTCCGAGATGACGCCGACCTCGTAGCGGTCCTGCAAATTCTCTCCGACGCCCGGCAGGTCCACGACCACCGGGATACCGAACTTCTCAAGCTCTGCGCGCGGGCCGATGCCTGAAAGCTTGAGCAGTTGCGGGCTATTGAACGCGCCGCCGGAGACGATGATTTCGCGTTTGGCTCTGACTTCGCCGCGCGGCAGAGCGGAAGGGTCTGCGATGGCCTGCGGGTCCGCGCGGTAGACGTGCGCTTGATCTATGTACTCGACGCCGACGGCTCGCGTGCCCTCGAACAGAATGCGTGTGGCGAGCGCGCGTTTTTTTAGCGTCAGGTTGTCGGGAAACTCTTTCTGCACGCGCAAGAGATATTCTCTTGGGCCAACTCGCTTACCTTTGTCCACCGCGAGAGGCGTAAAGACCAAGCCCTCAGGGCTATCGCCTGCCTGCCTGGTATCGTTCGGGTCAAAGCGCGCTTCCAGACGCAGCAGACGATTCCCGACGTGATCCGCGAGAGCCTGCCTGACGCCCTTCAAAAGCAGGACGATGAGTTCAGGGTCTTTGAGGACCAGCTTCGGGTCCGCCTCGCAAGTGGGCAGCCAGCCCTCGAAGCCGTGGCCGTGGGACCAGTCGCGCCAGTCTTCCTTGCCGTGGAGCAGTTCGGTGATGGACGAGATGACGCCGTCTATGGTGGCTTTGAGTGTGCCGGGCTGAGGCACATACTTGCAGTCCTCAAGGCGTGTGAAGTAGGGCCGCATGCGCTCGCCGCGCCATGAATCGTCGCCCGTCAATTCGGCTATGTAATCCCAGTCTCTATCCTGCGGGACGACCGTAATCATCGCGTTGTGGGCCGTGCAGCCGCCGAGCGCGCCCGCGCGCGGATACCAGACGAAATCTTTCCCGTCAACCTTGACGACTTTAGAATCCTTCGCCTGCTGCGCATCGTCCGTGTAGTGGCGCACGAAGAAATCCCACGCACATGCTTTGTACTCCGTGGACTGCCCGTGAAAAATCGGGACCTCGTACATGAGACGGCCCGTCTCGTCTTCGGAGCAGGGGTCTCCGCCCGCTTCCATCAGCAGGACCTTGAAACCGGCCCTGGCGAGATTGGCCGCGAGCGGGCCGCCACCCGCGCCGGAGCCGATCACTATGTAATCGTAATCTGCTTCGCTCATCTTCTTCCTCTTGAGATACGGATCAAGGATTATTGGACCAGCGCCGCCAAAGCTGATGGCGACGATGGTCCAACTTCATCTGAAAGACCTGACAGAGAGAGTCTGCACAGAAAGTCTTCAGAAGGTTTTGAGAAACTCAATCAGAGCGCGTTTGTCATCATCGCTCAGACCGGGTTCCTCTTTGTTGAGGCTGGTCCCGAAGTAGTGGCCGCGATTGACGACGAAATCAGGGCACTTGCTCAAACTCATCAACTTCGGGACGAGATTTAAGAAGACCTTGCGCGCATCTTCATCTTTCGGATCATCTCCCAGCGCCTTCAGGTCATGCTTAATCGTGAGCGCGAGGTCCAGTACTTTGCGGTCGTGGTCAACCCGGCCCAGGAGGTCCGAATCATCCGCCAGGAGGTTCAGGTTCGCCAGCAGATTGACGGGCGTGCCGGGCGGAATCGGACCAATCTCTATCCCGTCCTCACCGAAAATGTACGGGAAGAAATGTTTTCCGAAACCTCCCAGGCTCTTCAGATTGTCAGGCACATAACCGGATGGGACGCGCAGGAAACTGCGTGTCGTGGTGCGGTCAATGACGCCCGGAATTTTGTCTCCGAGCACGGAATCCTTCTCGCGCTTTTCGGGCCACAGCATCTTCTCTATAGAATCCTGAAAAGAGTCCATGCGCGCCGCGACCGACGGGCTTGGATTAAACTTGCCGACGCTGTTGTTCAAAAGAAAAGGCGCGGTGGACCAGAGACTGATGAGCGATGCGGGGCGCGTGTAACCGCGTCCGCCGCCGGGCATGGGAAACTGTTTGGGTTCGCCGGAGATGGGATCATAGATGGTGATGGTCCCGACAGAGGGCAGGTCCTTGTAAGTCTCCGAAGAGAAGTTGTCCCAGATGTTGTCACGGATGGCATTGGTCGCGAGGGGGCTGCAAGCGTTGGTCTGGAGCAGCGTCACGGGCACGCGGTGTTCCGCCGAGAGATAATTGCCGTCTAGGAAATCCGGCGCGGTCACAATCGCGCGCATCTTGGATTTGAAGTCCTCCGTCTTGGTCCATTCCCAGTATTTGGTCCAGCACGAAAGATAGTCCTTGCCGGAACAGCCGCCGGGGTCCAGGCCCTCCGCAGGGGTCGGCAGTTTGCTTGAGTGACAGCGCGCGCAATTTTCCGCGAAGACTATCTTGCCGCGATCAAGTTGCGCGCTATCCTTGGTCATGTAAGCATCGCCGCCGGGCGCGTCCTTCAGCTTATGCGGCGCGGTGGTCTTGAGGAAGAAGAGCGCCATGTCTGGCGTCTGCGCCTCCGTGGCCTCCCAGAAACTGGAGTTCTTACGCGCGTCCACGATTTTGATGGGCGTCGTCTTGCGCCCGCCGATGAGCGGGTTAAAGTGTAGGAGCCACTCCTCGCTGAATAATCCTATGTTGAGATAGACGCGATTGAGCGCGCCGAGAGCGCCCACCGAATCAGAGCCGTCTTTGAGCACGCGCGGCGCGTAGACGGTCGCGGGAGGACTGAAGAGCGGCGACAGCGTGGCCGTGTTGGGATAATCGTTAAATTGCTTGTTGTCGAGGCTCCCGCCGCCGAGCGTCTCTTTGCCGAAACGCTTGGCCTGCTCAAGACGTGGGCCAAGATTGTAGAGGGCGTTCATCGTGCGCGGGTTGTTGATGTTGTCTGTGGAGACGAGCGAAGTGTCCAGAGTGCCAGGGCGAGATGTGTGGAACATCTGAAAGACGTAGCTTGATTGATCCGCGTCCCAATCGAAGATGCGGTCAATCCAGAAATACTGCGCGCCGACGCTCGACGAGAGGTTCTCCCATTTTGGATGCTCAGGGTCAGCGGGCGGCTTGATGGGATTCGGGCCGACGTGGCAGAAGCCGCATGACATCCCGACCCTGTAAGGCCGCACAAGGTCTTTCGAGTTGTAGTAATCGGCCTTAGTATAAAACTTCTCCGCATCCCACTTCTTGGCAGCGGCCTCATCAAAATCCGGGTTCGGAAAGAGACGCAGCCCGACGATGCCCGTGGCCCACCCGTAATAAGAACCGGCTGGTAGATTCTTGCCGCGCGCGCCGACTTTGACGCCAGGATATTTCGCCTCGTTTTCAAACGGGTCCGGCGGGCAGTTAGCGGAGCGTTTATCCAGCCACAGCCCGTAGCGGTTCGGGTCCGGCCCCGTGGCTTTTTCAAAACAAGGCTCGTTGACCAGGCCCAGGTAGTTCCAACGATTGTCCCGGCTGAACTTCAAACTCGGATGCGACGAGAGCGTTTTGAGAAAATCCAGCGCGCCCAGACTTGAGACACCTATCTTGTCCCAGAAACGGTCGTTGCCGCCGGTCCAGACGATCCAGGTATTGCGGCCTTTGACTTCATCCGTCGTCAACGTCGCGGCATCATCCATGTCGTGAAAGTAATCTTCGTCTGCGGCGGGAAAAGACTGCGCGGGGCGGTTCGCCTGTCTGGCCTCATCAAGCACAGTGCCGGGGGCAGGCCCTTTGTTCCAGACACTCTTCCACCAACTGGAGGCTAAGACCAGGCCCAACGCGATGACGACGAATGCGATTAAAACAAAGTACTTGAGTACGGTTTTATTCTTCATAGAGTTCGCTCCTCGAAGTCTTCTCAAAACAAAACTGTCAGGTTAGACAAATCGCCAGCCATTGCGGCCAAGAATCAGGACGCGTGAAGCAAGAGCCTTTCGGCGGCGTGATAGCACACTGAGACTAGCTGAGACTCTAGGGCTGGGCTTAGTGTAATGTCAAGATTTTGTTGTCAACCCGGTTGGGAACTCATCGGATGAATAGTCATTCAATATCGCAGGAGTCCGATAACAACTCCCTCCTTTCATCAGCCTTAAACAAAATTCAAAACTGGTACAAGTTATAGGAGGGCGATCTTACTCAGCCACTAAATGTTGTTGGCCCAACAGCTTTATCGGACGTGGTTTTCATTCCTCTGAAGAGCACGGGAAAGAAACTTCGACGGTAGGCTTTTAATCGAGATACTTCAGTCCCTGTCCGGCTCATCCTGCGCCTGTGCCGCCGCTTCAGCCGCCGCCACTTCACTGGCCGTTTCTTCATAGCTGAGGAAGTTGACGGCATTCTGGTCCAAATTCTCACGACCATGATCGTAACGCATGACCGTCTTCGGGTCGCGATGGCCCGACATCATCTGGACCTGCCTGTATGAGAGACCCTGGTCCAGCGCCTTCGTAATCGCCGTCCGTCTCAGATCGTGCGGAGAGATTTTCTCTATGCCCGTGAACTCTGCCCACTTGCGTACGAGGTTCCAGGCCATGCGCGTCGAAAGACCCTTGTTGAATTCCAGCGTCCTGTAGTTCAAGTGTGGCTGGAAGATGTATGCCTCCGTGCCATCGCAGTGCAGCGTTGCCCTCCGGTTGGCGTCCAGTTTGAGATATTCGTCAACGGCTTTCTTCACCTCTATCGGGAGAGGCAGCGTGCGTTCCCTGCCCCCTTTGACTTTGAACTTCAGGATCCAACGGCCATGACTCCACTTGATAGAAGAAGCTTTGAGCGAACAGGCTTCGCTGACGCGCACTCCCAATCTCAACATCAAGAGCAGCAGCGCGTAATCTCTAGCACCCTCCGGCTTAGACCTGTCAGGCCCGCTGAGCAGGTATCGCACCTCTTTGGCCGTCAGCGCCCTGCCGGAAGGCTCGTCCGCCACCTCGGGCGGCGGGACCAGCTTTGACGAGGCGGGATTTCTGGAGACATGATCGCCAGCCTTCAAGTATTCAAATAGAGAACGAACGACAGAGAGGTTGAAAGAAATAGTCGCGGGCTTTCTCCTCTTCTGTCGCAGGTGCTCTCTCCATCTCAGCACATGCTCCGGTGTGACCAGGCTCGGATGCACTCCTCCGACGAACTGGAAGAACTGCCGCGTCACTCTGCGATAGGCGCGCCGCGTCTCTTCAGAGACGGACTTATTACAGAAGGAAGCCGTCAGTTGTGGGTCAAAGCGCTGCGGCATTGGATTGCGCTCTGTGCGCAGACTGGGCAAGATGTCATCAGGTGTCATGAGATTGGAACCTCACCGAAGAGATAAGTACCGGTAACGGCTCTTATAATGTACTAAAGATGTGCTCCCGTCAATCAAATATTGCGTGAAACGTTGCTTATCGGAATTATAAGATTAGACCAATCAACTATTGCATACATTTTCTTCATTATAATATATTTATCGTCAAGCAGAATGATATGAAACCAAGTTTATAATGATTGCTTTTCATCCTCTGGCGGGACACATATAAATACCTATACTGAAGTTTAAGAGGGGGTCTTTTTTGCCAATTCTCCACCCCGCCCCCTGGAATCAAGCTTCAAACAGAGATTTTTTCACGTCTTTTTCAATAATTAATCTTGATTCTACAGGCGGAACGTGGTAAATGAGCGATATGTCAACGGTTACAGTACCTAAACCCAAGCCGAAAAGGCCCTTTTCGATAAGTCCCAACCCTTCGCTTCTGTACCTGACGCCGTCGCTCAAGAGCACCATTCACAAAGTGAGTTATGTGATTGACAACCGGCAGGGATTGACAGCGATTCTGGGCGATGTCGGACTGGGTAAATCTACTGTTTTGCGCTACCTGCTCGGACAGTACGTAGGCCGTGAGGATGTCGTCACGGCGCTCATTCCTTCCCCTAATTTCCCCAGCGATTTCGCGTTTCTTAAATCTTTGTGTGGTGATTTTGGATTGAGGCCGCGCCGCTCTATGGTGGACCAGGAGCAGGAACTTCGCAGCTTTGTGGTTAATCTCTATGGTGAGGACAAAACGGCTGTCGTCTTTATTGACGAGTCACAGCGCCTGACGGGCAAGATGCTCGAACTGGTCCGCGTTCTCTTGAATTTTGAAACAGAGGACACAAAGCTGATACAGATCGTGCTCGCGGGACAGTTGGAGCTTCGCTCCAAGTTGATGGACCCGACGAAGAAGGCTATACGTTCGCGCATCTTCGCCCCTTCCCTGCTGGCCCCTCTCTCGCTGACGGAGACGCGCGAGATGGTCGCTTTTCGCTGCGAGCAGGCGCAGGTTTCCAATCCCTTCAACGAGGCCGCGATTGATGCCGTGTACGCCATCACGGGAGGGATTCCACGCGACATTCTCAAGGTCTGCGCCATCGCCTGGGACATGGCGCAGATGGCGGAGATGACAAAAGTGCCCCCGGACTTGATTGAAGCGGCGGCGAGCGAGGCGGTGCTGCATGAGTGAAAATAGAAAGTGGGTCGGTTACGCAGACCTGCTCGAAGCGAAGCGCAAACGCGACGAGCGCGAGCAACACGCGACAGCGGAATCCGATGCCAGCAGATCGGTCTCACAGACCAGACAGGTCTTAGAGACCAGACAGGTCCCACAGACCAGACAGGTCTCAGAGGCCATATCTGATAGGTCTGAGACCTGTCAGGTCTCACAGACCAGTCAGGTCCCACAGACCGATCTCCCTGCCACTTCCCTCGATTTGATGAGCAGTCTCCCGGACGTTAAAGGGCATACGCGTTTCCATCATCAAATCGTAGACCATTTATATCCACGGCTCAATGTTTACGAACAGGTCATCCACTTTCATCTTTATCGTCTTTCGTGGGGATACAATAAACCTAGTTGCATCATAAGTTTACAAAAACTCTCCGAGCGCGCAGGGCTGAGTTACAAGACTGCCCAGCGGGCGGTCAATAGCCTGGAAAGGCTTGGCTTGGTCCGGCGTCAAGGGCGCATAGTGGGTTATGGAAAGGATCAGGGATTGGAATTCTGGGTGGCCTCTGTGACCGGACAGGTCTCACAGACCAGACAGGTCCCACAGACCAGACAGGTCTCACAGACCGACATTAAAGAAAGTCTTTTAAAAGAAACACACACACAAAGAAAAAAAGCGCTCGAAGCGCCTCAAAAGAAACACGCTGCGCGTGGTGTGGGTGTGGTTTCGAGATTTACGATTGACGAATGCCGCAGTTACGCGGAGCACCTACAGGAGACCGGGCAGGGCATCAATAACCCCGGCGGCTTCGCCATGAGCATCTACCGTTCGGGGGTGGCGGATGCTTTCATAGAGAAGTTCCTCAACCCGGAAGAGGAAGTGAAACCACAGGACATCAACTCCTGCCCGGACTGCCAGGGCACGGGATTTTTTTACCCTCATGGTCCCGAACAGGGAGTCGCCAAATGCAAGCATGAGCGTCTGAAGAATTCTTCCGACGAGGGGCCCAGACTGACGGAGGATGAGATTTCCGATCATGCAAATTTAATCGCTGAACTGTTGGCGAGTGGCTACACTCTGAATCATGCGAAAGAGCAATTCGGGGGGGGCATGCACACGGAAGACTGGCAACTGATCTCTGCGAAGGTTGAGCAAAGCAGAAATTCAGAGTGAGACCTCGCACATGCCGTTGCCTGTTTTCTGGAAGCGCAGTGGATGAGCAACGACCGCTTTCTCGTGTCGTCATCAGCAAGCCCATCCCTGTCGAGTATGAAGCAGACCGTTGGATTTACTTCTCGTGAAATCGTTTAGTCGTACGGGGTGAAGTGTGAAAACAAAAGCTGCTGTCCTGTATGAAATGGGCACGCCGCAGCCTTATGCGGAAAGTTTGCCGCTGGTGGTTGATGACATCACACTCGCGGGGCCGGGGCCGGGAGAGGTGTTAGTCGAAGTCTCCAGCGCGGGATTGTGCCATTCGGACCTTTCCGTGCTGGACGGTTCGCGCCCGCGCGTGTTGCCGATGGTCATGGGGCATGAAGCGAGCGGGATTGTGCGAGACAGGGGGCAGGGGGTCCTGGATTTCGCGCCGGGTGATCACGTTGTTTTCAGCTTCGTGCCTGTCTGCGGGCACTGTGTTTATTGCGCGTCGGGTAGAGGGTCTCTGTGTGAACTGGGAGCGCAGGCGAACACAGCCGGAACGCTTCTTTCCGGCTCAAGAAGATTTACAGATTCTCAATCGCGTCCATGTCATCACCACTTGGGTGTCTCGGCTTTCTCGCAATTCACGGTCGCCGCGCAAGAGTCTTTGGTGAAGATTAATGCGGGAGTTCCGCTTGATAAGGCTGCGCTCTTCGGCTGCGCGGTGATGACGGGTGTGGGTGCTGTCTTCAACACGGCGCGCGTCGAAGGGGGAATGTCCGTCGCCGTGTTTGGGATGGGCGGTGTGGGATTGAGCGCGTTGATGGGAGCGCGTGCGGCTGGTGCTTATCCGATTATCGCCGTTGACCGTCTCGAAGATAAGTTGATGCTCGCGCGCGATGTCGGGGCAACGCATACGATTAATGCCGCTCAGGATGATGCGGTCGCAGCGTTGAGGGAAGTGACGGGGGGCGGCGCGGCTTACGTCTTTGAGAGCGTGGGCCACGAGGCGGTTTTGATTCAAGCTTACCAGGCCACGCGGCGCGGCGGGACGACGGTCAGCATCGGTCTGCCGCATCCGAGCAAGATGTTCGCCGTTTCCGCCGCGAGCATTGTCGCTGAGGAACGCACCATCAAAGGCTCTTACATGGGTTCGTCAGTGCCGCGCAGGGACATCCCGCGTTACATCAGCATGTATCAAGCGGGAATCTTACCCGTTGATAAATTACACACGCACACTCTGCGGCTCGACGAGATTAACGCTGGCTTTGACAGGTTGGCCCAGGCGCAGGCGGTGCGGCAAGTTATCACCTTCGCTTAAACGCTTGATATGACGAGCAAACCACAAATCACGCGCGTGGAGTACCCGCACTTGCTGGCGATTCCGACCCGTTGGATGGACAATGACATCTACGGGCATGTCAACAACGCGCTCTACTACGCGTTCTTCGACACGGCGATTAATGAGTATCTCATCGCGGAAGGGGGACTGGACATCACAGCCGGTCCTGTCATCGGATTAGCGGCGGAGTCTCACTGCCAGTACATGCAGGCGCTGGCCTTTCCCGAAGTGGCTGAAGTCGGACTGCGCGTGGGCAAGTTGGGGAATTCGAGCGTTCGTTATGAGCTTGCCATTTTTAAGCGCGACGAAACTTATGCGGCGGCGGCGGGCTACTTCGTGCATGTCTTTGTTGATAGAGAGGAGCGGCGGGCTGTGCCCATTCCCCAGCCGATTCGCGCCGCGCTGGAACGCCTCACCACAAAAATATTGTAGCCTGCCTGCCTCAATAAAGCCCTCGCGCGATAAAAGACGAACCAAGGGTCGTCCGGGTCGAAACAAACGCGTCAGAGAGGCTGCAAACGCCAGTAACGGTCATCTGAGAGCCGGATTGTGGACGCCTTTCAAGCATTATCGCGCAACAGGTTGATTGATGATGTGCCGCTTCATAGTCTTTGCTGACCATGATTTCCCTGCTTCGTCTGTGGCAAAGGTTTCGACTCACGGAAAAAGCGCCACATCTCCTGGCTGGCATCCGGCCCTTTGGGGTCCGTGTATGATGCACCCGCCACGCCGCCAGACCATGCGTGCTTCAACTCCTGAATCACCCAACCCTCTATGAGGGGCTTGCCGTTGCGATCATTGTAGATGGATTTTTTGTAAGCATAACCGCCAGCGCTGACGCTTTCTGTAGTCTTATCGGCGACATCATCCACACTCTCGTTGTCTTTGCCATCGTCAATGTAATCGTCCGCCTGCGCCCATTGAGTGATGACTCTATCAGCGTTGACCGGGGCGACCAGGCCATCTTTCGCGCCCTGAAATAAGATCACACGCATCGTGTGTTTTGTGTTTGCCATCGCCTCATAAGCGAGTTGGCCCAGGCGAGCCGCATCCGCGCCGCCCTGCGCCATCGCGGGGCGCGCCTCTTTCAAGTTCGTCGCCGCTTTGTAGGCGATGCCGGAATGAATGCCGATGGCCGCGAAGAGGTCCGGGTAAGTTGCGCCCATGATGACGGCCATCGCTCCCCCGGCGGAAAATCCCGCGACGTACACGCGCCCTCCATCAACTCTAAAATCGGCGCGAACCTGATTGACTATCAACGCCAGCAGCGACGGCTCGCCCTGCCCTCTGGATTGATGCGCCGAGTCGAACCAGTTCCAACACTTGAGAGCGTTCGCGCCCGCCGTCTCTTCCGGGTAGACCACTAAAAAATCGTTCCGGTCAGCTATCGAATTCATCCCCGTGGCCGCAGCGAAATCGTCCGGCGTTTGCGTGCAGCCGTGAAGCATCATGACCAGAGGCAAACCGGCCTTGCCCGTATATCCGGCAGGAATCCAGAGCTTGTAAACACGAGAGCCTGAAGCGTTCGTGACGCTGCCACTGGTCCAACTCCCCGCACGCGCAGCCACAGGCAGCACTAGCAGGAGCAAGACGAATGTGAGAATGATGAAATGCTTGCTATGTCTCATGCTTGCACTCTCAACTCAAACATTCTGGACCTGCGCGTTCTCTGCGCCGGGGATGGGTACTTCATCCGTCGAGTTTGATTCCACTGCGGACCGGCTCATCCAACTGCGCAGGCGTTCCATGTCTTTCACCACCGTGCGCGAACTGGCGAAGAGCACGAGCGTGAGCAGGCAGCCGAGCGCGGGGATGATGTACATCGCGGAGTGAAGTCCCTGAGCGCGAAACGGCTCCAGCGTCTTCTGTGTGATTTCGATGACGCCGCTGGCGGCTGCGGCGCGGGCCGTGAAGTAATCGCTGGCGAGTCCCGTGCCGAGTGGGCCAAGCGCCGCGCCGAGGACGTACATGGCGAAGAAGTAGATGGACATCGCGGTGCCGCGCAAAGACGGTTCAATCACATCCTGAATCGCCGGGTAGACCGTCGCGTAGTAGATGTTCATGAGGGCGACCCCCGTGCCCATCAACAGGGTGAACATCAGCGTCTCGCGCGGGGGCCGTGTGAGCGCGAAAAAGATGGGCGGCACGGAACCCAACAGCGCGAGGGAAGCCATCAGTAGGCGACCATTATCACGACGTTTCATGACCGCATCGCCGATGACGCCGCCCAACAACAAGCCGGGGATTCCCGAAAGTCCAAAGACGACCATCGTCGTGAAGCCTGCGGTGCGTATGTCCTGACCGTGATAGCGCATCAGGAACGGCGTCAGAAACTGTCCTATCGCGTACATGTTGAAGGTTTGCAAAGCGCCCGAAGCGATAATCCACCACATCGTCGGGATGGAGAGGACGAGCCTGTAAGACGAGCCTTCGCGTTTGCGCGCGCCGATGTCGTGAAGCTCCGTCGCGCCGCGTTTCGGCTCATGTATGAACAGGATTGCCAGGGTGCAGAGGAGTCCCGGAATCCCCGCGACGTAAAAGGCCGCGCGCCACCCGTAGGCCTGAGCCACAGACCCGCTGATGGCGTAACTGAGGGCGATGCCGACGGGGAGTCCGAGCATAAAGATGGAGAGAGCCTTCGAGCGTTTCTCCGCCGGGTAGAGGTCGCCTATGAGCGAGGTTGCGGCGGGCGCGCAGGTCGCTTCGCCGACGCCGACGCCCAGACGCAGGACGAACAATTGCCAGTAGCTCATCGCCAGCCCGGAAGCGGCTGTGAGCAAACTCCAGATGAAGACGCCGACGGAGAGAATCTTTTTTCGCGCCAGCTTATCCGTCATGCTGCCGAGCGGCAACCCGACGGCGGCATAGACCAGCGTGAAGGCCGTCCCGATCAAGCCGATGGCGCTATCGCTCAAGCCCCACTCTTTTCTGACAGGCTCCGCGATTGCGCCGAAAACCTGCCGGTCAAAAAAGTTCAGAGTGTTGATGGCACACAACACCGACAGCGCAAAGATGGTTCTCGCTCGATCCGTCATAGTTTTAAAGCAGTGACAAGTGACGAGTGGCAAGTGACAAATTGAAAGCGTGTCTTTGCTCGTCACTCATCACTTGTCACTCGTCACTTTCTTTTCAATCTCTTCTTTGAGCAGGCGTTTGAAGATTTTGCCGGAGGCCAGCAGGGGAAACTCTTCGACGAAGAGGACGTGGCGTGGAATCTTGTAACGCGCGAGCTTGCCCTCACAAAAATTGATGATCTCGTCAGCCGTCACAGGGTTGTCATGTCGCCTGATGATGACGGCGACGGGCGTCTCGCCCCATTTGGGGTCGGGCAACCCGATCAACGCGGCGGAAGCGACCCCCGGATGATCGTGCAGGACGGCTTCAACTTCCGCCGGGTAGACATTCTCGCCGCCGTTGATAATCATGTCTTTAGCACGACCGACGATGTAATGATAGCCCTCCGCATCCTGTCGCGCGAGGTCTCCGGTGTAGAACCAACCGTCGGACAGCGCGGCCTTCGTCGCTTCGATGTTCTGCCAGTAGCCGGAGCAGACGTGGCCTCCGCGCAGGATGAGTTCACCGACAGAGCCGCGCTCGACATCTCGCCCTTTCTCGTCAACGATGCGCGCCTCGCTGTGAAAGCTGGGAAAGCCGATCGAGCCTGCCTTGCGGACAGAGTCCGTCACTCCGAGCTTGAAGCAGTTTGGGCCAACCTCCGTTAGCCCGTACCCCTGTGTGAAGGCCACGCCGCGTTTTTGATAAGCCTCTATGAGAGGGACAGGGCAGGGCGCACCGCCGGAGATGAAGTAGCGCAGGGAACTGAAATCAGTCGTCTCGAATCGCGGCTCTTCCAACATCATCTGATACATCGTCGGCACTCCGAAAAAGAAGGTGCAGCGATATTGTTCTATCAACTCAAGCACCCGCGCGGCGTCAAACGCGCGCAGGATGATGACCGTCGCGCCGACGTGCAGCAGGGGCAGCGTGAGCACGTTGAAGCCGCCGGTGTGAAAGAGCGGCGCGTGAACCGTCGTGATGTCGGATGAGACGAGGTCCCAGTTGAGATTCGTGTTGATTGAATTCCAGGTCAGCATCCTGTGCGAGAGCAGCGCACCCTTGGGCCTCCCCGTCGTGCCGGAGGTGTAGATGATGAGCGCTGGCATCTCCGCGTCAAAATGCCGGACCTCTATGGCCTCGGACTGAGCAGCCGAGAGCGCGTCCGCGTAATTAATGTGCTTCGCTTGAGATTCATCAAGCGAGATGCAATGTTGAATCGTGGTCTCCTCGCAGAGACGTTCGACGAGAGGGCCGAAGTCCTGCTCGTAGAGTAAAACCTTCGGCTCGCAATCTTCGATGATGTATTGCAGTTCGGGCAGCGTGAGGCGGTAATTTAATGGGACCAGAATGGCCGTCAGTTTGGCTGCGGCGAAAAAGACTTCGAGAATTTCCGCGCGGTTCATGGCGAGCATGCTGATGCGGTCGCCGCTTTCGACTCCACAATCTTCGCGTAAAAAATTTGCCAGCCGCGTCGCGCGCTCGTTCAGTTGTTGGTAGGTGAGGCTCGCGCCCGTCGCCGCGTCTATGATCGCCAACTTATCCGGCGAGAGCAAGGCACGCCGCGCCATCCAATCTCTGATGAACATGTCTCCCCCAATCAATTGCGAATCATCAATTGCGGATTGCGGATTTTGGATTGCGGATTGAAGAGCAGATAGTCTTCTTCAATCCGCAATCCCATTCCGCAATCGAATGAGTTCGCAATCGTCTGTCTCAGAAATTGAACTTCAAGCCAAACTGAATCAGTCGCGGATTGCTGCTCGTCGAGATGATTTTCCCGAATGAGCCTGGGTTGATGATGCGCCCGGTGCTCGCGTCAATGCTGCCGCCGGAGGCGAGCACCGCGTTGAAGTCGCTGATGGGATTAGCGAAGTTGACATGATTGAACAGATTGAAGAACTCCGTGCGGAATTCGAGGTTCTTTGTCTCCGCGACCTTGAAGCGCTTGATGATGGAGAAGTCCACGTTGTTCTGTCGCGGCCCGCGCAGGATGTTGCGCCCGACGTTGCCGATGTCCGTGCCGAGCGCGCCCGCCACCGCCGACCCGCCCGAACTCGGAATGACCTGCCCCGCGAGCACGACCGGACGCGCGAACGCTGAAGGGTTGAAGAAGTATCCGGCGGGGACGTTGCTGAAGGGATCGCCGACGAGGTTCGGTCGCGCGAGCGGCGCGCTGCCGCCGCTGATGCCATAGAAAGAGCCTGCGCCCGTATCCACGATGTCAATCGGCAAGCCGGACATGGAAGTGATGATGCCCGCGACCTGCCAGTTGGAAAAGAAGAGGCGACCGGCGGAAGATTCGTCCGCGAAATGCGGCTTCGGCAGGTCGTAGAGAAAACTCAAGACTAAGCGATGCTTGCGATCAAAATCAGAGAGTCCGCGATTCGCGCGGTTATCGCGTTGATTGCCGAGGATGACGCTCGTCTCGCCGACGCCGCCCGGATTGACCACGCCGCCGATGCCTGCGCCGCCGCCCTGGCCCGACGCGTTGTCAATTGATTTGGCGAGAGTATAGGAAGCGAGGAATTGCAGCCCGCGCGAGAAACGCTTGGTGAGGCTCAACTGAAGCGAGTTGTAGTTGGATTGAGCCGTTGATTGGTTCTGGAAAAATCCGTTGATTGAAACGCCCTGAAACGGCGCGCGCAGAGAAGCGTTCGCGGGTGTGTTGGTCGTAATCACAGCGCCCGTCACCGCGTTGGTGATAGAACTTCCGGTGGCGATGAGAGGCGCTTGATTGATGCCCACCTGGCGGAACAGGTTGACGCCGTGCGTGCCGACGTAGTCCGCTTCGACCAGCGTGCCTTTGAAGAGTTCGTATTGCAGACTGACGTTGTACTGTTGCAGGTACGGCGTGCGAATGTTGCGGTCAAAGAGTGTGCCCGAAAGAGCCACGCCGGGCACGAGCGTCGGGAATTGATTGACCGTCGGCGCGGCGAAGAATGGATTGGCGATGGGCACGCCGACCCTCGCGCCGAAGACATAAGTCGGGGGCGCGATGACGTTGAGCGTTAAGTACTGAAATGACGTGCGCGAGTAGAAGATGCCGTAGCCGCCGCGCAAGACCATCCGTCCCGAAGCGAGCGGCGAGTAAGCGAAGCCGACGCGCGGCGCGAAGTTGTTCGGGTCTATGCTGTTGACGACGCGCTTGCCGACGTTCGGTACATCCGCCAGATCATACTGCGGGAGGACGTTGCCCGCCTGCACATAGCCGCCGATGGGCGGGCCGATGGGCACACCGCCGATTGCTAAGGGTCTCGGAACATAGAGCGCCGGGTCGAAGGTCGCGATGCGCCCGCGCGTATCGTAGGGCGGTAAGTCCAACTCATAACGCAGGCCCAGATTGAGCGTCAGCTTGGAAGTGACTTTCCAATCATCCTGCGCGAACAGGTTGTAATCGCTCGCGCGCAGTGAGCGATTGCCGAGACCGCTGCCGAAGACGGAGACGGAAGCGTTGCCCTGTAAGAAGCTGGTGAAATTCAGAAAATCAATCTGGCCGCGCGTGAAAAAATTCAGAACGTAGTTGTTCTCGTTGTAACGATACTCCGCGCCCCCGCGCAGGTTGTGCTTGCCGTGCGTGATGGAGAGCGTGTCCGCCAGGGTCGTCGAGGGCGCGACGGCCTTCACGTCAATCGTCGGCGAGGTGCCGATGACGACGCCGCCCGCCGCAGGCGCGATGCGAATCAAAGGCAGACCCGGAAAGGCGCTGGCGTTGGCCCGCGTGATGCCTAAATCCGAATCGTTGACGGGTTCCTGTGGGAAGGCATCAACGCGTATGAAGTTGTAGCCCGCGCGCAGTTCGTTAAAGACCGTCGGGCTGAAGATATGTACGTACTGCGCGGAAAGCAGGCGGTTGTTGTTTCTCTGAAAATTGCCGAAGCCGGGGACGTTCGGACCGCCGCCGAGGAAACTCGGCAGCGTCAGCGTCTGGGGCGCGTTCGAGGCGAAGAATTTGGTCGAGAGCGTATCGTTATTGCCGAAGCGATAATCGAAATTCGCGTTGAACTGATTCTCATCGAAGACCGAAGGCGTCGAGCCTGTATAGCGCCCGCCCGCCTGCGGCGTCGGAATGAGAAACTGCCCGTTCGGGAGTTTGACATTCAAGAGCGCGAGCGCCGTCGGATTAATCGCGGGAAGACCGAAGGCGGTTTGCAGCGTCGCCGCCGAACGATCATTAGTGAGCCTCGCATCAACCAGCACGTTGGAAGAGAGGCTGTTAATAGTCGAAGCGCCGTTGCGCTCGCGCGTGCCCTGATACGAGGCGAAGAAGAAGGCTTTGTCTCTCTTAATTGGACCACCGATGAGACCGCCGAAGACGTGGCGTCTGAGGACGGGACGCGCGACGCCCGCCGCGTTCAGAAAAGGATTGTTCGCGTTGAGAGCATCGTTACGCAAAAACCCATAAGCGCCGCCGTGAAATTCGTTCGAGCCGCTCTTGGTGACGGCCTGAATGTTGCCGCCGCCGCTGCGACCGAACGTCGCATCGTAGAGCGAAGTTTGCACCTTGAACTCCTGAATCGTCTCAGGCGCGGGGACAGAAAGGGAAGGCGCGGAGTTCGTGCCCATCGAGTTGGCGTCTATGCCGTTAATCTGAAAATTGTTGTTGGTCACGCGCGCGCCGTTGACGGAGATGTTCTGCGAGTTGCGACCGACCGCTGTGTTGTCCGGCAGGTACGTGGCCGCGCCGGGCGAGAGACCCAGGATTTGCGTAAAGTTGCGCGTCGCCAGGGGCAGTTCCGCGACGGCGCGCGAATCAACCACGCGCCCGAGTTGCGCGCCCTCCGTCTGCACTACCGTCGGCGCGGCATCAACCGTGACCGTCTCCGTCACCGTCCCGACGGCCAACACGGGATTGATGGTAGTGGTTTCCGTGATGGTGACTTTGGCATCTTCGGAGATGAATTTTTTGAACCCGTTGGCCGTCACCGTGACGGTGTATGAGCCGGGCGAGAGAAGCGGAACGAAATAGTTGCCATCGGCATCGGCTGAGACTTTTCGCTCTTCGCCCGTGGCCTGATTAGTGACGGTCACTTCGGCGCCGGGGATGGCCGCGCCCTGTTCATCCCTGACGGTCCCGCTCAGGCGACCGGAGGTCTGGCTCTGTGCCAGGGCCGCAAGGCCGCAGGTCATGATCAGGCAAATTGTCATAACTAACGCAACACACTTGTGGGGAATCATTCGGGTCTTCTCCTTAGACGACAGAAAAATTTTGTAGCTGACTGGTGCTTGAAAACCTGTGATCGAAAAATTCGGGCTGGGAAACTACGCTCTCAGGGAGTCTTACAACGATCAGTCGAGCAATTACCGCTCCACAAAAAAAAGCGACCGCTCTTTTTTGATGAATTGAAGAAGACCTTGAAGATTTACGCGCGATTCGTCGAGTTGAGTCACAAACCGTTGAAGGCGGGATCATCTCGGAGTGGTTAATTATTAGACATCGCCCGTGAACACTGCCCAATTTTTGAGCAGTCATGCGAGAGTCGGAAGCGAGAGACGCGAGACCTTGCGCTAGAGGGCATCTGAAAAGTCAGAGCACACCCTTCCACTCTATCCCCGCAGGGGATAATTACGTGGATAAGGTTGAATAGTTTGCTCTGACTTCCTCTAAAGGGAGCCTAGATTGTATTTACGCATTTTGTTATAGAGGGTGGTGCGCGTGACGCCCAGAATCTCTGCGGCTTTGCTGAGATTTTGCCCGGTGGCCGCGACGATTCTCTGGATGTGGAGGCTTTCGACTTCATCCAGCGAGAGGAGTTGTTCGCTGTCTTCACGCGGCGCGATGGTCCAGTCTTCCAGTCCGCCGAGGGGAAGCTCGCTGGCGTGTATGCGGTCGCCGGAACAGAGGATGATGGCGCGCTCGATGACATTGCGTAGCTCGCGTATATTACCGGGCCAATTATAGCTCTCCAACAAGACCTCCGCTTTGGGCGTGATGCCCTGCACGCGCCGGTTGAGCTTCTGGTTGAATCGCGTGATGAAGTGTTGGACCAGTGGCAGGATGTCTTCTCTGCGGTCGCGCAAAGGCGGAAGCATGAGCGGCATCACGCTCAAGCGATAGAAGAGGTCTTCGCGAAAGCGTGCGCGCTTGATTTCTCCCTGGAGATTTTTATTGGTGGCGGCGATGACGCGCACATCTACCTGTTTCTCCTGCACGCCCCCGACGCGACGGAAATTTTTATGTTCCAGGACGTGCAGCAGCTTGGCCTGAATCGAGGCTTCCATCTCCGCTATCTCGTCGAAGAAGATGGTCCCCTCGTGGGCCAACTCAAGCAGTCCGGGCTTGCTGGCGACGGCGCTGGTGAACGCGCCCTTCTCGTGACCGAAGAGTTCGGATTCCAGTAACTCTCGGCTGAGGCCCGCGCAGTTGATCGTCACAAAAGGTTTCGCATGACGCTCGCTCAAACGATGAATCAGATGCGCGACCATTCCCTTACCGGTCCCCGTCTCGCCTTGCAGGAGGACGGTCGAATCGGAAGGCGCGAGTCGTTCAATCGCGTGATGCAGGCGGAGGGTCGTCTCGCCGTGGCCCAGGAAATATTCCGCCGCGACACGTTCGGCGGCCAAGCCTACGAGCAGCAGTTCGCGCCGCACGCGGCTCTGTTCGAGAGTGCGATTGATGAGAATGAGAAAGCTGTCGGCGTCGGGCGGCTTGGTGAGAAAATTCTCCGCGCCGCTTTTGAGCGCGCTGATGGCCGTCTCAATCGTCCCGTGCGCCGTCAGGATAATGACGGGCACATCATCGTCTATGGCCTTGATGCGCGGCAGCAGTTCGAGTCCATCCGTATCCGGCAAACGCAGGTCGAGCAAGATCAGTTGCGCCGCGTTCTCCGTGAGCAGCGAGAGCGCCTGCGCCCCGTCCTCCGCCTCCATCACGCGATAACCCTCGGCCTCAAGCAGACTCCGCAGCCCGAAACGCACCGACGGCTGGTCGTCTATAATCAGAATGTTCGACTTGCTATTAGGCATAATACTTCAAGTCTGAGAGTCTAGAGTCTAGAGTCAAAAGCAAGAACCTGTCTTTGACTCTAGACTCTTGACTCCAGACTCTCAGACTCCTGACTCCCGACTGTTGTGACGGGTAAGTTGATGACGAAGGTCGTGCCCTGGCCGGGGGTGGAATGTGCGTTGATGGTCCCGCCGTGATCGTGGATGGTCTTGCGCACAATCGCCAGCCCGAGCCCGGTTCCGGTCGTCCGTGTGGTAAAGAACGGCTCGAATATTTTAGGTAAATTATCGGCGGCGATGCCCGCCCCGTCATCGCTAATCTCAACCCGCACCTCTTGGTGAACGCCGCGCCTCAATGGATGACCGTTCGAGGTGGAGAGAATAATCTTAATCCGTCCGCCCGGCCCCGTGTGATGCAGCGCGTTATTCAAGAGGTTCGCAAAGACGCCGTGCATCTTGCGGCGGTCGAGATGAAAGCCCGGCATGACCTCTGGATGCAGGAAGGCCAGAGAGACGCCCTTCGTCTCGGCCTGACTGCTCCACTCGCCTATCACTTCGCGGACCACGTCGCGTATGTCAGCCGGATGATTGTCCGGGCGGCTCGGACGGCTGTGTTCGAGCAGTTCTTCCATGAGCCGGTTGAGATGGTCCGCCTCCGTCATAATCACGTCAATGAAGGGCTGCACGGCCTCCCTGTCTTGCAGCCGACGGGCGAGCGCGCTCAAGGTCGTCGTGATGCCGCAGAGGGGATTGCGAACCTCGTGCGCGACGCCCGCCACCAGTTCGCCAACGACCGCCAACTGTTTTGAGATGATGAGTTGTTCGGAAAGACGTTTCTGTTCTGTGACATCCCTGATGATGCCCAGATAATACGGCTCATGGTCTGCTTCATCCGTCAGCGCGCGGATGCTCATGCGCGCGGGCACGCACTCGCCATTGCGTCTGCGTAGTTCGCACTCGACATCAAGCACGCGCCCGCGCGCTTCAACTTCAGACAGCAATCGCGCGCTGAGAGATGGGTCAACGAAAAAATCTCGAATCAGATTCGTGCCGATTAATTCGGCGGGCGTGCCATAGCCGAGCATGCTGGCGAGCGCGGGATTGACCGTCAGGAGATTACCTTCGGGCGTGCTGCGATAAAGACCGTCTGGCGTGCTCTCGAAAATCTGGCGATAGCGTTCTTCGGATTCCCGGACCTGCTCGAAGAGTTGCGCGTTGACGATGAGTTGCGCGGCCTGCGAAGCGAAGATGGTGACCAATCGCTTGTCGTCTTCGACGAAGCCTCCGGCCTTGTTCATCACTTCCAGCGTGCCGAGCGTGTGCTCGCCCGCGCGGAGCGGGACGGCCAGAATCGCGTTGATGCCCAACCACTCTGCGGCCTCCCTGCTGATTAAAGAATCCTGTGCGATGTCATTATTCAAGTACGGCTCGCCCGTCTTATAGACATGCGTGGCGATGTTTTTTTCGTCCAGCGGCGAGCGCAAAGACTGGACCAATTTATCGCTCACACCATAGGCGGGCAGTTGCGCGTAGATGAGCCGCTCCTTCTCGTCGGAGAGCAGAATCACGCACATGTCCCCGCCGAGCAGGCGGGCAATCTTGCGCGTCAGCAATTCGCAGATGGTGCTCACCTCCGTGCCCGTGCCCATCATCAGCGAGATATGATAGAGACCGCTGAACCTCTCTATGTCTCGACGCAGTTGTTGGGCCGCCTCGTTGAGCGCGAGCGCCAGATTCCCGACCTCGTCGCGGCTCCTGACGCTGACCGGCTCGAAGGCGCTGCTCGTCACGAGACCGCGCGCCAGCCCGTCCATCTGCCAGAGCGGGCGCAGCACAGAGGCGTGAAGAATAGCGATGCTCGTAGACGCGACTATCAAGAGGGCGAGGGCCGCGACCGCGCCGAAGAGTTGCAGCATCCGCAGTTCTTCAGTCCCGCTCGCACGCCTGACAAGCAGGCTGTACGACAGGAGCAGAAATAAAAAACCCGCGAGCCATCCGAGCAGGAATTTTCCGAGCACGCTGCGCCGTGGATTGAGGTTGGCCCAAAAGGAGGCGACTCGTTTCGCAGGGCTGCGGCGCTCTAACTCTTGAATCGCATGGATGGCCTCTTCGCGCGTCGTGAAAATATTTGACTCAAGGTCGAAGGCCGCGCCCAGATAACGCAGCATGGAACGCGTCAGGCCGCTCGAAGAGTAGCGCACCGTCGTCATCGCATAGCGGTCTTGCAAACCCTTGATGCGCTCGCCGTAATACTGGACTATCTCAGGCGCGAGTTCCGTGCCCTCGTAATTGACGACCGCGTAGACTCTCCCGCCGTTCAACTCGACGGCCTCGCGCACGAGTCCGGCCATCTCATCAACCTGCTCGCGGCTCTCAATCTTGAGTCCCGCGAAGTTGATGAAGAGAAGATTCTCTTTCCGGTCCAGAAAAAATCTTTCGCGCATCTTAGAAAATCATTGGGGATTGGGGATTGCGGATTGTGGATTGAAAGCCGTTTCCCTGTTAAATCCCCAATCCCCAATCCGCAATCATCTTTGCCCTCTGGCTATGATGTTTTACTGCATGTTGTCCACACGCACCACCGCTTCGCCTTTGATGACTGTCTCTTGGTGTTGATTGAAACAGAGAGTTTCAAGCGTGACGATGGGCTTATCCTCTCTGATTTTCGTGATGGTCACTCTGGCCGTCACCGTGTCGCCCGGAAAGACGGGCGCGACGAACTGGAAAGTCTGGCCCAAATAGGCCGTGCCGGGGCCGGGCAATTCGTTGCCGATGACCGAGGAGATGAGTGCCGCGCTCAACATCCCGTGCGCGACGCGGCGTCCGAATCTGGACTTGCGCGCCACCTCCTCGTCTAGATGAAGGCTGTTGTGATCGCCTGTCAGGTCCGCGAAAAGGCGTATGTCATCATCCGTGATGGTCTTCGAGACGGTCGCGGTATCACCGATTTTAAAGTTCATCAATCATGCTCCTCCAGATGGACGTGAACCAGGTCTATCCTAACAGCGATTGCCCGATTGTAAAGAAGCGTCAGGCGGGGGCTTTACAAAACTTTACAGTATCTTGACGAACTCTTTACGACGCCGCGACCCGCACCTGCGTCAAAATAGAGGGCCGAGGTGAAAGAGTTTCAATCATCGTTATATACTGGTCCAGCGGCTCTTTTATACCAACACGGAGCATACACAGAGCATGATGGGCCGCCAGACGATTTCGCCGGGTATCCCGTGAAGTAATTTGATAGCTGAAGAGGAGACAAAGATGAGATTGAATTGGAAGAAGACGAGCGGCGTCGTGGCGATTGTCGGCGCGCTCCTGCTGGTGATGGCGATGGTCGCATTTTCGCAGGGACCGCAAGGCCCGCCGCGCGGCGGTGGCTTTCACGGTGGACCGGGAGGGCCGCATGATGGACTCGGACCACTGGCGCGGGACCTGAACCTGACAGACGAGCAGCAGGCGCAGGTGAAGAAACTTACGGACGGCTTTGCGGAGAGCACGAAGGCGCTCCACGACCAGTTGCGGACACTGCACGAGAGCCAGCCGGACCCGTTGAGCGGCGCGGCTTTCGACGAGGCGGCTGTCCGCTCGGCGGCTGAGGCACATGCCAAAATCGAAGTTGAATTAGAAGTCGCACATGCGCGTCTGATGTCGCAGATTTTCAGCCTGCTGACGCCGGAGCAGAAGGCCAAAATCGCGGCCAGACGACAGGAGTTCGAGCAAAGGCACAAGGACGGTCCAAGGCCCCCACGCGAAGACGGCCCGGATAATTAAACTCGTTCCAGGGACGATTGCTGATGATTTAAAATCAAAGGGTTCCATCCGGCGAGGTCTGCGCCCTGCAAGGGCAGCATGTGAGAGCCGGGGGCAAGCTCATAGAGCGTCGCCCCCCGGTCTGTTCACGCCAACACCATTCGACCCTGAAGGGGTCGCATCTGCAAGGTTGAGGTGCGACCCCTTCAGGGTCGAAATCTATCTTGGACCAGTGGCCGGGGGCGACGCTGACGCTTGCCCCCGGCTCTCATCTGTATCCACTGCCGTGGATCAGGTTGAAGGATGTGCTCTGCCTGTTCAGACGCCGCGCTAAAGTGTTCTCTCGCTTTCAAAGTGGCGCTCTCGTCCCGTCACAGGGTCTTCAAAGGAAATTGATTTCGCCAGTAGCTTGAGCGGGTTGGAAAAATCATCCGCCGCTTCATCCATCATCAAGGGATAGAGCCTGTCGTTCACAACCGGCATCCCTAACGCCGAGAGATGCAGGCGAAGCTGGTGTTTCCTGCCCGTGACGGGACTCAATTGATAGAGGGTCAGGCCGTTTATTTTCTTCAGCACATCAACGCGAGTCTCTGAGTTCGGCTCGCCCTCGATTTCCTTCATGCGAAAAAAAGGTTCGCCCGTGACGAGACGGCTGCGCCGCGTCAGTGGAAAACCGAGTTGCGGATGAGTGGGAGCGAGCGCCTCGTATATCTTCTTCACTTTCCGTTGGCGAAAGAGCGATGTGTAGAGACCTCTCGTGGCAGGGTTAAGTGAGAAGAGGACGACCCCCGCCGTCTCTCTGTCGAGGCGGTGAACCGGGACCAACGCTTCCGGCTGGCCCTGTTTTTTCAGGCGCACGAGAAGCGTTTGATGAAGAAATCGCCCGGCTGGGACGACGGGTAAAAAATGCGGTTTATCCACGACCAGGAGATGTTCGTCCTGATAGAGAACGCGCTCCGCGAAGGGAATTCTTGTTTCCGATTCAAGCTCCCGGTAGTAGAAAATACAGGCTCCGGCTCGATAAGGACTTGCCGGATTCAGCCGCAACCCCGTCTCGTCCACGACCTGCCCTTTCGCCATTCTTGAGAGCCAGGTCGCGGTCTCGACACCGATGAATCGCTCTTTCAGAAAATCCAGAACGCTCTCCCAGGGACCAGCCGGAAGCCACTGGCTACTCGGACCAACACCCTCGACCGTCGGCAGCGTAGACTTCACAGCAATCTGGCTCTCGCGCTTCCTCTCGTTCAAGCTGTTTTGAGAGATGCGAAGGCGGCGTCGAAGGCGTTGATTAACTGGTCCACATGATCTCTCGTCGAGTTGAGCATCATGCCCGTGCGGATGACGTTGCCGTAGAGTCCGCCTTTGCCGATGAGGACGCCGCGCTTCTTCGTTTCCTCGAAGACCTTGAGGACGGATTGCGGGTCCGGCTCTTTGGTCTCGCGGTCTTTGACGAGTTCGAGCGCCAGCATCAATCCCATCCCGCGCACGTCGCCGATGACCGTGTACTTTTCCTTGAGTCCATCGAGACCTTCGCGCAGGTAGGCGCCGACCTGAGCCGCGTTTTGGCGTAAGTCTTCATCTTCGATGACCTTGATGACGGCCAGCGCGGCGGCCATCGAGACGGGGTTGCCGCCGAAGGTGGAGAAGGTCAGCCCCGGATAGCTGTCCGCGACTTCGGGCGTGGCGGTTGTCATCCCAATGGGGACGCCGTTGCCCATGCCTTTGGCGGAAGTGATGATGTCAGGCTCGACGTTCCAGTGTTCGATGCCGAACCACTTATCGCCGGTGCGTCCCCAGCCCGTCTGCACTTCGTCCGCGATGAAGAGTCCGCCATGCTGGCGCGTGATTTCCACCGCGCGCTCGAAGTAGCCGGGCGGCGGGACGATGAAGCCGCCGACGCCCAGAATCGGCTCCGCCATGAAGGCCGCGATCTCGCCCGTGGTCGTCGTCATGATGACCTCTTCGATGTCCTCCGCGCAGGCCAGCCCGCATTCCGGGTAAGTGAGTTTGAGCGGGCAACGATAGCAGTATGGCGCGCGCGCGTGGACTATCCCCGCGACCTGCGCGGGAAGCGGACGCCACGGCGCATGCCCCATCGCGGAGAGGGCAGTCGCGGAACGCCCGCTATAACTGTGTCTGAGGACTACTATCTCGTGGCGTCCTGTGTGCAACTTCGCGGCCATGATGGCCGTGTCGTCCGCCTCCGTCCCGCTGTTGGTGAAGAAAGATTTCTTCAAACGACCGGGCGTAATTTGGTGGAGCTTTTCCGCGAGGTCCGATTGCGGCTGGTTGGCGTAGAGCGTGGAGGTGTGCGAGAGGGTCTGGACCTGCTTGATGATCGCCTCGTTGACCTTCGGATGAGCATGGCCCACGCTGACCGTGAGCACGCCGCCGAAACAATCCAGATACCGATTGCCCGCATCATCCCAGACATACTCGCCCTCGCCGCGCACGAGCGCCAGGGGCTCCTGATAGTAGTTGGCGACAGCCGGGAAAAGAAATTCCCTGTGCTTCTGCACGGTCTCGGATTGGGTCACAGTCTGTTCTTTCGTGCTCATCGAAATAGTCCTCTCTGTGAATGAAGCCCGGCCCATCAAAAGGGTCAACACTTTATTCGATACGCTCCATCAAATTTATAACGCATCGTATATATAAAACGCCCGCCTGATATTCGTCAACGTACATAGTAAAGCAGTGGTGGTTTTTTGCTTGAGTGAGGATCAAAGAGGCGTTCACCACCGCAGACACAGAGCGCACAGAGTCAGCACAGAGTTATTGCATGCTTAACTCTGTGCGTCCTCTGTGTCCTCTGTGTCTGCGGTGGTGAATCATAATGTCCAGAACACTCAAGATTAAACTGAACCACTACCAGTGGATCGCTCACTTAATCCCGGCCCTCTTTTAAAAGGTCCAGATAAGCTTTTAACTCTAAGGCTCTTTTTTTGACGACGCTCATCTGGTCCCAGGCGAGCATAGGGAGATACATCGTGCCCTGTAAATTGGAATAGAGGTTGTCTATCAGTTTGAACTCCGTATCACGATATTTGAGCCAGTCCAGTTGTGCCGCCTTGAGAGAGAGTTTGCCCTGCGGGTTGAGTTGGCCCATCAGGCTGTTATAGTTTCTGTTTAATTCTTTATCCCACATCTCCTGCGCTCTGGCGGTGCATTGGATGGTCCCATTCGTCGAGGGATTTTTGTCCGTGCAGGCTTCCAGCGCTTTATCTATCGGATAAACGGTCTCTTGCTGAGCGAGAGCGAGAGCGGGCAGCAGGAGCAGCAGCAGCAGCAACGGGAAAAGTTTTCTTATCATTATGCTTGCTCAAGTCTCCTTATTAACCTGGAAAATTTGTTCATGACATGCAGGCTCTCTCAAAAGGCTGGCGCTCTAGTGCGTCTTGAAGCTGAGAGAAGTCATCTGCTCTCTGGCGATTTTCTTCGCATCTTTCATGAGGAACCCGGCGGTCCCGGATTGCGCCTGCGCGAGTTGTTGCTTGAGCGAGGCGGGAATCGGCAACAGGATGCCTATCTCCGTGCTCCTGCCGCGACATGTTTCGTAAGCGTGCGTCAGTCCGAGCCGCACGGCGACCTGTCCGTTTTCCAGATGATGAAAGGCGAAGCGCGTGAGGAGATCGTCGGATAGTTCATAGGCACATTCCCCGACGGGCACGGGTTGGAGGTAGATGGCTTTCATCAATGCCGAGAGGTTTGCGGGTCTGCGCTGGCCGGAACTCTTGAAGGCTTTCTGAATGAGCGAGTCCGCGAGCAAAGCTCTGAAGATGTCAGCGTCTGGAAAGTAATCCGTCAGTTGGACCATCTTGCCGTGTTTTTTGTAGCCCTCGTAACTAAGGTCAACCTCACCGGGCCTTGAGAGGTCCAGCGCCCTGTAGACAATCGCGATGGATGGATGCGCGCCTCCGCAATCGCAACCGGAATTGTCCGAGATGCTGACGATGGGACCAACGACGGAAAGCACTTCGATGCTCCGGTCATACTCGAAATCCACAAGGGTCTCGCCCTCACGAATACGCTTGGACCTGTCCTGCTCAATCTCCTTCCACTCGCGTTCGACGATGGGCCTGACTGAGAAACTCTCCGCTCCGGCGTTTCCCTTTGGTCGCGCGAAGAGATTCTTAGTGGTCCAATTAATCACAAAGCCGTCGCTCTCGCCGGTCCAGATAACCTTCTCAGGCGCGTCGGGTTCTTCCTGTGCGGGAACGTGCGCGCGCGCCTTAATTTCGCCGTCGCGCGCCCGCGCGTTGAGAAGAGCAGACTCTTGAGCGTGTGCGGTAGAGAGAATGTGCGGCGCGTGTGCGCTGCATATCGCAGAGAGGCAGACAAGCGTCAAGCCTAAAAACTTAACCATCAAGTGACTCCTGTTTGTCGGAATGAAAGCGACGGACAGCAGGACGCTCGCACAAGCTTTTTACTTCTTGAGCGAGGCCATGTCTATCACGAAGCGATAGCGCACGTCGCTCTTCAACATACGCTCGTAGGCTTCGTTAATCTGCTGTATGGGAATCACCTCCACGTCCGAGGCCACGCCGTGCGCGGCGCAGAAATCCAGCATCTCCTGCGTCTCCTGTATCCCGCCGATGAGAGAACCGGCCAGACGCCTGCGCTTCATGATGAGCGGTCCGGGGTCCAGCGGCGGAGACTCTTCCGGCAGGCCCACCAGCACCATCACACCATCGCGGCGCAAGAGTCCCAGATAGGCGTTGAGGTTGTGCGGCGCGGAGACAGTGTCAATGATTAAGTCGAAGCGCCCCGCGTGCTGCTCGAACACTTGCTCATCGCGGGTCGCGATAAATTCATCCGCGCCGAGCTTCAGCGCGTCCTCACGCTTGCCCGGCGAGTGGCTCAGCACACTGACCTTCGCCTCCATCGCGCTGGCGAGTTTGACGCCCATGTGGCCGAGTCCGCCGAGGCCCACGACAGCGACCTCTGCGCCAGCCTTGACGCCGAAGTGTCGCAGCGGCGAGTAGGTCGTGATGCCCGCGCACAGGAGCGGGGCCGCGCGCTCAAGCGGGATCTCATGCGGGATACGCAGGACGTAGTTTTCATCCACGGTGATGCGCGTCGAGTAACCGCCGTAGGTGGGCGTCTCGCCGTCGCGCTCGTAGCCGTTGTAAGTGGCGGTCATGCCCTGCTCGCAGTACTGTTCGAGGCCCGCGCGACAGGCTTCGCACTCGCGGCAGGAGTCAACGAAGCATCCGACGCCGACCGTCTCGCCAGCCTTCCAGCGAGAGACCTCGCCGCCCACCTGCAACACCTTGCCCACGATCTCGTGACCTGGAATCATAGGGAAGATGGACGCGCCCCACTCATCGCGCGCCTGGTGTATGTCCGAGTGACAGACGCCGCAGTAGAGTATTTCTATCAGTACGTCTCGCGGCCCAGGCTCGCGTCGCTCGAAGCTGAACGGTTCGAGCGCAGCCCTGGGACCATGTGTCGCGTATCCGCTTGTCTTAATCATTGCTGGTTTCTCCTTGCCCGTGCAGTTAATTCAAACTAGTGATGCCCGCCCGTACGTGAGCGCCAGCCTTTGAGGCCGCCGCATCCGACACGGCTTGAGCGAGGCCGTCGCAACTCAAGACCCTTTGAGCAGCGACCTCACCTGCGCGATAAATGGTCCAAACTCAAACGGCTTCTGGATGGTATCCGTAGCCCCAGCCTCTATCGCGTCTTCACAAAAACCTTTGCCGTAAGCGGTCATCGCGATAATCGGAGTGAGGGCCAACTCCGGCTCGTTCCTGATCTGCTTAATCATCTGGACGCCGTCCATCTTAGGCATCGTGATGTCCGTCACGATGAGGTCCGGGTGGTTCGCCAGCGCCATGTATAGCCCCTCGCCGCCATCGGCTGCGATGCTCACATCGAAGCCCTCCCTGGTCAGATACAGGTGAAGAATCTCGCGAGTGTCGGCTGTATCTTCAACGACAAGAATTTTTGGCAACTGGCTTTCCTTGCATGAATTTTAATGAATGTTTCCAAAAGTTTTACTACCTGCGAAGATTGTAAGTCAAGGTTCGCAAAAATCAAGTAGTAGGTTAGTTTGTTCTTGAGCGTCAGGGAGAGTGAGATTCACCACCGCAGACACAGAGCGCACAGAGTAGGCACAGAGTGTTGAATTTCTCTGTGCGGCCTCTGTGTTCTCTGTGTCTGCGGTGGTGGACGCCTCTTTCATATCCATTCAAGGTAAACTTAAACCCTTGCATCGAGTTGAGCGCCTATGTCGGGACTGGCGCGAGTTGTTGAAGGATGAGAAGATGAACGTTCATTCGATGATTATTATCGCTGTTTGCAATTGGATGGGAACCCCACGATACAGCGTCTTTGTCAGTACCGCCTGCTTCAGCTGGGCGGGTACTCAGACGGCGACCCGCCCAGCTGAAGCAGGCGGTACTGACCTGAGTCTCACTCATTTGCAAATCGTTATATTGATGGGCTGAACTCATAAATTCTGAAAAGCACATGTTAAAAAGAGAATGGCGCAGCGCGCTGGTCTGGATCATTCTGGCCTCACAATCCACGGCCTGGGGCTTTCAGGTTTCCGCGCCGCGCACGGAGCCGACGACCGCCGCGCCGGAGCAGAAGGCGTCTGACAACGCGGACGTACGGCGACGCAAGGAAGCCTTTGAGATAGTCTGGCAGACGGTCAAAGATAATCACTACGACCCGAAGTTCGGCGGGGTTGATTGGGACAGGGTGCGTGAAGAGTTTGCTCCGCGCGTCGCGCTCGCGCGGAGCGACAGGGAACTCCACCTGCTGCTACAACAGATGTTGAATCGTCTGGGCCAATCACACTTCACCATCATCCCGCCGGAAGACATTCCAGCCGAAGAGCCTGACGATTCCTCAAACGAAGAACCGGACGACGCGGCGGCAGACGCGCCCAAGCGTCGCTCCAGGGCAGAGGGATGGAAACTCACAGAGCAGTTGACGCACGGCATAGGCATAGACCTGCGCCTCATCAACGGCGCGGCGGTCATCACGCGCGTTGACCCTGCGTCGTCAGCCGAACGCGCGGGCCTGCGTCCGGGCTTTGTCATCAGGGGCATTGATGGCCGCTCGATGAGAAGCATCGTGCAATTCTTGAACAGGCTCGCGGTTTATCAACCGCAGATCAAGCATCAACTTTCTTCTGAGATTATCGCCGCCTTCGTCAACGGCCAGCCGGGGACGTTCGCACGTCTCACCTACCTCGACGGCCTGAGCCGTCTCCGCCGTGCGAAGCTGGAGCGCCTGAGATTGAACGGGGAGATGTCTGTCCCCATCCAGGCCATGCCGGCGCAGTTTATCGAGTTCGAGTCCAAACGATTGAGGGGCGGCGTCGGCTATATACGTTTCAACGTTTTCGACGTGTCGGTGATGGACAAGTTCTGTGCGGCCCTCCGCTCGATGAGGGACGCGCCGGGCGTCGTCATTGATTTGCGCGGCAACCGTGGCGGGCTGCTGGGGATGATTTACGGGATGGGCGGGCTGCTCGAAACCGTCCCCATCTCGCTCGGCGCGATGAGCACGCGGGGCGGGCGCGTCGAGTTTCGAGTCCTCCCGCAGAGGCATCCTTATGCTGGTCCATTAATCATCCTGATAGACGAGGCGAGCATGTCCGCGAGCGAGATGTTCGCGGCGGGTTTGCAGGAAGCCGGGCGCGCCATCATCGTCGGCGAGCGGAGCGCGGGCGCGACCCTTCCTTCGACGATCAAGACGCTTCCCACGGGGGCCGTCTTGCAGTATGTGTTCGCGGATTTCGAGACCGCCAGCGGGATGCGCCTGGAAGGGCATGGCGTCGTCCCTAACCTCAACGTCAAGCTTGACAGGCCGTCCCTGCTCGGCGGGCACGACCCGCAACTCGAAGCGGCGCTCGGCGAGGCGCTGAGGCTCTCTCTCGTTCACACACGCTATTCGATGGGTCTCGCGCCGCCGCCCCCGCCGCCGCGCCCCGCGCCAACCACAGCCGCCGCCGAGACCGCGTTACAGGTGGCGGGGCTTCCGCCGCGCGTCGAAAAATCAACAGAGGTGAAGACTCCAAATTCTGGCCCGACCGCCGAGCAGATAATTGAAAAGTATCAACAGGCTGTCGGTCGGAGAGAGGCGCTTGAGAAGTTATCCACGCGTATCTCTAAAGGCCAGATGGAAGGCTCTTTCGCGGGCAATCATTTCAGCGGCACGATTGAGGCTATCGAGAAAGCTCCCAACAAAGCCGTTACGCTCATCACCATTCCGAGCCTTGGCGTGGTGAGAAGAGGCTTCACGGGGACATACGGCTACGAGCAGATTCCGCTCTTCGGATTCAGAGAACTCAAGGGAGTCGAACTGGAGATTTTAAAACTGTCCGTCGAATTCTACTGGACTCTCAACTTGAAGCGTCTCTACCCTTCGATGACTTTAAAAGGGAAAGAGACAATCGAAGGCTCAGAAACCTACGTGGTCGAGATGACGCCGGATTACGGCCTTCCCTCGACCTTCTATTTCGATGTCAAGACGGGGCTGCTCAAGCGGCAGGACAGCATTTATTTTGAAGACTACAAAGAAGTGGACGGGGTCATGATTCCCTTCACGCTCCGAAGCCCTAACACCACCGTCAAGCTGACAGAGGTCAAGCACAACATCCCCGTGGACGATTCGCAATTCCTGGAGCGAGAGGACTGCTTCACAAAATAATTTGTCTCTGCTTGTTGAGTTGCGGTGGTGAACGCCTCTTTCATCCTCGCTCAAGCCAAACCTGAAACATCAACGGCTGCCGGAGCAGTTTGCCCCTGCCGGGATAAAGGGCGATAATAGCCCACACATCCGCCGAAGTTTTTCAAGCCAGAGTTGGGAGGTCAACAACCCGTGAAGCTATTCAAGAAATTTCTGGTCCTGTCATTGGCCCTCGCAGTCATGATGCCGGGCGTGGTCTCAGCACGGCCTTTAATATTTAACCCTCTGGCCGCGCAGGGCCAGACTCCGAAACCGCTGCCGCCCGCACAGCACATTCCCTCTCACGATTACGACACGCGCAATATCTCTCTCAACCTGCATTTCGATTGGGAGAAAGAGCAGGCCATCGGCACGGCGACCATCACCTTCGCCCCGCTCGTCCCCAACCTGCGGCAAGTCGAATTCGATGCCGCCAACATGACCTTCAACTCTGTCAAACTCGCGGGCGGTGCGCCGCTCCAATACGAGGTGAACGCGCCCGCTGAGAAATTGCTGGTCAAGCTCGACCACGCTTATCAGCCCTTGGATGTCTTGACTGTGACCATTGATTATCACACCAACGGTTATGCCAAAGGCTCCGGCTTGCAGGGCTACGGGAAGGGCCTCACATACATCAAGCCGACCGCCGCCGACCCCGGCAGGCCGCGTCAAATCTGGTCGCAGGGCGAGACCGAATACAATCATTACTGGTTCCCCTGCTACGACCATCCGAACGACTTCACCACCAGCGAACTCATCGCCACCGTCCAGAAACCCCTCATCGTCATCTCCAACGGCAAACTCGTCGAGATGAAAGACAACACGGACGGCACGCGCACTTTTCGCTGGAAGATAGACGCGCCGCACGCGACCTATCTGACATCCATCGTCGTCGGCGAGTATGTGCCCGTCGAACAATCTTACGCGGGCATCCCCGTCATCTCCTACGTCTATCCGAGCGAACTCGCGGAGGGCAAAGTGACGGTCGCGCGGATGGCCCAGATGGTCCAATTCTTTTCGGAAAAGACGGGCGTCAAATATCCCTATGACAAATACTCGCAGACCATGACGCACGATTTTCCTGGCGGCATGGAGAACATCTCCGCCACCACCCAGACGGATAACATGATTCACGACGCGCGCGCGGAATTGGACCAGACGAGCGACGGTCTCGAATCGCACGAGTTGGCCCATCAATGGTTCGGCGATTATGTGACGACGCGGACCTGGGCGCATATCTGGCTCAACGAAAGCTTCGCCACATACTTTCAAGGGATGTGGGATGAGAAGAGCCTGGGCCATGACGATTTTCTCTACCTGGATGTCAAAGGCAACCAGGATACGTATTACGGGACCTGGGCGCAGGGCAATCGCCGTCCCATCGTCACCAAAAATTATGCGGACAGAGACCAGTTGTTTGACACCTACGCCTACCCGCGCGGCGGGGCCGTCCTGCACATGCTGCGCAAGACCCTCGGCGAAGAAAACTGGTGGCGCGCGATTAATCATTACCTGACGACGAACGCGCACCAGCCGGTGGAAACTGAACAGTTTCGCATCGCCATCGAAGAAGCAACAGGCCAATCTATGGATTGGTTCTTCGACGAATGGCTCTACAAGATGGGCCATCCCGTCTTTCGCGTGACGAAGAATTACGACGCGAACGCGAAGACCTTAACGCTCAACGTGAGGCAGGAGCAGAAGCCTGACGAGACTTCTCAATATCCGCAGGTGGGCTTCTTCCAGATGCCCGTCGAAGTTGAAATAGGCACGGCGGAAAGCACACGCATCGAGCGCGTACAGCTTGAACCGAAGGAGGAACAGTCGTTCACTTTTCCGGTCGCATCTCAACCGCTCCTCGTCAACTTCGATTACCAGGGCACGCTGATTAAAGAACTCAAGTTCGAGAAGCCGACAGACGAACTCTCTTATCAACTGACGCGTGACGCGGACGTGCTCGGTCGCATCTGGGCGCTCAATCAACTCTCCGCGCGGATGAAGGATAAAGCGACGACGGAGGCGGACAAAGGGCACATTGCAAAGACGCTGGCCGGGGTTTTGACGGGCGATAAGTTCTGGGCCGCACGCATGGAAGCAGCCAACGCGCTGAGCGGCGTCGAGGGCAGCGAAGTTCGCAACGGCCTGATAGCCGCCACCGGGGACCCGCATGCAAGAGTCCGCGCACGCGCGCTCGCGGCGCTGGCGGCCTTCAAGGACCCGGCGCTGGCTCCCGTTTTCACGCGTCATCTGGAGGACCAGAGTTACGCTTCGATACGCGCCGCCGCACTCGGCCTCGGCGCGACGAAAAGCCCTGCGGCCTACGATGCTTTGACGAAGCTCTTACAAACTCCGTCATGGCGTGATGCGATTCGCGCGGCGGGACTCGGCGGGCTGGCCTCGCTCGAAGACCCGCGCGCTTTGGAGACGGGTTTCCGCTACGCAGCGAAGGAGAATCGCGCGAGCGTGCGCGCCGCCGCCATCACGCTCATCGGCGCGACGGGCAAGACGGACCAACGCTCTTTCCCGCTCATCTCGGATGCGCTAAGGAAGGGCGTGGAGACGAGTAACTTCCAACTCCTGGCGGCAGCGGGCAACGCGCTCGTGACGCTCGCAGACCCGCGCGGGGTAGATGTCTTTGAAGAAGTCCGTAAGACATCCGACAACGCACAGCTTCAAGGTTTTATCACGCAGATGGAAGAGCGTTTGAAGAAGAGCATGCAGGCGGGAGCGTCGAAGGCCGGGCGTTAGAGGGTGACGGAAAAGTTAGAGAAAACCATTCAACCTTATCCACGCTAGTGGATACATATGAGAGCCGGGGCAACGCCCCCGGTTCCTGGTCCAAGATAGAAACAGACCCTGCAAGGGTCGC
>DASYML010000267.1:0-5101 GCA_036009045.1 Pyrinomonadaceae bacterium
AACTTGTAGAAATCCGAGATAAGTTGATAGTAACGATCATTGACCGCGCGGCTAACTGTCTGCAATCGCCCAGAGCCATCAACGTGTGTGACGCCTGGAATTGATGCGTGCTGTTCAGGCTTAATCTGATAAACCATGAGCATCGTCGGCGCTGGATGAGTCTGCTCGAAAAATTCGCCGACGCGGTCTTCCAAAATTGAAGGCGCGAAGGGACGAAACGGCTCGCGCTTCTTGATGCGCTCGTTGAGAATATCTTTCATGTCGTAGCGGCGCGGATCAACGACGATGGAGCGATTGCCGAGGGCGCGTGGCCCAAACTCCATGCGTCCCTGAAACCATCCGAGAACAGCGCCGTCCGCAATGTCCTGGGCCGCGCGCCTCGTCACATCCCTCTCCGAATAACTCTCGAAGGCGAGACCGCTGCGTTCAAGTTCCGCACGCATCTCCTCGTCAGAGAATTCTGGTCCAGTATACGCCCCCAACATCACTTCACCGCGCGACCTGTCCAGAATACCGTTGTGTATCTGGTAGCAGACGCCGAGCGCGGTCCCGCTATCGCCCGCCGCCGGTTGGATGAAGAGACGTTGAAACGGCGTGTTGAGAAGAATCTTTCCGTTCATCACGGAGTTGTACGCGACGCCGCCGGACAATCCGAGGTCCGTCAGGCCCGTCTCTTCGTGCAGGTGATTGAGCACATGAAAGCCAACCTCTTCGAGACGCGCCTGCAAACTCGCCGCGATGTCCTCTTCGCGCGCTGTGAGTGGTGCGCCCTTCTCCCGCGCCGGGCCAAACATCTTCGCGTACTCGTCCGAATAGATGCGACCGATGACGGGAGAATCGCTGTCCCAGGTCATCTCAACGCCTTCCGCGTGATGACGAAAAAAATCCAGGTTCAAACGAAAGCGCCCGCCCTCTTCGGTCTGTATGATGTGACGAAACTCTTCCATGAAACGCGGCTTACCGTAAGGCGCGAGGCCCATCACCTTGCCCTCGTCGCCGTAATGCGGAAAGCCTATGAACTGCGTCGTCGCCGTATAGACGATGCCCGTCGAGTGCGGATACTCAACCTGGCCCAAAACATCTATCGAGTTGCCGTGGCCTTCGCCCCACATCGTGGAGATGAAATCACCGAAGCCATCAATCGAGAGCAGCGCCGCGCTATCGAAAGGAGAGATGTAGAAGGAACTGGCGAGATGCGCGCGGTGGTGTTCGATATTATGAAACTGGGCCTGTAATTTATTCTTCGAGACGCCTAAAGCCCTCGCCAGATCGTCCTTCAAATCGCGCACCTTCGCCGCGTTAGCCAGCCTGTCGGCGACCTGCCGAAAAATTCCCGGTCCACTCTTCTCGCTTCCGGTTTCCTTCGCGCGACTCAGGCCCGCGAAGCTTTTCGCGGCGCGCGTCGCGGCGAACAGGGCCTTCTTATGAAGGTGCGCCGAAGGGTCTCTGGAGATGCCTATGTGCTCCACGTCTTCGATGCTGATTCCGGCTGTCTCCAGACAATACTTGACTGACTCCGTGGGAAAGCCCGCGCAGTGCTTACAGCGATTGAAACGCTCTTCCTCGACCGCCGCGAGGAGCACGCCCTCTTTGATGATGGCCGCAGCGGCATCCCCGTGATATGCATTAATACCAAGAATGTACATGATTAAATCTCGTTCGCGGACCTCTCAACCCTTTTGTTCGCGTCTTCACCAAACCCTCTTCGCGGATTCCTCAAATCTTGTTCGCGGACTTAGCCTGAGCCTCGCCGTTGTCCGAAGCGTTCTCTTGTTCATTCAACTTATCAACGATCATGTTCAAGACCCGCACGGCCTCCCTGCCCTCTTCAGCCGTGACGGGCGACGGCGTATCGTTGGCGATGCTCTCTACGAACCGCTCCACGATGAGGTCATGCGTGTTGTCGTATCTCCCCGTGGCGACGCGCACGCTCTTCGAGAGCAGATTCTGCACGATCTGTCCAGACTCGCTGAGCAGCGAGAGCGCGACCGGGACGGGCTTTAAGGTCGGTCGCCGGTTGTTGATGAGATACATGCCTTCGAGGTCCAGCGTGAGGATGCCTTTGCTGCCGAGGATGTCCAGGCGCGCGGCCCACTGGTCAGACGTGTAGCTCATAGTGATAGAACTCATGCTCTTATCACCGATGAGATTGATTCTGTAGTCGTCATATTTGGACCAGGGATAGTTCAGAATCTTCATCGCGTCGGCGGTCACGCGGCGCACCGGATTGATGAAAGCCAGAGTCATGTAGACGACGTGCGGGCCTGATTCTCCGATGACGCCGCCGGGCAGTTTGTGCGCCCAGTGGTCCTTCTGCGAAGTCATGTAGTTGGTCGGCGTCGAGAGAAAAATACGCATCCCGCGAAATTCGCCGATAGTCCCTTTAGCAACTAACTCCCTCGCTTCCATAAATGGATAATAGAAAAGATCGCTATGGCCCACGCAGACCTTGACGCCATACTTCTCCTTGGCCTCTACAATCTGGTCACACTCAGCGACGCTCAGCGCCATAGGCTTTTCGATGAGGACATTGCAGCCCAGTTTCATCGCCTCGACGGCGAGACGGACATGCGTCCCCGGCGGCGTGCAGATGTCAACGAGGTCGGGTTTCTCCTGCGCGATCATCTCCGCGATGTCCGTGTAGGTTTTCGGGATGCCGAATTTGCTGGCGACCTTTTGCGCCGCTTCCTGATTAATATCAACGAGGGCCACGAGGTCAACTTTATTTTTATGTTTCAAAAAAGCCGGGATGTGTTTCTTTCCGGCGATCAGACCTGTTCCAATAACGGCTGCTTTAACTTTCGGCATAAATCCCTTTCCAGATTTTATGATTGAAATATTACCGGCCAGACGTGGGGCATCAATGTAGCGGTAGTAAGCGAAAGATATAATCCAATTCGTCGCAATCTATAAAACGCCAGAGCCTTTCCCAATTCAACTAAACCCAACTCCGTGCCCAACACAGCGAACGCGCATTGTAGCAAGTCTCTCATCACTCTGCACCCTTAAAGAATTGATTCATTGATTCATTTACTCATTGGTCTATTTCTTCAATCAATCAATGAGCCGATGAATCAATGAATCAATTCTTTATATATTTTCGATACCACACGTCGAACATGATAATCGAAAAGAGCGCGTATGAATTGTCAGCCTTCCCGGAACGATGCTGCGCTCGCAGCAGTTGAATATATTCCCAGTTCAAAATCCCTTCCTGCCGCACGGACGGCTCGCCCATGTGCCGGTCGAAATACCCGTCGAAGTGGTCCCGCATCCAGACCGCGAGCGGGAAGTTAAAACCCTTCTTGGGCGCTTTGATATTCTCTGCCGGGAGCATGTCCGCGAACATGTCCTTGAGAATCGCCTTGCCCTTCCCACCGCGCAGCTTATGCTCGAAAGGAACTCTCAGACTCCGCTCGACGAAACGATAGTCCAGGTAAGGGACGCGGACTTCGAGCGAGACTGCCATGCTCATCTTGTCCGTATACTCAAGAATGTTGTCAGGCAAAAATGTCTGCACGTCCACATGCAACACTCGATTGCCGAAATCGCTGACGCGACTCTCATCCAGCGAGCGCCTGACGATGCGCTCCGAAGGCAGGCAGCCGACCGTCCCGACACCATCGCCAGCCATCTCTACCTGTCTTAACAACGCGCGCTTCTGTCCCTCGTTGAGAAAATAGGTCCAATTAACGAACTGCCTGGCGAAGTCGTCGTCCAGCCCGTCCAGAAATTGTCGCGCACGCCTGATAGTCATCGTGCGATAGTCGTCCTTCGCGTAATCGAGCGCGCGGCGCAGCCCGCCCAACAAGGGCTTCGGGATGTGCCGGATCATGCGCGCCAGGGCCATCGCGCGATAACGCGGATAGCCCGCGAAGAGTTCGTCGCCGCCCGCGCCGCAGAGCGCGACAGTGGCTTCTGGCCTCGTGTGTTTGGAAATCAGGTACATCAAATAGAAGGTCGGATTCCCGAAAGGCTGGTCGAAGTGGTCCACCAGATTGAGCATCTCAAGAGGCTCCGCGAGGTCAACGGGAATCTCATGATGCTCCGTGGAAAATTTACGGGCCACTTGACGCGCGATGTCTCGCTCGTCGTAAAACTCCACGTTCTTTCCCTGAAAGACGATGGTGAAAGTCTTGACGGGCTGCGTGGAAGTCTGGGCCATTAATCCGGTCAGGACTGGCGAATCAACGCCACCGCTCAGGAAGACGCCGAGCGGCACATCGCTAATCATCTGTCGCCGCACGCTATCCGCGAGCAACTCTCGCAACTCTCTTTTGTCGTCCTCAAGAGATGATTTTTTTCCGGCCCCGTTGCCGTTCGCACCATTCGCGCCCTGTGGTTGCCAGAACCTTCGCAAGCTCGTCTCGTTCGTGCGCAGGTCCAATTCGAGGACGTGAGCGAGCGGGACCTGTCGTATGCCGCGAAACATAGTCTCAGGCGTGGGCACGTAAAGATATGTGAAGTAGTCGTGCAGTCCCTGCCAGTTGATGTCCGGCGAATAGATGCCGGAGGTGAGAATCGCTTTAATCTCGGACCCGAAAACGAAGCGCCCTTTGTCTTGATAATAATAGAGCGGCTTGATACCGAAATGGTCGCGGGCCAGCAAGAGTTTTTGCCTCCGCCGGTCGAGCAGGGCGAAGGCGAACATGCCATTGAGCCTTGCGAAGCACTCCGCGCCCTCCTCTTCATACTGGACCAGGATAACTTCCGTGTCGGTCTGTGAGCGAAAGCGATGACCCTTCTGTTCGAGTTCGCTTCGCAGGTCCAGAAAATTATAAATCTCGCCGTTGAAGACTATCCAGAGGCTTTCGTCCGCGTTGCTCATGGGCTGGTGTCCAGCCGCAGAAAGATCAATGATGCTAAGCCGACGATGGCCCAGACCCACACGCTCAGCCGGAAAGAAATCCACGCCGCGATCATCCGGCCCGCGATGGGCCAGACTGTCCGTCATCCGGGCCAGATGGCCGTCGTCTCTCAAATTAACGCTGCCGCAAATACCGCACATGTTTATCGCTCGGACTAATATCAGGTTGCAGTAGAAGAGAGGTCAGTACCGCCTGCTTAAGCCGGGCGGGTCCTCAACCTTGAAGACCCGCCC
>DASYML010000268.1:0-7135 GCA_036009045.1 Pyrinomonadaceae bacterium
GACGCAGAGACGGCTGAATCAAACGAGAGGCAGCAGGTCTCAGCCGATGCGTCCAACTCGGAGGGAGAGGGACCAGCGCCCTTGAAGAGCGTCGAGAGTCAAAGCGAGAGTCAGGGCAGGGGAGGGGACTCCTGGAGCTACAGCGACATTTTCGAGTCTCTGCCATCAAGCAAGGACCCGCAGCAGAAACTGGGCCACAACATCACGACCAGACTTCGCCAACTCAGAGGAGAGGGCGGCCCCGCCGCGCCTCCCGAATCGGAGGAGTGAGCGCCACGCAGCCTTTGAACATCAAGCCTCTTCTGCTCTGTCACCCTCTTTATTTTCGCGGACGGCGCGTCCAACGCAGCGCCGGGCCGAGTCTCTTTTCGATATTACGTTCGACATCCTGTTGAGACGCCTTTGCTGCCGCATCTTCGGCCTGTTCGGGCTGACCGGGCTGACTTAAAAGTTCCTCGATGAGCGGGGAGCGGCCCGGCGTTTCGCAACGCTCTGCAAACTCGAAAGGAACACAGGCGCGGCAACGCGGCATGATTCTCAAAAACTGCTCCGCTAGCGGCCAGCGTGTGAACAGTTCGCCTTCGTTGACTTGCCCGCCGCATCTCTCGCACAGCAGCGTGCGCAGCGCGCGGTAGACCTTCGCAGACGCGCCTTGAGCCGTCATCCCTTCACCCAGTAATTCGCTCACGCCCTGCTTCATGCTTTTAACTTTATCAAGCCTACAGATTCAAGAGAAATGTGCGAGACGCTTTCGTGCTTTAACGATCTTTCTGCGGATGCCCTCCGCCTCCTGGCCCAACGCATCGCGTCCCGTCGCGCGCTCTTCCTCGACTTTTATTTTGAGACGGTAGAGGCTGTTCTGCTTGAGCCGCTTGATGCCGAACTCTACCGTGCGTAACTGTTCTTTGAGAGAGAGGAGACGGCTCGCCATGTCTTCGATTCCATCAGGAGCATGAGACCCCGCGCAATATGCCTGCAACCCCTCATCACCGAGCAGGGAATTGAGGCTTTCAATATCGCCCTCTTTGTAGGCGCGACTGGCTTCGGCCATAATCCTGTGACGGCGTCTTGCTTCCTCTTCATCGCTGGCATGGTCCGGGTGAAACATTCTGGCGACGGACCAGAAGAGCTTGCGCAAACCTATCCTGGCGGGCATGCCGTTTGAGTCCGTTGCATCATTCGATGTGGGAGAGCCTTCCTCTGCTGATTCCGACGCGTGTTCAATACCGAGCGTGCGCGCTTCAGCTTCCTTAATGGCCTCTTCGATCAACGCTAACTCGGCCAGCAGACCGCCGATTGTCTGTGTATAGCCCGCTCTGAATGCCTGTAACTCTTCCCGAAGAATCTTCAACTCGGCGCTGCGCTCAACGAGCAAGGCTTCAACGCGCGCGATTTCGTCTTCAACATCAGTTGAAGAATTCCTGGTCCTGGATAAGTGAAGGCTGCTGCTCTCCATCGGATGTCCCAAGTGTGTGAGCCTAGCAGGAAGCGTTGAGCATGTCCGCCAGACGTTGTAGACAAGTTAGGATGATATTGTCTCTCAGGATAATTCGGCGAGCTCCGCCCAGCGCTCGAAATCCTTCGCCAGTTGCTCAGACAGCGTCTCTCTCTCCTGGTAGAGCTTGTGGACCAGATATGCGTCGCTTGAATTCGCCGCAGACTCTTTTTCAATCTCCGCGAGACGTTGCTCGGCCCCCTGTATGCGCGTCTCTAATGTTTCCAACTCTCTCTGCTCTTTGAATGACAGCTTACGCCTGGCGGTTGACGGCGTCGCTCTCAACTCTTTCGCGGGCCGCGTCTCAACCGGCGGCGCAACCGCGACGGCTGCACTTGACTCCCTCTGCCGCGCTTCCAGAAAAGCCGTGTAGTTGCCCGGATACTCTCGCAGGCGACCTTCACCCTCGAAGCGAAAAATATGCTCAACCGTGCGGTCCAGAAAATAACGATCATGACTGACGGCAATCAGGCAGCCGCCGAAGTTGTCCAGGTAATCTTCCAGCGTGACCAGCGTCGGGATGTCCAGGTCGTTTGTCGGTTCGTCCAGGAGCAGGACGTTCGGCGCACTCATCAGGATACGCAAAAGGTAGAGACGCCTTCTCTCGCCGCCTGAGAGTTTGGCGATGGGCGAGTATTGCATCGCGCCCGTGAAGAGAAACTTTTCCAGCATCTGTCCGGCGGTGATAAAAGAGCCGTCCGCCGTTTCAATCTGTTCGGCGACCTCTCGTATGTAATCAATCACCCGCTCACCCTCGTCAAGCGCGCGGTTCTCCTGATCGTAATAACCGAAGCGAATCGTCTGGCCCACTTCCACACGGCCCCTGTCCGGTTTGACACGTCCCGTGATGATTTCAAGCAAGGTCGTCTTACCGGCTCCGTTCGGGCCTATGATGCCGATGCGGTCGCCGGGTTTGAGCGTGTAGTCGAAGCCTTCGATCAAAACACGCCCGTCATATGATTTCGTGATGTCTTGCAGACTCAGGACCTTCTTACCGATGCGGCTTGAAGTGATGTTGATGTCAAGCTCTACGCGCGCGGCATCCTTCGGTTGGGCCAACAAACTCTCCGCGCGGTCGAGTCTGGATTTAGATTTACGCGTACGCGCTTTGGCCCCGCGACGCAGCCAGGCGAGTTCGCGCCGGATGAGCATCTCTCGCTTCTGTCCTTCGACGGCGCGCAAGGTTTCCTGCTCCTCCTTCTTTTCCAGATAGTACGCATAATTCCCGTCGAACGTCTGGACCGTGCTCCGCTCAATCTCAAGTATGCGACTGGTCACGCGGTCCAGAAAATAACGGTCGTGCGTGACGAGCAAAAGCGCGCCCCTGTATCGCGCGAGATAAGCTTCGAGCCAGGTGATGGTCTCCGCGTCCAGATGATTCGTCGGCTCGTCAAGAATGAGCAGGCGAGGATTGGCTATAAGCGCGTGTGCCAGCGCGACACGCTTGCGCTGGCCGCCGGAGAGCGTGCCCATCAACGCGCCCGTCTCCATGATGCCCAGCCTGGAGAGGACCACGCGGGCATTAGTCTCCAACTCCCACGCGCCAGATGCCTCCAATTGATGGGCCAACTCCGAGACGCGATTCAACAATCGCGTGTCATCCTTCTCTCCCGTCGCCAGGAACAGGCACGCGCGCTCGTAATCGAGCAGCAGTTTCATACGCGCATCGCTCGCGGCGAACACGGCATCGAGCACGGTCTGTTCCGCCTCGAACGGAGGGTTCTGCGGCAGATAACCCACGGACACGCCTTCCGCGAAAACTATGCGGCCCGCGTCGGCCTGTTCCTCTCCCGCGATGAGACGCAGGAAAGTCGTCTTGCCGGAGCCGTTGACGCCGACGACGCCCACGCGGTCTTCAGAATCCAGGCCCAGACTGACCTGCTCGAAGAGCGGTCTCAGACCATAACTCTTGCTGATTGCTTCAAGCGATAGAATATGCATTTCAAGAGCAAGGATGAAGAGCAAGTCGGAAGGATGAATGATGAAAGATGGAAGATGAAAGAAGAGCTCTGCCTCTTGAAGAGCCGCGCTTTTATCCTTCATCCTTCCGACTTGCCTGTGATTTCGTACTCCAAAAAATTGGTCCAGCGGGTTGAAGGCTGCGCTCGACGGCCAGGGCGACGAAGCCCATCGTATAGCGCGCGTTGATTTCGAGCAGCGGGTGCAGTCCGCACGCGTGTTCCAGGGCATCTATCCCGGCTGGTCCAAAATAACCTTCTTTGAAGAGACGCGCGCCGACGATGAGAGCGATTCTCTCAAGCTCGGCGACGCGATGAGGCGCGGGCGGGCGACCGAGCATGTAACCCGTGCCAGTGCCCGCGCCGTTGGTCTGTAAATCGCTGATGCCTTGAATCTCGCATCTTCCATCCTCTGCAATCAACATCACGACGCCGTACTCCCTTTGCACCTCAAGCCACGGTTGAAAGATAAGCGTCTCGCCCTTGTTCAAGCGTCGCCTTGCCCAGCGGCCCTGCGGCTCCTCTAAAATTGGTCCTCTGCCCAGCACGCGTTCGCGCGCGGCGAATCCGAAGGGACTCTTGATGACCCATTTATCACCCGCCAGAGGACAGGCACGCGCGATTGATTCCTGTAGCTCATCGAAAGTTTGAGCGGTCGCCGCGCCCGGCAGCGCCAGTCCCAATTCTACTTCGAGCGCATGGCTCCAGAGCTTTGAATTGACGCGCGCCACCGTCGAAAAGGGAAGCGCTCGCACGATGGCCCCGGCCCTCTCGCCCGTCGCCGCCGCGCGTGGGGTCCAGCCCCACGGAGTAAAAACTCTTGGCTCCTGATGCGCCACCTGAGAGGTTGAGACCAACTCGACTTCGCGCCGCCATGCCTCGCGTTGAAGATGCTCGGACCAGGGTTCTTCGAGCAGGAGCGCGTCGCCCGGACGCGCCAGCCACAAGAGATGCGCGGCGAGTTGATGATTGAGAACATCGAAGGAGGGCAGGCGTCTATACGTCCCGGTAGGATGAGCAATCTCAGACTCGAAATCCGCGTTCATGTACCATAGTCTTGACTCCATGTGACTGATTAAGAGATTGATTCATTGATTCATCGGCTCATTGACTCATTGGTCCATTTCTTCAATGAGTCAATGAGCCGATGAATCAATGAATCAATCGCCTTCGTCCTCTTCTTCCATGACCTGACGCGCGTGCTTGGTCGCACCGTAGTGTTCCACCTCATCCCGGATGCTTTGATTGAGGAGGGCGAAAACTTCCGGGAGCCTCACGCTCAAGTCGAGTAAGCTTTCGTTTCCGGGGTTGAACTCGAAGGTCGCGGCAGATTTGCTCATCTCATATTTCTCCACGTTCTGACGTGTCTCTTCTCCGAGGCGTTCGTAAGCCTGCGGCTGATCCTGGCGCAGCTTGACCAGATTCTCATAGTGAGAATTGGCGGGCGGAGGTTGACCCGCCTGATGTCTTTTTCGATGTCGCTTGCCCATTCGCTTTTCCCCGTCGTGCCCGTTTATTTAACCCGACCATTAATCATCATCAATTGATGCGCGGGTCCATCTTGACGCGCAACGGTTGCGTGTAGCTCTTGCCAGCGACCGTCAGTTTCACAGTATAGAGGCCGGGGAGCGAGAGGGGCGAGGCGTTGCCACGTCCACCGCCAGCGCGCTCCCTGGGCGGCGTCGGGCGCAGGTCCCAGACCCAGCGATGCATGCCCTGTGCGGCGGATAGCGGTTCGGGCGTGCGTATCCAGAAAGAGGGGATGCTGAGCGTGTCAGGGTTTACGGGTGGCGTCCGGTCTTCGCTTGAGTAACGGCGAATGGAGTCGCCGGAGGGGTCCAGAATTTCCAGCGTGACGGGTCCAGAAACGGCTGACTTGAGATAGTAATCAATCGTCGCGCCGAAGGGAGGATTCAAGGCGAGCGGCTCGTCGCGTGGTTGCGGCGTGCCGTTCTCGCTGCCCTGCGTCATGTTGATGGCATCAGCCGGGCGGAAGAGATGTGCGTCCGCGTTCAAGATTTCATCACTCATCTGGCGCAGGGGAGTGATGTTGTCGAGTACCCAGAAACCGCGCCCGTGCGTGCCTACAATCAGGTCGTCTTCGTGTATCACGAGGTCACGCATGGAGACGTGCGGGAGGTTGAGTTGGAGAGACTGCCAGTGCTCCCCGTCATCGAATGAGACGAAGACGCCAAGCTCTGTGCCCGCGAAGAGCAGTCCGCGACGCTGCGTGTCTTCCTTCACCGTCTGCATGTAGACGCCGAAGGGCAGGCCATTGGTAATTTTACGCCAGGTCTTGCCGCCGTCGCGCGTGCGATAGATGTATGGCTCGTTGTCTTCCAGGCGATGACGGTCCACCGCCGCATAGGCTTCGTCGGCGTCGAAGTGAGAGGCGTCCATCATGACGACTTTGCTCCATGGCGTGAGCGCGGGAGGCGTGACGTTCTGCCAGGTCTTGCCGTCGTCGTTCGTCAGTTGGATATAACCGTCGTCCGTGCCGACCCAGACCATCTGCGGGCGCAAGGGTGAGGGAGCGATGGTGTAGATGACGCCGCGCCGCTTGCCTTCGGGCGCGTCGGCTGTCGTGGCCGCGTCCAGGTTCGGCGGCACGCCGGGGTCTTCACGCGTCAAGTCCTGGCTCATCTGCGTCCAACTCTCGCCGCCGTTCGTCGTCTTGAATAAAAATTGATCGCTGAAATAAAGCGCGTGCGGGTCCGCCTGAGAGAAGACGAGCGGTAAGGTCCATGTGTGACGCGGCGGCACTGTCAGCATGTGTTCAGGCGAGACGTTCTTCTCTTCGCCGGTGATGAGGTTGCAGCGCGTGACCACGTCTCCGAAAAGTATTTCGGGATGCAAGGGGTCCGGCGCGGTATAGCCCGCCTCGCTCCCGGCGCAGACGGGCGTCCAGTCGTGCATAGAGATTTCCGCGTGGTCGCTGCGCGAGGGCACGCCGACCGCGCCGCTGTCCTGCTGCGCGCCCGTCACCCTGTAAGGGAAACGGTTGTCAGCCGCGACGTGATAAAGCTCTGCCGTCGGCTGGTTGTACCATGAACTCCAGGTCTTCGCGCCGTCCAACGTCACGACCGCGCCCTGATCGCTGGCGAGTATCATGCGATTAGGGTCTTCAGGATAAATCCAGAGTTGGTGATAATCGTCGCCGCCGGGTGCGCCCTTGATGGCTGTAAAAGTTTTGCCCGCGTCGGTCGAGCGATAGAGCGAAGTGTTTGAGACGTAGACGACATTCGCGTTCTTCGGGTCAACCGTCACTTTGCAGAAGTACCATCCGCGTCCCCAGATGCGTTTGTCTTCAGACGTGCTGCTCCACGTCGCGCCGCCGTCGTCAGAGCGATAGAGTCCGCCAGCCTTCGCGTCAACGATGGCATAGACGCGATTGCGAGCCGTCGGCGCGACTGCGATGCCGACGTGACCGAGTCCCTCCGTTGGAATTCCATTCGTCAATTGCTGCCAGTTGTTGCCGCCATCCGTGGATTTGAACACTCCGCTGCCAGGGCCATACGACGGCGGGTAGATGCTCCACGGCGGACGACGAGTGTTCCACAGCGTCGCGTAGACGATGCGCGAATTCAGCGGATCGAACGCGAGGTCAATCGCCCCGACATTCTCATTCTTGAAGAGGACTTTCTGCCAACTCTTGCCGCCGTCACGCGAACGATAAACACCG
>DASYML010000269.1:0-16292 GCA_036009045.1 Pyrinomonadaceae bacterium
AGTCACACTCAATTGCAAACCGCTCTAGTCTCCAGTCTCCAGCCTCTCTTGCTTAACCCGGAGGCCAGCCGAGTGTGCGACCGCCGAGGACGTGCAGGTGCAGGTGAAAGACGGATTGGCCCGCGCCCGCGCCGGTGTTGATGACGGTGCGGTAGCCGCTCTCGGTCAGGCCCTGCTCGTTGGCGATGCGCGCGGCGATGCGAAGGAGATGTCCGAGCATCGCTTCATCCTGCCGCGAGGCTTCGTCCAACGATTCCAGATGCTCGCGCGGGATGACGAGGATATGCGTCGGCGCTTGCGCTTTGATGTCACGAAAGGCGATGCCGTGTTCATCCTGATGAACGATCTCTGCGGGAATCTCGCCCGCGACGATTTGACAGAAGAGACATTTTTGTTCAGACATATGAAATCAGTGACAAGTGATGAGTGACGAGTAACAAGTCATGAACGCCGAGCAACAGTTGATTCAACTCATGACGACAATATGATTAATTGAAAAGCGATAATAGAGGAGCGAGATAACAATAGCTTGTTTCTTATCACTTGTCACTCGCCACTCATTATCAAACAACTCATCATTCATCACTTATCTTTTACTCGTCACCTGTCACTCTTAACTCGTCACTGCTTTTAAGTCTTCGTGCGATGCACTTAATGGTCCTGTGACGGAATCCTTGAGGCGTTCTATGTTGGCTCCGACGTTGCGGAGTTTGGCCTCTATCTTTTCATAGCCGCGATCAATGTGATAGACGCGGTCAATGATGGTCTCGCCTTCGGCGGCGAGTCCGGCGAGGACCAGCGAGGCCGAAGCTCTCAGGTCCGAAGCCTGGACGCGCGCACCCGTCAGGCGCGTCGGGCCGATGACCGTCGCCGTGTGGCCCTCTATGAGAATCTGCGCGCCCATGCGCTGCATCTCCGAAGCGTGCATGAAACGATTCTCGAAGATCGTCTCCGTAATCACGGACCTTCCTTCGGCCTGCGTCATCAAGGCCATATACTGGGCCTGCATGTCCGTGGGGAAACGCGGGTGCGGCTGCGTCTCCACGCCGCACCCTCTGAGACCCTGCTCGCAGCAACGCACGTAGAGCGTGCTCTGGTTGACCTCTTCAATCTCGACGCCCGCTTCGCGCAGTTTGGCGATGGTGATGGCGGAGTGTTCCGGGCAGCAATCTTTAATCTCCAACTCGCCCCCTGTAATCGCGGCGGCGACGATGAACGTGCCCGTCTCTATACGGTCGGGAATGATGGTGTGCTCCGCACCGCCGAGCGCTTCGACGCCCTCTATGATAATCGTCGGCGAGCCGCAACCGCGCACGCGCGCGCCCATCTTATTCAAGAGTTCGCCGAGGTCCTTTATCTCCGGCTCGCGTGCGGCGTTGTGGATGACGGTCTGACCTGCGGCCAGCGTCGCGGCCATCATCAAATTCTCCGTGCCGGTGACGGTCACTTTATTAAAATGGACTTCGCCGCCGCGCAGGCGTCCGCCCTTCGGAGCACGCGCGACGACATCGCCCGCTTCGAGGCCGACCTCCGCGCCGAGCAGTTTGAAGCCTTCCAGGTGCAGGTCAATCGGGCGCGTGCCGATGGCGCAGCCGCCCGGCAGAGAGACGCGCGCCTTGCCGAAGCGTGCGAGCAGTGGGCCAAGCGCGAGCACGCTGGCGCGCATCGTCTTGACCAGTTCATAAGGCGCTTCAAAAATTTCTATGTGCGCGGCGGTAATCTTGTGCGTGCGCAGTTCGGGCGTCAGGACGGTTGCGCCTATGTCTTCGAGCAGGCGTCTTTGCGTGATGATGTCGCGCACGTAAGGAATGTTGTGGAGGATGACCGTTTCGGGCGTCAGCAGCGCGGCGGCCATACACGGCAACGCGGAATTCTTCGCCCCGCTAATCGCAATCCGACCGCTCAGGGGGCGTCCACCTCTGATTAGGAATTTGTCCACGCAGGATAGATTAAAGGAAAAAGGCAAAAGGTAAAAGGCAAAAGGCAGGCGGAAACCAAATTTGTCTGATAAAAGATTTGCTCTTCACTTTTGCCTTCTACTTTTTACTGAAAACTGAAAACTCAAAACTGAAAACTGTTTACCTTTTCCTTAACGCGACGGTGCGCGGGATGCCCTGCAAGTCTTTGTGTATGTTCTGGAGTTGCCAGGCTTGCGTGTCAATCAATTGATGGACGGCTTCGTGCTGGTCGTAGCCTATCTCTATGAGCAGGTGTCCGCCCCGTTTGAGAAAGCGCGTAGAGTCTGTGAGCAGGCGACGAATGATTGTGAGTCCGTCGGGTCCGGGCGTGAGCGCGACGCGCGGCTCATGGTCGCGCACTTCGCGTTGTAAACCTTCGAGCGCGGCGGCGGCGACGTAAGGCGGATTCGAGACGATGAGATCAAAGCGAGCGTGTCTCTCATCCAGCGCGTCGAAGCAATCGGAGGCGATGAGAGAAAGACGTTCGAGAACATCGTGGCGCGCGGCGTTGCGCGCGGCGACCGAGAGGGCCGCTGGCGAGATGTCCAGCCCGACCGCGCGCACGTTTCCACGCTCGTGCAGGACGGCGACGGGGATGCAACCTGAGCCTGTCCCGACATCGCACACCAGCGCCTCTTTTGCCAGTCCTTCACCAGCTTGTCCTTCATCAAGCAGGCGCAACGCAGTTTCGACCAGCAGTTCAGTTTCGGGGCGCGGGATGAGTACGTCTGGCGTGACCTCAAAATCGAGGCTGAAGAATTCCTGTCGTCCGGTGATGTATTGCAGAGGCTCGCCCGCCGCGCGTCGTTCGACGTAATCATGAAACGTCATGGCGGACTCGCGCGCCAGCCTTTCCTCCGCATGAGTAATGAGAAACGTGCGGTCGCGTTCGATGGCGTGCGCGAGCAGAGAGGCGGCTTCGCGCCGAGCCTCCGCCACGCCCGCACGCCGCAAGACACTCGCCGCCTCGCGCGTCGCCTCTCCGATGGTGATTCCCTCTCGCTCGCTCATTTTCATGAGAGGCTGGAGGCTGGAGGCTGGTAAAAACCATTGTTGCTTTTACCAGTCTCCAGTCTCCAGCCTCTAGCCTCTGCTCTCCACCGCCTTTTTACTTTTGCCTATTGGCTTCCTATAATACGCTTAAAGAGACGCTCATCAAAAGATTCGGGATGTGAGTTAGAGAGCGACTATTTCGTGTTAATCACAAAGTGGAGCCGGAGCATAAATATGTCTGACAATCAGGGAATCGAACAACAGGGAAATCAGGTTGATGATCGCGGCACGAGCGAGGCAGAGGGCCGCGCCATCCTCAAGCACCTGCGCGACAGAGGCTTTGAGGAGAGCGACGAAAAACTGGCGGTCGCGCTGGGCCGCCCCATCGAAGAGGTCCAGGGCTGGACCGGCGGGGCCGAACCGGTGGATGACGATGTCATCATGAAAGCGCGCGGCATCGCCAAAGAGCGCGGCATAGAGATCGAATAGCACAGTCAGGAGTCTCGGAGTCTGGAGTCTGGAGTCAAACGCGGTCGTCTTTAACTCGACTGACTTTAACTTCAAACCTCAAACCTTAAACTTCAAACTGTTCTTTGACTCTAGACTCCAGACTCTCGGACTCTAGACTTTTTATGAACGAGAAGATTGACCGGGCTGCCAAGGCGCTCGTCGAATCATACACGGCGGAGGGGGTGAAGATTCATCATCTTGACCGTCGCCCGTTGCCGTCGCACGCGGAGCTTGTGCGCGTGTTGATGACGATTCACGAACTGCTCTTTCCGGGCTACATCGGCGCGCAGGGGTTGACGGGTGAGACCCTTCGCCTGCATGTCGAATCGCGCATGGGCTGGCTCTCCGAGACGCTCACGGAGCAGATTAATCGCGCCATAGACCACGGGACCAAACTGGACACGGCATGCAGGATCACGGACCTCGAAGCCCCGGAATGTGCGTCGGAATTTCTGGCCCGGCTTCCGCACCTGCGCCGAATCCTGGCAACGGACGTGCAGGCCGCTTACGAGGGTGACCCTGCGGCGGCGTGCATGGACGAAATCATCTTCAGCTATCCGAGCATCTACGCCGTGATGGTTTATCGGCTGGCGCATGAGTTATACAAATTGCGCGTCCCGCTCATCCCGCGCATCATGACGGAGCACGCGCACCACCGCACCGGCATAGACATACATCCGGGCACGCGCATCGGCTCGCGCTTCTTCATAGACCACGGGACGGGCGTCGTCATCGGCGGGACGGCCATCATCGGAGATAACGTCAAACTCTATCAGGGCGTCACGCTCGGCGCGTTCTCCTTCGATAAGGACGCGGCGGGCCAACTCGTGCGCGATACCAAGCGGCATCCGACGATTGAAGACGACGTGGTGATTTACGCGGGCGCGACTATCCTCGGCGGCGAGACGATCATCGGGCGCGGGAGCGTCATCGGCGGCAACGTCTGGCTCACGCACTCCGTCCCGCCCGGCACGCGCGTCCTACAGGACTCGCCCAACCTCCGCATCATCCCCCCGGAAGAAGAGGCCGTCTCCTGAAAGCCTTTCCGGCGCATGAGCGCCCGTGCGCCTTGAGCCGCGCACACTGTGCGGTCTTGAAGATTTTTGCGGTCTGGATAAAAAAGCCCCACGCGGTTTCAGGAATCACGCGCTGATTCAAACTTTCTATTCGATACAAAGGTAGCTGTCTCGCTCCTCCCTTGGAATCAGACCCCCCAGGGCATTTTTTGCCTTTGGGGGTCTGATTGTTAATAAGGGCGCGAGATTTAAAAAGTTTATACGCGAAGGAGATGCTCTCGGATGAGCGCTCTCACTAAAAGCATTCTGTTGTTTTCTCTGAACTGGCTCGACGCGCAATTGACGATTATCTGGGTCCGCGCCAACATCGCCACGGAGGGCAACGGTTTGATGGCTCATCTGCTCAGGATGGGCGATGCGCCGTTCCTCGTCGTCAAACTCTCCATCGGGGCCTTCGCGGCTTATCTACTCTATCGCTGCTCTCATCTACGGCTGGCCCAGCGCGGCATGAAATTGGTCCTGGGCATTTACCTGTCGCTGATGTTCGTACACGCGGCGACGGGCCTCTCCGCCCTCGGCTGGCACGGACCGGAAAAACTTCTGGCCTATCTCAACACCCTCCCGCAAGCCATGTTCGCCATCTTTTCCTGAGAGCTTGCACGGGAACTTTTCCAGAGCCACAAGCGAATTATAAGATTGCGGATTGCGGATTAAAGGAGCAGTATTCTTCTCATCCGCAATCGCCAATCCGCAATCGGCACGGACGCAACCGCTGGCGGGGCCGCGCGCATCTTATTGAGGAATACGGCTCAGCCGCCATTCTATTATTTTTGAAAAGAAGAGAATAAAGCCATGTACAAACTCTCTGCCAGACAAATTCTCCTCATCGCCTTGCTTTCGGGTCTCTTTGCGGCGGGTACTGTCGCCTGCATAGACCGCTTCGGCTCACGCTTCCAGTCCAGCAGCGCCGCCTACTCGACGGATGCGCCTTCGGGCATCACGGACCCCACCACGGCCTCAGACGAACAGAACAATATAGAAGTCTACAAGGCGCTCTCGCCCGGCGTCGTCTTTATCACCTCGACCTCTTACACGCAGGATTTCTTCGGACAGATCGAAGAGGGACAGGGTTCCGGCTCAGGCTCAGTGATAGACGACCAGGGCAACATCCTGACCAACTATCATGTGATAGAGGGCGCGCAAAAATTGATGGTCAACTTTGGCGGTAATAAAACTTTCCCGGCGAAGGTGGTCGGCGGCGACCCCAGCACGGACCTCGCGGTGATTAAAGTGACCGCGCCGCGCGAGCAATTGACGGTCGTTCCCCTGGGAGACTCGGACAAGCTCGTGGTCGGGCAGAAAGTGCTCGCCATCGGCAATCCTTTCGGCCTGGACCGGACGCTCACGACGGGCGTCATCAGCGGTCTTCAGAGACCCATCCGCGCGCGCAACAATCGCCCGATTGAAGGAGCGATTCAGACCGACGCTTCCATCAACCCCGGCAATTCGGGCGGACCCCTGCTCGATTCGCACGGACGCATGATCGGCATCAACTCGCAAATCCTTTCACCCGCTGGCGGGTCCGTGGGCGTAGGCTTTGCCATCCCCGTCAACATCGCCAAGCGCATCGTGCCCCAACTGATTCAGAACGGCGTCGTGCGTCGTCCAGTCCTCGGCATCATCCCCTACAACGTCAAAAACATAGACCGTTCGGAAGTGCGTCTCCCGGTCTCTGACGGCGTGCTGATTTACCAGATGGACCCGAACGGCCCGGCGGCGGCAGCGGGCATGCGCGGGACACGGCAGACGGTTGACGGAGACATCGCGCTCGGCGACATCATCACCAACATTGACGGCGAGCAGATCAGCAATTCCGACGACCTCTTCCGCCTTCTAGACAAGCATCAGGTCGGCGATGTCGTGAAGGTCGAGGTCGCACGCGACAACGGTCGCACCACGCTCTCCGTCCGACTGACGGACGGCTCGACGGACTCTCATCGCCCCAACCCAAGACGGTAAATAGAAAGCGGGGATAGGGGTTAGGAATTGGGGGTTGGAAGTAAACTTATTCTAACCCCTAACGCCTATCCCCAACCCCTTGTAATGGAGACGGACCATTTCATCAACTCCGGCTACGGGTGGGTATGCAAGCATTGCTATCCTGAGATGGACGCGCCTCCTGTGAGCGACGACAACGCGCGCGCTCGCTTCCACACAGAAGGCGAGGCCGAAGATAAGGAGACGACTCTCTCCACCCAGGCCCTCGCGCGCTGGCGCGACGCCTCCCGCCGTACTCTCCTCTGCCCTCACTGCGGCATCGAAGAGATGGTCAATAAAGCGTGAAAGCAGAGGCTAGAGGCTACTAAAAGACAACTGTTCTTAACCAGCCTCTAGCCTCTAACCTCTAGCCTCTGCCTTTCACCCTTCTGTTAATAAGCGGCGGAGTTCGCTGACTCTTCTTTCGGGTGGGCCGTATCTTGTGCGATAGTCGCGGAGGCTGCGGGCGATGACTTCGGATGCTTCCGCGCGGTTGTAGACTCCGGCGATTTCGACGCGGCGCGGGGCGTCCTGCGGCAGTTGTTTGTAGGTCAGGAAATAATGGCTGAGGCGATCAACCAACCCCTGCGGGCACTCGCTGATGTCTTTGATGTGTCCATACGCGACATCGGATTCGAGGACGGCGATAATCTTGTCGTCCGCCTCTCTTCCATCAATCATGCGTAGGCCGCCGATGGGTTTGACGCGGACCAGCAGGTTGCCGTGAGCGAATGTTTTCTCCGTCAGCACGCAAATGTCCATCGGGTCGCCGTCGCCGCGTATGTCGCAGAGGCCCGTGCGCGTCATGCAGAGTTCCGCGACCTCGTTGCCGCAATAGGTTTGCGGGATAAAGCCGTAGAGCGTGGGACAGAGGCTTGAGTAACGGTGCGGCCTGTCCACGCGCAAGTGACCCGCGACCTTGTCCAGTTCATACTTGACGGCATCCGTCGGAACTATCTCTATAAAGACGTTGAGCGTCTCAGGCGCGTCGTCTCCGGGCGTCACTCCGTGCCACGGGTGGGCCTGAAAGAGTAGAGCTAACAGGTCGTTTAAGGCTTCGTCATTCGCAGGCATAAAATTTTTCTTCCGCACGCGCGCACACATCTTTAGCGCGCATCACTCGTTGATGCTAAAATCATCTTCTCTCGCATCGTCGGGAATAACTATTATGAGGCGCGCTGCTTGAGCTTGTCTATCAAAATTTCTGGTCCAAAAACTTTTCGGGTGCAGACATGTCCGCGACCACGCAAATAATCGCCGGTGAGACACAAACCAAAGCCCTTTCGCTGCGCTGGATTATCAATGCGCGCGATGACATGTTGTGGTTCATAGGCTCTGTCGTTTCCAGCTATGCGCTCCTCGCGCTCTACCTGACGGGGCTGCTCCCGCTCTACTGGATGGCTGCCGTGTGGGCCATCCTGATTGACGCGCCGCACGTCTTCGGGACTTTCTCGCGGACCTACTTCGACCGTTCGGAGCGCAAGTCGCGCGGGCGGCTGCTCTGTTGGTCGCTCCTCTTTTTCCTGGTTGGTCCAGTTATGGTCCTCGCAGGCTTTGGGCTGGTCTTCTTTTTTCTCGCCGCGCTGTGGGCCTATTATCATCTCGTCAAGCAGCACTACGGATTTATGGTCCTCTATAAAAAGAAGAACCAGGACCTCGCGCCCCTGGACAACGCGCTCGACCGTATCTTTCTGCTGCTCGCTTTCACATACCCGTTCGTGGCTTTCGTCGCCAGCGATGAGGAGGCCATGACGCGCGTGCCCGCGACCCTGCACGGAAGTTTCAGCGTGCTGGCGACCATCCTGCTCGTCGCCACTATCCTGGCAGCCGTCGCCTGGACCGCGCGGCAGGTCCAGCGTGCCTTGCAGGGCCAGGCCCTGAACGTGCCGAAGTACCTGCTGCTGGCGGCGGCGATTCCGATGCACTGGGTCGTCCTGCTGACGCCGATGCCGCATAAGCCCATCGCTATCGTCGCCATCTTAACCATCTATCACAACCTGCAATATCATCGCCTGATCTGGTTTCACAACCGGAAATATCTTGCGGGCGATGACCGGCGAGAACGCTACGGCGCAGCCGAACTGATCAGCCGCCGCGTGCTTTATTACATAGCCTTCGGGATTCTCTTCGGACTCTGGTATCAAGGCCCTCGCCAGTATTTTCTCGCGCCCGAAAAACAGAGGACGCTGCTGGCGCAACTCTTCATCTCTCACTTATGGGGCTACGCCTTCATACACTATTATCTGGACTCGAAGATCTGGCGCGTGCGGCGCGACCCTTCCGTGGGCCAGGCGCTGCGTATGGACTAAACTACAGCCGTATGCAATAGCATGGGAGCACTCCGGTAGAGCATACCTGTCAGTCCCGCCTGCTTAAGCTGGGCGGGTTCTCCGGGCGCGCCTGATCCGCCCGCTACCGCAGGCGGTACTGACAGGAGTGACACCCATTTGCTAATAGTAATAAGAGGACCAGTTTTAAGCTCTGGACCAGAAAAGGTTTTGGTGTGAGGGTGTCTTCAAAAAGAGTTGATGAGCTTGAAAGGTTCGCGGGCCAAGCAAAAGGGACGCGCTCGCCACAAACGCGTCCCTTTTGCTGTTTCTCAAAAACGCGGGGGAAACGTTTTTGAGAAACGAAGTGTGCAACCGAAAAGCTATTCTTCCCGGTTCTTCTTTTCCGTCACGGCCTTGAGCGCCTGGAAGGTCGGCGGCCACAATCCGACGAAGATTCCAGCCTCCTTCTTGCCCGCGAGAAAGAGCGCGATGGACGCCCCAATCGAGCCGAGCGTCAGGATGTGAAAGAGGCTGATGCCAGTTGACTGTTGTGTTGATTTATCTATCGTGCGCAGCATGGACTCCGCGACATCCGTCTGACCCTGATCCTGTGCGCTCGCCTGATTTTCCAAACGTGTAGCTGTTGCCTGTGCCATAAATCTATTCCCCCTGATGTGTGATGATGACCCCTTTGTTTATCGCACGCGAGCCTTCAAGAGCGCGACTCCGAAGAGCAACGCCAGCGAGACCCCGACAATGAAAAAGCCGCCAATCGGTCTTCGTTGTTTTCCCATAGAGCTTTCCATTTCGTGCCTTTCAAATGCCCCCGGCGCTTGCACATTGCAGGCGCTTTTGACTATGCTAACCATCATATATGAATCGCTCAAAACGTTCATCACGAAAGCTTGTCAGAAATACCCTATTTCATTGTTACAGTGAAATGATGAAAACCTGGCGGCGTCGGCCAGAGGAATGTTCCGGTAAACGCTTAAAAAGCTCATTACGTTTCTGATGAAAGATGAGACCCGACAATTCTTGACGACGCAGCAGTTGGCGCGTTTATGGCAGGTCAGCGAGGCGACAATCAAGCGCTGGGCCGACGCGGGCCATTTGCGTCCGGGCAAAACTCTGGGCGGGCATCGCCGCTTCGCCCTTCAGGAGATCGCCAGATTCCAGAGGGAGCGCGGGCTCGGCGCGTCTGCCGAGGCGAGCAAGATGACACGCGCCCGCGCGCTCAAGAGCGCACTCAAAGCCACGGATGTGGGCGAGGCGAACGAACGTTTTTTTGCAGCCCTCGCACAGGGCGCGGAAGATGTCGCGACCAACATCCTGCTCAAGCTGTATCTGGACAAAATTCCTCTGGCGCAGATTCTGGACCAGACATTAGCGGGCGCGATGCATCGCGTGGGTGAGCAGTGGCATGGCGGCGAGATGTCCGTCGCGGACGAACACCTCGCCTCACGCACCGCGATCAGGTCTCTGGAGGCGCTGGGCCAACTGCTCAGGCCGGAGCAGACGCACGGGCGTTCAGCCATCTGCTGCGCCGTCGAAGAAGAATTGCATGACATCCCTGTGCTCTGCGTGCAAATCCTGCTTGAGAGCGAGGGCTGGGTCGTCAGAAACTTCGGCGCGAACACACCGCTCTTCGCCCTCGCCATCACCATCGAAAAGCATTGCCCGCAACTCGTCTGTCTCTCTTCGAGCGTCAACGTCGCGCTTGACAGAAACGTGCGTGACTATCCGCAGGTCCGCAGGGCTGCCGAAGAATGCGGCGCACGCGTGGCGCTCGGTGGCGAAGGCTTCCGCGAGATGGACGTGCGGCAGAGGTTTCCGGCGGACTTCTACGCGGAGAGCTTCAGCCGATTGCTGGAATTCGCGCAGGGCCAATAGGCGTGTAATTTAAAAGGCGCTGGCCTCATTTCTTTTCCGGTCCCTCAAAAAGCTTTTGAGGTCGAAGCGCTTCTAGGCAGCTTTCAAGCAGAACTCCAAAAGTGCGAGCGTGATCTCCCTGATGATAACTTGCATCTCTGCGTACGATGGATGGAATGGCGTCGGGTTGTTCGCGCTGCCCCACTCGATGGTGTAGGAATATATCTTCGCTTTGCCCGGATCAACGAAGTGGCGGCTGAAGGCATAATCATCGGACGTGCCTGCCGTGGGATATAAGCCCACTGACTGCTCGACCAGATATGTGCGGCCACGCACCGTCTTGATGACATCCCTCATGTTGTTAGCCAGCGCGATGACGGCGGTGCTATCGGCGGCATTAATGAACTCCTTGTAAGTCTTGTCGGTAGCTATCCCGCGCTTGCCATTGAAAGCCGCGTTTTGAAAATTCATGGTCGGATCGGTCGTCTGATTGGTGTCATCCCCCCAGTTGTAAAGGATGTCCTCGGAGTAGCTGTGAATGTCTATGAAGTAGCGGATATTGGGAAACTGATCGAACAGCCAGACAGCGTTTTTCGTCTCAGGCTCCGAGATGGAACTGGGGCCAATGTACACATCATGGTCGCAAGGGTTTTGAGAATTTACTATGGGGGCCGACGGGTCGAAGTACTTCGGATAGTCCCACATGAAGTCATAGTTGCGATTGATGTCCACGCCGACGCATTTAGATTGCGGATGACCGGCTGGCGCAGGCCGCCGGTTCTTGCGCCACATCGCCTCTTTCGTCATGCTGTAGTTGCGCCCGTCCGGGTTCGCCTGTGGAAAGACATAAATATCTTTGCCGTTGACGATACTCTGAATCTGCGCCGCCGTGTAGGTCTTGGTTCCCAGAGTGATAGTTGTGTTCGAGCGATAGGCTTGAGTCAGCAACTGGACGAAGTTGATTAAGATGTCGCAGCTTCCCCACTCGCGCGCATGGACGCCGCCCAGAAAGTAGATGCCCGGACGATTGTTGCCGCTGCCCTTTCCAATCTTGAGCGCATGGCAGACGCGATTCTCCCAGGTCTTACTAGGCAGTGTGAGCAGCTTTGTGAAGGCATCATTGGGCGGGGCGGCGACGGCGGTCAGAGCCGCTTCGACCTCTGCGACGCTCAGATACTGGCCTGCCGTTGCGACCACGCCAGCTTCAGTCAGGCTTTTTTTTCCTTTCCCGATCTTTCTAATTTCGGCCTGGCGAGCCTTGCCGGATTTATCCGCGTCCTCGTAGCGGTCAACGTGGTATCCGGCTGTCTCCAGGCGTCGTATCTGCGTGCCAGTCGCGTGCGCGTCAATGCGATAGCTGCCATCTGCGAGCGACTCTACGGTGTGGCGTGCAACGTTGACCTGATACTTACGCACGAGGTCGGCCATCGCGTTGTAGTCTCGACCTGCAATCTTTACGTGGAAGCGTGGCATGAGGAACTCCTCTCTTTATTCAGTTGTGGGAAAACAGATGCCGCGAGAATAGTGTCACTCCGCAATCTTGAGGAGGAATGGATCAATCGAAGCGCGCACTATAGACGTGCCATTGTTGGTGAGCAGTTGGTGAGCGTTCAAATCGGCGTCAGAGCGTATTGTTTCAGACACATCTCTTCACCAAACTCATTTTCAATTAATTATGCTCCCCTTTTTTTTTCGATGTCAATTATTTTGTGGCCTTCCTGAGATGACAACTCCGGCACAGTGACTTTACTGAGAGGCCTTCTGTTGCGGCTTGACGAGCGTTGCGTTGAGGACTTTGGCGAGACGTATGCCCGCCAGCACCAACTGCCTGCGCACACCGTTCTCTATGTTATCGTCGAAATACTTGTCGTCCAGGTCTATCACTTCTTTATCGTCCAACTGATATTTTTTCGACGCCTTCAACTTCGCCACCACGGGGCCATAGGCTTGCACCGCCTGCTGGTGAGTTTTTCTGGTCCAGCCAACGACATCCATCAAGTTGGCCTCCGCCGCAGGTGTTTGAATATATTTCATGAGCCATTCGGCGTAGGCTTCCTCGCGCGCCTCCCTGGAATTATCCTTCGGGCTTATCTTCTTGTTTTTGATAAGCTCCTGAATATCTCTCTCCACGAAATCGCCATCCCAGGTCGAGTGCAGATTCGTCATCTTATCCGTCGGCGTCGTGGAGTTCTTGTCCCAGGCGTAGCCCGTCCACTTGAGCCGCACGCTGACCCTGTTACCACCGGCATCCGAACGTGTGCATTGGGCGTCGTAACAATTTGAGATGGTGTGCAGGGGCTGGTGCAGGTCGCCTATAAAATGGACCAGAAATTTAATCGCCTCGGCTCCCTTCAAACGGGCCTCTATCTGATTGAGGGCGTTAAAATATTCGCGGGTTCCGGCTTTGGTGGTCTTGAGTTGGGCCATCAAATCGGCGTTGGTGTTCGCCTTCGGATTAGCGGCTGATTCGCGCAGGATGTCTTGAAACTGGACGATGGCCCGGATGGCGCAATCGCCATAACGCGTCGGCGCGCAATCCTTCGCCTCGTCATACTCGCTCTCAAAGTCGTAGGTCCCGAACTTGAACAAAGGGATGTCCACGAAGTGCCACTGCGAGGTCTCCGGGCGAAACTGCTTCATCTGAAAGTTCTCATCGAAGTCCACATGGCGCACGTCATCCGCCCAAGTCGAAATCTTCCACAACTCATCCGCGTTCAGGTTCAAAAAATTCTTGACGCCCTGCCTGGCATTCTCCTCCAGCATCTTGTCCGCGATGCGCGCGACCACGTTATGGCCCGGCCTGCTCCACGCAAACCCCTGCACGGGCATCATCATCAACAGAGAGAGCAGCACACACAGGCTCGTCCAACTCCTGCGCGGAGAACTATTTTTCGATGCCATTTTCATCGGTCCAGCCTTCGTCGAATTTAATATGGAGAGCAAACAATCGTCAGTGTATTTCAAAGTAGAGGTAGCTTCAATCTTCGCTGTGTTCTTCGCCGTCGTAGTGCAGTGTGAGGCGGTCGTCGTCTACGACGGTTTCGAGATGGACGGGGCGGCCCCAGAGTGTGTAGACGTGTTCGAGCGCCTTGCGCGCGTAGCGTGAATCGAGTTCCGTGCCTTCATAGGCGTGCTTGATGAAGAGTTCGCGGTTGTTGTTGTAATCGCTGTCGGCGATGACGAGATAAGGGAAGCCGAAGTTGGTCATGTTGGCGACGAGTTGATCGCGGACTCGCTCCCAGCGTTTTTCGGTGATGGTCCATTCCTCTTCTTCTATCAATTCGTAAACGAAGAGGTCCAATTCTTCGCACAGTTCTTCGGTCAGGTAGTTGCGTAAGAACGAGACATCGTTATCAAGCTCGCGGACCTCGAAAATCTTCTCGCGGCCCATGCCTTCGCGCCGACCTTGCTTCTCCTTCTCTTCACCCGTCGGATGGTCCCAGCGTCGCTCTATGTCCTCGAAAATTTTGTATCCAAGGTAATAAGGATTGAGTTGACCTTTGTGCGGCGAGACGACGCCCGAATGTAGCTCCGCAAACTCCAGATGCTCTTTGTCGGGCAGGTCCAGTTCGCGCATGATGCGCGCATGAAAAAGCGAGGCCCATCCTTCGTTCATCGTCTTGGTCTGCATTTGCGGGATGAAGTATTCCATCTCTTCGTGAATCATCGCCATCACGTCGCGCTGCCAGTCTTCGAGGCCGGGCGAGTTGCGCATGATGTAGTAGATGAGATCCTTCTCCGGCAAAGTATCGCCGCGCGGTTTGTCTTCGAGGACGATTTCGGGTTCGCGCGTCAGGCCCATTTTCCAGAGGTCGTCATAGCGACCTTCGACGGGCGCGCGCTTTTCCCTGCGCTCCTCGCGCGGGTTCAAGCGCTTGATGAAAAAGTTGGGGTCTATGTGTTCTTCTATGGAGAGCACCGCGTCGAGCAATCTTTCGACGCGCTTGCGCCCGTACTTGAATTCGTATTCGGTCATGCGACCGGAATGCGTCGAGACGCTTTCGACCATGCGGCGATTCGTCTTGGAGAAGTAGACGTTGTTCTTGAAAAAATCAACGTGGCCGAGGACGTGCGCCATGACCATTTTGTTCTGAATGGGGCTGTTGGTTTCGAGCAGGAATCCATAAGACGGATTGGTATTGATGACGACCTCGTAAATCTTCGAGAGGCCGAAGTCGTACATCGTCTTCATGCGATGGTAAGCTTTGCCGAAGGTCCAGTGCGAATACCTGCCGGGCAAGGCATAGGAACCTATCTCGTACATGACGGACGCGGGCACGATCTCGAACCGCGTCGGGAACGGGTCAAGACCGAACTTACCAGCCACTTCCCAAATCTGTTCGAGAGACTTTTCGAGGTCCTTTATTTCGCGGTCTTCCATAAATCGTTCAGGCTTCCTCGCCGCGCTGGCCGAAGAACTGCTTGAGCGCGGGATAGACATCCTCTTTATCATCTATGCGGACGCCGACGAAGCGTTCTTTCTTCTTCAAGCGGTCATTGAAAATTGAGAGCAGCGCGCCGGAAGAGCGACGATAGCTGGACGCGCCTTCTTCGCCGATTTCGCCATAGCCGAAAAGATTGCAGGTCGTGATGAGTTGCTCCGCGAGACGCACGGCCTCTTCGTTGTCGGAGTAGTAGTTGTCGCCGTCCGAAAAATGAAACGGGTAGATATTCCAGTCGTGCGGCGCATAGCGGGCCTTGATGATGTCGAGCGCGAGTTGATAGGCGGAGGAGACGACCGTCCCGCCAGATTCGCCCTGCGTAAAGAACTGCTCTTCCGTGACCTCGCGCGCCTCCGTGTGATGCGAGATAAAGACTATCTCGACGTTGTCATATTTGGTCCTTAAAAAGCGAACCATCCAGAAGAAGAAGGAGCGCGCGATATACTTTTTAAACTCGCCCATCGAACCCGACACATCCATCAAAGCCATCACGACGGCATTCGATTCATAACGCAAATTTTCTTCCCAGGTCTTGAAGCGCAGGTCCTCTTTTTTGACATCACCGAAGCGCGCGTGGCCGCCCTCGCGCGCGTTGCGTCGTATGTTTTCGAGAATCATGCGCCGCTTGTCGAGGTTCGCCATGACGCCCGTGCGGCGAATCTCGTTAAAGCGCGTGGTCTTGGACTGGACCGCCTTCTTCGCCTTCTCTTCCAGGAAGGGCAGGTGCAAATCTTCAAAGATGAGCGCGGCGATTTCGTCTATGTTGACTTCGGCTTCGTAATACTCGCCGCCGTCACCCTGCCCTGCGGGTCCACCACCGGTCCCCTGTCCGGGCTGGCCTTCGCGCGCGATGACATCGCCGACGCGCGTCTTGCCGTCGCCCTGCCCGACGTGTTTCTTCTTCCGGTAATCGAAACGGAACTTGTACTCGTCAAGCGCGCGGATGGGCACTTTGACCGTCCGCTTCCCGTCCGAAAGAATAATCGCCTCGTTCGAGACGATAGAGCCTAGATTCTTTTTGATGGCCTCTTTGACGCGCTCTTTATGACGGTCCTGGTCAATGATTCCCTTGCGCTGCAAGGACCAGTCGTTGCGTTGGATAGACATCTCTCACACCTCTAGAGTCAGGAGTCTCGGAGTCTGGAGTCATGAGTCAAAAACAAGAACTCTCTTTTAGCTCTTGACTCCAGACTCCTG